>JAZODE010000101.1:0-25865 GCA_045596885.1 Victivallaceae bacterium
AATTTCAAAACTCCTCAAAATTGTCAAAGCGCCCTCGCTTCGATCTGATAAAGGGAGCGTTTTTCCGCCTTCGCATAAAGCTACGGCGGGACAAGCGCCTGTTACCTTACAGGTAGCAACCTCAAACTACCCTTTACAGCTCTTTGCGAATGGCATCTTTGTCATTTTTTGAATGACTTTTGAAATCACCTCAAAATTGAATATTTTTTCTGTCACGGACTTGAAAAAATTTTCTCTCAGTGTTATATTGAAAAAATTGCAAGCCGCGGTGCGGCGGAATCCAACGCCGCACCTTTTATCAACCAACACAGGAGTAAATGATCGTCTTATGAGTACCAGCGACGACCCTGGACCGCGATTGCGGCCCGATGCGGGAAAAGACTCCTGTATATTGGGGGCTATATAAAACGCCCCCCCTTCCCTTCTGTTACAGGACTCCTTTTTCCGTATTCCGGCTGCATTCATCCAAAACAAAACGGAAAGAATTAAAAAGGAGTTCAACATGTTGAGATGTTACGACCTTGTGGATGGTCGTGTGCAGTCATGCCCCGAAGGACAATCGGGTATGATCCAGATCTACAGCGCACCGACCACCGAAGAAAAAGAGTATCTGACCCAGATTTGCGGTATAGATCCTCATACTCTGGAGTCCGCCCTTGACGAAGATGCCGTCAGCCGAGTGGAGTATGAGGAGCAGTATACTGCTGTCATTATGAAACGCCCCCGGAATTTCCAGTTTGAAAGACATCTTTCATTCAAGATCGCCACCGTGGGTGCATTTCTTTTCCCTGACCGCATCATCGTGCTGCAGGATAATAATATGCCCCTTTTTGAGCACGGGCGAATGCCTATGCGGGGCAACACACTGCAGGGCATACTGCTGCGTTTGCTGCACCATGCCACTCAGCACTTTTTGCAGCATTTGCGAATCATCCGCAATATTTCAGAGGAAATTGAAGACAAGATCGCATACGCCATCACCAACAAGTCCCTGATGAATGTTTTCGCCCTGAGAAAAAGTCTCACCTTTTACGAATCCGCCACCAGTGCCAATCTGCTGCTTCTGAGACGGCTCCGCAACGATTCAAACCGTATCGGATTCAACGAAAGCGAAAAGGACTTTCTTGAGGATGTCACCATCGAAAACGAACAGGGGGACCGCCTTGCCAATATCTACGCAGAGATCCTTGCCGGAATGTCCAATGCCCGCATGTCGGTTTCAAGCAACAATCTTGCGGTCATCATGAAATACCTCGCTATCATCAATGTGGTTTTCATGCCTCTTACCGTTATTACAGGTATCGGCGGCATGTCAGAATTCACCGCCATGACCGAAGGCATCTGGTGGCCCCACGCCTACGGAGCCCTTGTCGTGGGCATGATCGCTGCCGGATTGATCACCTATCTGGTCATCAGCAAGATGAGCGCCAACGCCGGAGGCACTCCGTACAAAAGCCGTAAAAGGAACAAATGACCATGGCAAAGAAAAAGAAAAAAAACGAACTTGCAAACAAGGCACAGGTTCCTGCTTTTCTGGTCAGGTTCCGCCGCTTTGACTGGGCGGTCTTGTCACTGGGGTGTATCATATTGCTGATTTCCCTTCTGGCGGCAGGACATTCTTATAAACTTGACAGTGCCGATCCCTACGGTTTTCTGATCTGGTTTCTGCTTCTGCTGGGACATATTCCCATGGAGATCATTGAATTTGTCGCAAAACTCTCAGGAGTCGAAGGCAAAACGATTGAAAATTTCATCCGCCACCGTGAAGCATTGCTTCTGGGGGCTTGCAATCTGTCAGTTCTGGCTGTCTGTTGGGTGATTATGAGATTTTACATCTTGAAGCGCTATGGCGCAGAACCTTTGAGGATCGCTGTCATCTTTCTGCGGCTTTTGTTTTTCTGGGGGATTTTTCAGCTTTTCTGCTTTATCGCAGTCAAAAACTGGAGTGACGGCAAGGTCAATCCGCTCCACAGAGATCTGAAAAAAACACCTTCCGCCGCTGTTGAGAAAAAATAAGTTCCCCTGCCCTGCAATATAAAAGCCGCTTCCCTGTATGCAACTCCGGGAGGCGGCTTTCTTTTGGAGGTGTTTTCTTACCTCACTTTATCTTTTCATCGGCAAAGTCCATCAGGACACGCCAGTTTTCAGGGGTGAAATCGTGTTCCCCTTCACGCAGATAGTAACCGATCTCGTTCCCCACCAGCTTGCCGCAGGGCGGGAAGGTCGTGGTCCCCGTTCCGGATCCGCCGCTCAGACGCCATGCGGGACTTGCCGCAACGGCAGCTTCAAATTCACCCCGGGGGTCGGCGTACTCATCAAGAGAACCGCTTGCCACATAGAGCAATCTGGGAGCGATGGTCGCCATGAGCATGTGCTGATCGATGGGGAACTCTGTGTCACGCTGCAGATACTCTTTGAATCCGGGGACCACCCAGTGAGGGTTCCAGAGGTGGATCCATTCAAAGCTCTCTCCGAAGAAGCGGTGGCAGAGTTTGGCGCCGCAAGTTCCGGAACAGTTGGAAATGGTAAGAGCGATACGCTGATCGTTGGCTCCCGCCCATAAGGCGGTCTTACCCAGACGGGAGTGTCCGTGGACCATCATCTTGGAGTTGTCGATCTCAGGCACAGTTTCCAGATAATCAAGCCCCCGCTGTATGCCCCACACCCAGGCACTTATAGCGCCTGAGTCGCGCTGAGGGGAGTTCCACACTTCAGGGGTGTAAAACATCCGCATGATGCTTTTCTCAAAACCGGCAGGAATGTCCGGATAGATGTCAAAGTAACAAATCGATGCTGTGGCATACCCCCTTTTAAGGACATTTTCAATATCCCATCGTGATGCGGTCGCCCCCCTGCCGGATTCGTCACATCTGTTGTCCGCCTGACGCAAAGAATCCGGATTCACAGGCGCATAACGCTCAAAAGGATGGAACTTTACATCGGGATCTGTGGAAATGGCATGGTTGCCTTTAAAGTTCAAACCGAAAAAGACAGGAACCTTCCCTTTTGCCTCAGCAGGCAGAAAAAGGACCAGATGCAGAACTCTTTCCATGCCTTTGTGACGGCAGATGATATCCACTTCACGGCGGATGCCCAAACCGTTATAGGCGCGTCCCTCCTCTGTCTGCTTGAAAATAACCTCTTCACAACGGGGAGGCACGGGACCGTACATGTATTTTTCAAAAGCGGCAACCAGCCGGGGGCGGATCCGGGTTTGAAATTCGCTCCCGGTAGTGTGTCCGTCAATGGGGAGCGGGGGGAGTTCCACAAAGGGAACTTTGGACTCATCCGTATTCATCCGATCCGCCTGTTCCTGGATCTCCGGGGGAAAATTTTCGTGGGCAAAACGCTTTTCCATAATTTGTTCAACCTTCTTGTTATTCTGTTCATTCCAAAGTGTTCATGCTTTCAAGATACCACACAAGAGAGTGTTTTTCAACCCGGACTATTCAAATATTGATAAATTTTTTTCATTGGACTTGAAAAATCGTCACAACAGAGATATATTAAGAAAATTTAATTTTCACCATTTTTTACAGGAGAATTTATTATGTCCGGTCACAGTAAGTGGGCAAACATCAAAAACAAGAAAGCCGCCGCCGATAAAGTTCGCGGTAAAGCATTTTCCCGTATCGGTAAAGAAATCATGGTCGCCGCCAAGATGGGCGGTTCCGATCCCAACTCCAACCCCAAACTGCGTTCCGCTCTTGCTGCCGCCAAGGCTGTGAACATGCCTAACGTCAACATCGACCGCGCCATCAAAAAAGGTATGGGCGAACTGGGGGATGTCACCTTTGAAGAAATCGTCTACGAAGGCTACGCCGCCGGCGGTGTCGCTGTTATCGTCGAATGTCTGACCGATAACCGCAACCGTTCCATCAGCGATGTCCGTATGACCTTTGACCGCAACGGCGGAAACCTTGCCGGTTCCGGTGCTGTTGCCCGTATCTTCCAGCGTCAGGCACATTTCGTCATCACCGGCGAATGGGCAGATGAAGACAAACTTATGGAAATCACCCTCGAAGCCGGTGCCGATGACATCCAGGTGGAAGACGGTGTAGCCGAAGTTTGGGCTGCTCCCGAAAACTTTGAAGCTCTCGCCAAGGTCTTTGAAGACAATCAGGTTCCCACCGAAGAAGCCGGTATCGTCCGCAAGCCTGATATGGTGGTTGAGATCACCGATGCCGCCGTTGCCCGTCAGGTCATCCGCCTGGTGGACCGCATGGAAGAGCTTGACGACGTCCAGCAGGTCACTGCCAACTACGAACTTTCTGAAGCAGTTGCAGCTGAACTGGCTGAGGAAGAATGATCCGCTGAAAAGCTCTGTTTTTTCAAGCGATAAATACAAGATGAAACAGGCGGCGCCGCTTTCAAAAATGAAAGTATTGCCGCCTGTTTTTTAATTTCAGGAGAATTGCAATAATGTCCCAATGGTTTGACCGTTGCCGCAAATACACCATCACAGATGCAGAAAGCGGTTTTGAAATCAATTTCGCCGGAATGGATTTCACCGATGCCGATCTTGAAAAGATGGCTCCCCTTTTCACCAAAGCCAATGCCGGGATCGCCGCCATTGAAAAGGGCGAGATCAAAAACCCCGACGAAAATCGTAAAGTCACCCACTTTACCGACCGTATCAACTACTGCAGCTCCGACTTGTACAAAGCTGTGGAGGAGTTCGCAGCTAAAGTCCGTTCCGGTGAGATCACCGGCTCCACGGGGCGTCGCTTCACTGCTGTTGCAGTCAATGGTATCGGCGGTTCCGCTCTGGGGCCCCAGCTGCTTCAGTTTGCAATCAACGGCCCCTACTGGAACGAACTTTCAGCAGAAAAACGGCAGAACGGTCTGAAAATCTATTTCCTTGACAATACCGACTCTGCCGAATTTGCAGACCTCTGTCAGGTCATGGATCCTGAAACAACCCTGCATCTGGTAGTCTCCAAATCCGGCGGTACTCAGGAAACCAAAAACAACATGGTCGCCATGGAACGCTTTTACGCCGCCCGGGGACTTGACTTTGGACGCCATGCCGTTGCTGTGACCATGCCGGGAAGCAAACTTGACAAATATGCCGCAGAGAAAAAGTTCCTCGCCTCTTTTGAAATGGCTGATTCCATCGGCGGACGCACCAGCGAAAGTGCCATTGTAGGACATGTTCCTGCCGCTTTGACCGGTATCGATTTCAAATCCTTTATCGCAGGATTTCTGCGCATGGATGAACTGACACGGGAAACCGACGCTTTCAAAAATCCCGCTATGATGCTCAGCGCCATGTGGTATATCGCCGGTAAGGGCAAAGGGGACCGAAACATGGTCATCGTCCCCTACAGTGACCGTCTGGTCCTTCTTTCGCGTTACCTGCAGCAGCTGGTCATGGAAAGTCTGGGCAAAGAGCTTGACCTTGAAGGAAAGGTCTGTCATCAGGGGCTCAATGTTTTCGGCAACAAAGGGGGGACCGACGCCCACGCCTTCATTCAGCAGCTCAATGACGGGCGGGATGATTTCTTTGCCACATTTATTGAGCTCCTCGCCGATGCAGAAAAGATCGATCTGGGAGACGGGAATTGCATGGGGGATTATCTCCACGGGTTCTGCGCCGGACTCACCGAAGCGCTCCGCAGCAAAGGGCGCCAGACCATTTCCATCAAACTGCCCCGTCTCACCGTCTTTGAACTGGGTATGATCATTGCCCTTTATGAACGCGCCGTGGCGATTTATGCGGAATACATCAATATCAACGCCTTCCACCAGCCGGGCGTTCAGGCTTACAAACTTGCCGCCACCGGCGAACTGGAGCTGAAAGCAAAACTGGATGCCGCCTTCAAAAATATGGCAGGCTTCACCGGTTCCGCTGAAGATATCGCCAAGGCTGCCGGAGCTGCTGAAAGCGCCGCCGCTGTGGAAGGCTGGCTCAGACGCATGGCTGCCAACGGCGGTGTAACAGCTGTTTTCACAAATTCAACATGGGTCTATACCATCAAATAAAAGATCATGAGCAAAAATATTGCCCTTGATGTAAAAGATCTGGAGTGTGCCTACGGGAGTGTAAAAGTTCTTTCAGGCATAACTTTTCAGCTGGAGTCCGGTTCCATTCTCGGCATTGCCGGAGAAAATGGAGCCGGAAAGTCCACTTTGGTCAAAAGTATTTGCGGACTGCTCAAACCCTCTGCAGGAAAAGTCGATTGCCGTGTTCCCGCAGCAGCGATCCATCAGGAGTTCAACCTTGCGCCTGATTTGACCGTGGCAGAGAACATCTTTCTCGGGCAGGAGCAAACCAGAGGCGGCGTGCTCCGCATGAAAGCTATGGCTTCAAAAGCAGAGGAGCTTCTGGATTCTCTTGGAGTTTCTCTTTCACCTCATGCTCTGGTCTCAGCTCTGACCGTAGCTGAAAAGCAGATGGTGGAGATCGCCAAAGCTGTCAACTGCGATTCAGGCATCCTCATTATGGATGAACCCACAACAGTGCTTTCGCACACTGAAACTGAAAAACTCTTCAGCTTGATAAGAAGTCTCACCGCCAAAGGCAAAGCCATTATCTACATTTCACACAAGTTGGATGAAGTCATCAGCCTTTGCGATAATATCATGGTTCTGCGTGATGGAGAGATGGCGGGAATTCATCCGGCTTCAGAGCTGACGCCCCGGAGTCTGGCAGAAAAAATGGTGGGCAGAGAACTCAGCAGGATCTTTCCCCCAAAACTTTCTGAGCACAGCCAAGTCGTCAAACTTGAAGCCGAACACCTTTGTGCCCGCGGAGTAAAAGATATCTCTTTCAAACTCCACGCCGGGGAAATATTAGGCGTTGCCGGACTCAACGGCGCCGGACGCAGTGAACTTGCCGAAGCTCTTTTCGGTTTGCGCCGTATAACCTCAGGGGCTATCAATATCAACGGCAAAAAAGCAGACATCCATTCGGTACAGGAGGCTTTGAAATACAAGATAGCCTTCCTTACCGAAGACCGGCAGGGCAGCGGACTCCTCCTTGAGTTCCCCATTGACGAAAATATGACTCTTGCTTCCCAGTCCAATTATGCAAGAGGGGGCTTTCTCAACTTTGGATCCATCCGGGAAAGAGCTCTTCACTACATCCGGTCTTTCGGCGTCAAATGTACATCCCCCGCTCAGGAGGTCAAGAACTTGAGCGGCGGCAATCAGCAGAAAGTCGCCATAGCCAAATGTCTTGACACAGCTCCTGAAATATTCATCTTTGACGAACCCACCCGGGGCGTTGATGTGGGAGCCCGGCGGGAAATTTATGACTTTGTTCATGATCTGGCGGCAAAAGGATGCGCCTGTCTGCTGATTTCCTCAGATCTGGAAGAACTGCTGGGGCTGTGCAGCAGAGTGATGGTCATACGCAACGGCGCTCTTGCCGGAGAAGTTTCAGGAGAAGAATTGACAGAACAACATATAATCCGTAAAGCTGCGGGAGTGGAAAAATGAAAAAATTTATTGAGTCTTACGCCTCATGGATCGCCTTGCTGCTGCTGTTGATCCTGTGTGCGGCAAGTTGTGAATCATTCAGGATCGCCGCCAACTATGCGGTCATGCTCCGGCAGGCGTGCTACACCGGGATCATTGCCATCGGCATGACCTTTATTATCGGAGCCGGGGGCATCGACCTTTCTGTAGGGTCCCTTTTTGCCCTCTCCGGCGTCATTGCTTTCAAACTGGCGCCCTTTTGCTGCACCTCTCCTGCGGGACAGCTCCTCTGCCTTGTTGCCATTGCTCTGGCAGCCGGTGCCGCTGGCGGCGCCCTCAACGGAGCTCTTTCCGGATTCGCAAAGCTGCCTCCTTTTATCGTCACCCTCGGTACCATGTCCATCTTCCGTTCCCTTGCCCTTTATCTGGGGGACGCCGGAAGAGTCAATCTGAACAATCCGCTCTTGAGTACTCTCGACAGTTCCTGCACTTTGTGGATCTTCCTCTTTGCCGGCGCCGCAGGAGCCTTGATCTTGAGCAGAACTGTTTTCGGCGTCCGGGTCAGAGCCACAGGCTCCAACGAAAAGGTCGCCCGCTTCTCTGGGGTCAACACAGGCTTGATCCAGTTCAAAACCTACCTCTTTACCGGTATGCTCTGTGCCCTTTCAGCCCTTCTCTGGGGCGGAAGGCTGGGCGGGATCAGCTCAGCCAACGACGGCACCGGATACGAACTTGACGCCATCGCCGCCGTGATCGTAGGCGGCAGCAGCATGTCAGGCGGTAAAGCCACAGTCACTGGAACTGTGGCAGGTATACTGATCCTGACGGTGATCTCAAACGCTCTTGTGGCGTGGGGTATCTCTCCACGGCTTCAGGAGTGTGTCAAAGGTGCCGTCATCATTATAGCAGTTTTATCCCAATATCGTAAAGAAAGGTAAGTCACCATGGGTAAATTTTTGCTTCCTCTTATGTTGTGCGCCGCCTTGTTGTGCGGATGCGGAAAAAGCGAGAAAAAACTCAAGATCGGCATTTCTGTCCCCGCCGCCACCCACGGCTGGACCGGGGGCGTGGTCTGGCACGCTGAACAGGCAAAAAAGCGCCTTGAAAGTGCCAACAAAGATGTTGCCGTCACCGTCGCAACCAGCGGCAGTGGCGCAGCACAGGTCAATGCCATTGAACAGCTGATGATGCAGAATCCCGACGCCCTTGTTATCCTGAGCCAGGAACCGGAGCCTCTGGATAATGTGTGCAAACTTGCCAAAAAACGGGGGATCTATCTGGTTGTGGTTTCCAATCCCCTGCCCTCCAAAGCTGAAGATGTGTTTGTCAACGGCGACAACACCAGTCTGGGGGAAGCCGCTGCAGTCGCCATGGGCAATGCTCTGGGCGGCAAAGGAGATATCCTTGTTATGGAAGGTGTCTTGTGCCCCATCAATACCGAACGGGTCAACGGTTTCAAAAAGGTCCTCAAAGCCAAATATCCCAAGATCCGTATCCTTGACTCCCAGCCTACCGACTGGAATACAGAAAAAGGGCTGAAACTCATGGAAAAATACCTCCAGAAATACGCAAAAGTCGATGGCGTCTGGGCTGGAGACGATGATGTTCTCATCGGAGCCCTCAAAGCCTACAAGGAGTCCAAGCGCAAAGATGTGAAGGTCTTTGTGGGCGGCGGCGGTGCCAAAGCCATCGTCAGGATGGTGAAAGAGAAAGATCCTCTGGTCAAGGCGACCGTCACCTATCCCCCCCGGATGATCGAAACCGGCGCAGACCTTGCCCTCAAAGGGTTGCGGAACAACAAAAAGAATCCCGGAGCCAGAGAGGTCGTGGTCAAATCTGAAGTTGTCACACCTGCCAATGCAGAAAAGCATTATTTCCCTGATTCACTCTACTGAAAATTTCTCTGTAAGCAAAAGTCCCGGGATCTGCTGAAGATCCCGGGACTTTTTGCGTCGGCAAAAAGAAAATTTACTTTACCTTGAGAGATTTGAAGTAGCCCAAATACTTTCTGTTGGCTCCAAACATCCTGTTGACCATTTCCCGGATCTCTTCCAGAGAGAGGACCGCCGAGGTCAGAGGGTCAAAGATGATGGACTGATAGATAAGCCGGGGATCTCCCTGCAGGGCACCGGCAAGCGCCAGCTCTTCGCAGCGGCTGGAGGTATTGCAGAGGATCGCCAGCTGCTCCGGCATGGCGCCCACATGGAAGGGCATGATACCCTTTTTTGAAGCCAGCACAGGAACTTCGACACAGGCATTTTCAGGAAGATTTTCGATCAGATTGGTGTTAGGGACATTGCCGTTGAATTCAAAGGGGGTATTGTCGCCGAAAACGGCGTTGAAGATGAATGAGGCGTACTCCCCTCCCCTTTCCAGAGGCAGATCTTCGGCAAGAGCCTTTTTACTCAGAGACCGCCAGTTTTTACTGCGCTGGGCGTAGGTGTTGAGGATATAGGCATGGTGTCCCGGGTTCCAGTCGGTACCGTGGGTGCAGTATTTTTCAATGAGGTCGGGGCGTTTCCGGAACCAGGCGTTGTATTCGCTGTTGTGCCCGCTGGATTCAGTCACATAGTACCCCAGAGCAAGGTACATTTCATTGCGGACCTGCTGCGCATCGTAGATCTCTTTTTTAGTGGTGATCGCCTTGTGGATCAGGGGATAGGCGTCTTTGCCCTTCCATTCATATTTCAGATAAAACGCCTGATGATTGATTCCGGCACAGGTATAGGTGATATCTTTCATATCAGCCCCGATCCAGCGGGCAAGCATTCCGGCGGTTCCCTGTACGGAGTGGCAGAGACCGGTGATATTCAGATGTGGGAAACGCTTCTGCATACCGCTGCAGAGCATTGCCATGGGATTGGTGTAGTTGAGCACAACAGCGTTGGGACAGAGCTTTTCGATATCAGAGCAGATATCAAGCATGACAGGCAGAGTGCGGAGCATACGGAAAACCCCTGCAGGTCCCCGGGTGTCCCCCACATTGATATCCACCTTGTACTCCATGGGAATGGTGATATCGGTGCTGAAAACCCGGTATCCTCCCTGCAATATGGTGATGACCACACCGTCGGCATCTTTAAGAGCCTCCTGACGGTCCATGGTCACGGTAAGTTTGGCAGGATATTTTCCATTGGCAATGATCTTTTCCACCGCCTGACGGCTGAAATCCAATCTCTCTGCATCAATATCCATCAATGCGATCTCCGCGTCTGCCAGAGCGGGGAATGTAAGCAGATCCCTGACAAGTCCCCGGGTAAAGCCGAAACTCCCGGCACCGATGAAGGCAATTTTTCTTCTCATTTTCTTTTTTTCCTTATATTTTTTGTAAGAAAACTTGAAAAGTTCCGTTGTACAGTGTTTATTATACACCGTAAATTCAAATTTGTAAATAAAAAAATTATGCCAATGATAGAAAATTTGTGCGATTTCACTAATCGTTACGGCACTATGCGGAGCCGTTGTTTCACCTATCCGGAAAAACTTTTTCCGCTGCCGGTGGAACTCCTCAGTGTGGGGAATCATTATGTTTCAAGCCCGGAATACAGCTGGGACGGCAGTCAGCGCGGAGGAGAAAACTCTCAGCGTGCCTTGATCCAGTACACCGTTTCCGGCTGCGGCGCTCTGGAATTTGAAGGCAAAACCCATGAAATTCCGTGCGGCATGGCGATGCTGCTTACATTCCCGGAACCGCACCGTTACTTTCTGCCGGATTCATCCCGCCACTGGGAGGTGCTTTTTGCCTCTTTCGGAGGTGACGGTGCAGCCTCTCTGATCCAAAAGCTCCGCCGCCGCTTCGGTCCCGTGGTGCCTTTGCGTGGGGGAGGAGAGGTCCTCTACCTCATGAATGAGCTCCTGAAAAATGACTTTCCCTCAACCTTCTGGGAGTCGGCTGCAGCCGGATACCGTCTTTTGACCGCTTTGGGAAAAGAACTTGAACACCATGATGCCAGCTGCCCCCGCCCTCCATTTCTTGACCGGGTGCTGGATTTTTGCAGAACTCATTCCGACAAAGAGCTTTCAGTGGAAAAATTGGCAGAAGTCGCCGGATTGAGCCGTTGGTATTTTTCCCGTGAATTCAAAAGGGTGCTTGGGGTCTCGGTCCCCCAGTATGTGACAGAAATGCGTCTCCAGAAAGGCCGTCAGCTGCTGCTGACAGCGCAGCACTCGGTCAAAGAGACGGCAGCGCTGTGCGGTTTTGAGGACACAGCTTATTTCATCCGTTGCTTCACCCGCCGTTTTGGAGCAACCCCCGGGAGCCTCAGAAAAGAGAAAAATTCCCGGGAACAAAAATCATAAGGTATCGATCATGGATTTCGACAAATATTTCATTCCCAGCGGCAACAGCCGTCTGGATGCTCAATTAAGATTCACCGCAGAGATCGACAAGATGACATCCGTTTACCGGAAAACGCTCCTCATCGACCGGAGCCGTGCCGAAAATGATGCAGAACACTCCTGGCACATCGCCGTCATGGCGCTGCTCTTTGAAGAGTACGCCGTTGAAAAAGTGGATCTGCGCCACGCCATTGAAATGCTTATCGTCCACGATCTGATCGAAATTTACGCAGGTGACACCTTTGCCTACGATGTGGAGGGCAACAAAACCAAAGCTGCCCGTGAAGAAGAAGCCGCACGCAAACTTTTTTCCATTCTGCCTGAGGAGCAAGGGAAAAAGATACGCGCACTCTGGGAGGAGTTCGACGCCCGCGCCACTCCGGACGCCCGATATGCGGATTGTCTGGATAAACTCCAGCCCTATTTTCACAACATCCTCACAGAAGGCTTCACCTGGCGCAATGCCATCGCCGGTAAAAGAACCACCCGGAAACAGGTGGCTCAGCGTATGGCTCCCCTTAAAGATTTCATGCCTGAAGTTTACAAGTGGGTCCAAAAGAGCATGGAGATCGCTGTTGAACGCGCCTGGCTCCTGGATGAGTAAATTTTCAGGTTGAAAAATGAGCTTTTCAGGTGTATATTACACAAAAGCCAATAACAGGAGAAAAAAGATGTATTTCACCAGTACCAGAGCCGATCTGCAGGTCACTGCAGCTCAGGCGATCGCTCAGGGAATTTCCAGTGAAGGCGGACTTTTCGTTCCTTCAGAATTCCCCGCCGTCAAG
Source organism: Victivallaceae bacterium (assembly GCA_045596885.1). Classification (GTDB taxonomy): domain Bacteria; phylum Verrucomicrobiota; class Lentisphaeria; order Victivallales; family Victivallaceae; genus UBA1784. The sequence continues at coordinate 12,546 of JAZODE010000101.1, forward strand.
GCAAGCGTCCTTGAAAAACTTGTCAATATGAACTACAAAGAGCGTGCCGCCGCACTGCTTTCTGAATATTTGACTGGATTTACCCCTGAAGAGGTGGAATATTGCGTCAACGGCGCCTACACCGGCACCTTTGACAATGAACAGCCTGCTCCGCTCCACAGCCTTGACAGCTCACGGCACATCCTCGAACTCTGGCACGGTCCCACCTGTGCTTTCAAAGATCTGGCGCTGCAGATACTCCCCTTTCTGCTGACTGTTTCAGCAAAAAAGAGCGCACCTGACAAGACCATTGTCATTCTGGTGGCGACATCCGGAGACACAGGGAAAGCGGCACTTGCGGGATTTGCAGATGTTCCCGGAACCCGGATCGTCGTCTTCTTCCCGCAAAATGGCGTCAGTCCCATGCAGCAGCTGCAGATGACCACTCAAAAGGGAGAAAATGTGGCGGTCTGTGCCATTGAAGGCAACTTTGACGACGCTCAGACCGGAGTCAAAAAGATTTTCGGCGACACTCTGATGCAGCAGTTTCTGAAAGACAAAAAAATGGAGTTTTCTTCAGCAAACTCCATCAATTTCGGACGCCTTGCTCCTCAGATCGTCTACTATTTCTCTGCCTACTGCGATCTGGTAAAAGAAGGAAAAACCAAACTCGGCGAAGCAGTCAATGTCTGTGTTCCCACCGGCAATTTCGGCAACATCCTTGCCGCCTATTATGCAAAACAGATGGGGCTTCCGGTGAAAAAGTTCATCTGTGCTTCCAACAGGAACAACATTCTCACAGATTTCCTCAATACAGGCGTTTACGACCGGAACCGTCCTTTCTACACCACCAGCAGTCCTTCCATGGATATATTGATCTCCTCAAATCTGGAGCGTCTGCTTTACCACCTTTACGGTAATGATGCCAAAGGTACTGCCGGATTGATGGCGCAGCTTTCCACTGCCGGAAAGTATGAAGTTTCCCCAGAGATCCTGACAAAACTCAAAGAGGAGTTCTTCGCAGGCTTCTGTGATGAAGAATCCACTCAGGAAACCATTACCCGGCTTTTCAAAGATGAACACTATCTTTGCGACACCCACACCGCCGTGGCAGTGAAGGTCTATGAAGACTACCGCAAGGCAACAAATGATGAAACGCCTTGTATCATAGCTTCAACAGCTTCTCCCTACAAATTTGCAAGCGCTGTGTTGAGTGCAGTGGATGCCAGCCGGATCCCTGAGGACGGTTTTGAGCTGTTGGAAAGACTTTCAGCTGTCTCCGGCACCCCTGTTCCCGCCCCTCTGAGCAGCCTCAAATCTCAGGAAGTGCGTCATAAAACATGCGTCTGCAAAGAAAAGATGGCTGATTTCATCAGGGATTTTCTTGGCTGAACACTTGTCATTTGAGATATGAAAAAGATCCGGATCACTGTCATCAGAAAAGCGTGCTACACTGATTTGATGGAAAAGTACGAAAATCCCATTGAGCATGCTTGTGATCTGAAAGAAGGAGATGTTTTTATCGCCGACGGCTGGAAAAAGCCGGAAGGATTGTGCGACAGTGCATGGGAAACACTTTCGCCTTTTGTCATGGCTCTTGCCCACGGAGGTAAAAATTTCTATGACGGTTGGATGAAAGATCCGGAATCTGCCATGCTCTCATGCAACGACGGATTCCGTCCGGTCTCTTTTCTTATTGAGACGATCAGAGAAAATAAACAAATTTGACATACAACCAAATCAAAAGGAGAGTAAAATGTCGTTACCTGTTTACAAAAGTGCTGAAGAGTGCCGTTATGACATCATCAGTCTCGGCGAGATCATGCTCCGTCTTGATCCCGGTGATGAAAGGATCCACACCACCCGTTCCTTCCGTGCCTGGGAGGGGGGCGGCGAATACAATGTGGCGCGCGGTCTGCGCCGTTGTTTCGGACTCCGTGCCGGTGTTGTCACCTCTTTTGTTGACAATCCGGTGGGCAGACTGATTGAAGACTTTATCATGCAGGGCGGTGTTGACACCTCTCTCATCCGCTGGGTGCCTTTTGACGGTATCGGCAAGGCCGCCCGCAACGGACTCAACTTTACTGAGCGGGGTTTCGGACTCCGGGGCGCCAAAGGTTGCTCCGATCGTGGTCACACCGCTGTTTCCCAGCTGAAAGAAGGAGATATCGACTGGGAATACATCTTCGGAAAACTTGGTGTTCGTCATTTCCACACCGGCGGTATCTTTGCCGCCCTTTCTGACACGACTCCCGGAGTCGTTCTTGAAGCTCTTAAAGCAGCCAAGAAATACGGTACCGTCACCAGTTACGATCTGAACTACCGCCCCTCTCTCTGGAAGAGCATCGGCGGTCAGAAACGCGCTTGCGAAGTCAACCGTGAAATCGCCTCCTATGTGGATGTGATGATCGGTAACGAAGAAGACTTTACTGCCGCTCTCGGCTTTGAAGTCAAGGGAACTGATGCCTCCTTGAGCGCTCTGCCGGTGGATTCCTTCAAGGCAATGATCGGTCAGGTGGTCGAAGCCTATCCCAACTTTAAGGTGGTTGCCACCACACTGAGAAGCGTCAAGACAGCCTCCATCAACGACTGGAGCGCCATTGCCTGGTGCGACGGTGAATTTGCCAAGGCGATCCAGCGTGACGGACTTGAGATCCTCGACCGCGTGGGCGGCGGAGACAGCTTTGCTTCAGGTCTTGTTTACGGACTTATGACCTATAAGGATCTTGACAAAGCCGTCAACTGCGGTGCTGCTCACGGAGCTCTCGCCATGACCACTCCCGGCGACACCTCCATGGCTACCGTCGCCGAGGTCGAAAAACTCATGGGCGGCGGAAGTGCCCGTGTGGATCGCTGATCCTGAAAATCAAAACAAAGCCGCTGCGATTCTTTCCAAAGGAATGCAGCGGTCTTTTTTATGTTTGTATTCCGGTCGTCAGGAAATAAAAAAACCTCCCTGCCCCGGGAACGGGAGCGTTGACCCGGGACAGAGAGGCTGGTAGGGGGCAGTTTTCAGTTGTTCAGGCTCTCTGAATTTCCACACATTCCGGAAAGTTCTTTCTTTTCAACGGCAGCCTGAGGTAATTCCCGGGTCAGCCAGTTACTGTTCCGGGCTGTAAAAAAGGCATAAACAGGAATCCACCACAGCAATGCCATGCTGTAAAAAGAGTAGACAGGCGCCCAGACGGCATCCAGCACAGATACCCGTTTGGCATAGATCATGGCAGGAATCAGGGCTCCGATGATACCCAGCGCCACACCGTAATAAAAGGCATGGAAGAGTCCTGCAGGCGTAAGAAAACATACCATATCAACAAGAACAGGGAGGGAAATGACCGGCACAACTGTCCCCAGCGCCAAAGCGATCAGGTGAAAGCCGAATCCGGCACATTCAAGAGAGAAACGCAAGTTTTTTAAATAATAAATGCCGATGAGCAGATTTTCACGCACATCACTGCGGAGCCAGCGCAGCAGCATCTTGCAGAAACGCCCATAAGTATAAGGGATACAGGTGGCAGCGACAGCGTTGCTCTGGAATGTCACTTTGGCGCCATGCTGCAGGATCATGGTGGCAATGGCACGATCCTCGCCGATATTGGCTGGAACTCCCAGAAATGTCTGATGAAGCCATTCATCAAGAAAGGGCATGACAATACTTTTCCGGTAGGCGCTCAGCGCTCCCGGGGTGCACATGACACAGCCCAAAAGACTCTGGGCTGAACGGATGATCTCAAAACCGAACATGAATCCCACATCCATCATCTTCGGGATCATGCCGTCAGAGAGATTTTTGATCCTGATGTTTCCGGCAACACCGCCGATATCGCTTTTGTTGAAAGCAGAGACCATATTCCGCAGACTTTCTTTGGTCACAATGGAATCACTGTCAACTGTCACCACAATATCATGTTCTGCCATTTGAAATCCTTGATAAAGGGCATGTTTTTTGCCGCCGTTTTTCATAAGGTCAAGGGAAATGATCCTGCCTGCTGAACGGGATTCAGCATACCGGATCCACTCCATAGTATCATCCTTGGAACCATCGTTGATGGCTATGATTTGAAGTTTATCGGCAGGAAAATCTGACTCAAGCAAGCTGCAAAGGGTTTCAGCCACATGTTTTCCTTCGTTGTAGGCAGGGACGATCACAGTACATCCGGGCAGCTCCCCGTCTGTCAAAGCCCTTGCCGGGCGGTAAAATACAGCACAAACGGCTCCAAAAAGGATATACAAAAGCATGAAAGCCGATACTGCAGTAAAGAAATACCCCTGCCACGGCATGACGCCGGAAGCTGTTGCCGGAGTCCAACTCCGGAAAAACATGATTGTCACGCCTGCCACCAGCCCCCAAAGAAGGGCGGCAGTGATTTTTTCTCTTAAATTTTTGCAACTCATAAATACCATACTCCTCACAGTTACACGAAGGATAATATAGCACCTTATTATTACGGGAAAATAGTTGCCTTTTACACTTTTTGGTTATCTGCTTTTGTTTTTTAATAATGTATCCAAATGATAATAAACACGATAGCACACAAAAACTTTTCTGTTTCAAAAGATATGAATATTTGCATTATAAGCAAATAAGGTGTATAGTATGACTTTGTAAGGAGGAGATGGAAGCGGATTTTCAAGATCCGTTGCCCTATGAGGATTTTATGAAAATACTGGTTATTGAAGATGACAAAAAGACCGCAGACTTTTTGCTGAAAGCTCTCAAGGAGGCGGGATACACAACGATTCACGCTTCTGACGGCAGGAGCGGACTTATGACCGCCAAAACCGAAACTTTCGATCTGGCGATCATTGATCTGATGCTGCCGCTGGTTGATGGATTCACTGTTATAGAAAAACTCCGTCAGGCGCAAATATCTGCCCCCATCATTATTCTCAGCGCCAAAAATTCTCTGGAAGACAAGGTGCGCGGACTTCACTCCGGCGGGGATCTTTATCTGGAAAAACCCTTTTCTGTTACGGAACTCCTCGCCAATATCCAGGCACAGCTCCGCCGTTCCACCATGAGTGCGGAACCGACCTCTCTTACGGTAGCGGATTTGACCATCAATCTGCTGACCCGCAAGGTGATACGCAGCGGCGTCAAAATCGACCTTCCGCCCAGAGAGTACGATCTTCTGGAGTACCTCATGCGGAACAGCGGCAGAGTCGTCACCAAAACCATGATAATGGAACATGTCTGGGAATACAACTTCGATCCTCAGACCAATGTGGTCGAAACACGGATCTACAAACTGCGGGAAAAGGTAGACAAACCCTTTGAACGGGAACTGATCCATACTGTCCGCGGCGTCGGTTACATACTGGAATAAAAGATGTTCCGGAACTCCCTCAAGACCCGTCTGGCGCTGAGTTATGCGCTTTTGTTCTTTGTGTCATGTCTCATCATCATGACACTTTGCTCCTATTTGGTCTACAAACTGCTCAACAATGCTTACGACGCCAACGCCCAGAGAATCGCATTGCGGACAGCAGAGTTGTACATTCTCGGCAGACGCACAGGGAGTTTCAACGAAATACTCCACGGCAATCAATATCCTGAAGCTGAAGGAAAACTCCTCGAAAAAAAGTACCCGGGTATAAGAGTGCTTTTCACTGGATTCCGCTCCGGAAGTTCCCGTCCGGGGGACCAGACACGGTACTATACTGCCTTTGCGCTCCATAACAATGAATACTGCGAAATGCGGGTCCTTTCCAACGGCGGTATCTTCCGCAAAAAAATCTTTCCGGAACACAACAAAAGCGCCTTGCGGAATTATTTTTCCAATCTGCTCCTGAACCGGGGACAGGAAAACTTCGGTATCGCCCTCTTCAACAGAGATAATTCTCTCTATCTGGAGTCACACAAAGGGGCAATTCCGACCTCCATATTGGAAAAATTACAGCAAAATAAAGCCCCTGAAAATATTGAAAAGTTCCGCTACAAGCTCTTTTTCTTCGCCGATGGCAGAAAACTGGTCGTTGCCACAGGCTTGCGCCAGCGTCTTGCCTATCTGGCAGATATCACCACCATCGGCGCCATGCTTCTGATCTCCATGACCATTGCCGGCGCCATTATCGCCTGGCTGTTGACCCGGCGTTTCATCAGAGGCGTGAAAGAAACGACCCTTGCCATGAACCGGATCTCCTCAGGAGATTACAGTATCCGGCTCCGGGAATCCACTGACCACGACCGGGAAATACAGGAACTTACAGCAACTTTCAACGCCATGAATGAACGCACTGAAAATCTGCTGAAAGAATTGCGGACCGTTTCTGACAATGTGGCACACGATCTGCGGACTCCCCTGACCCGCATTTCAGGAACAGTGGAACTGATGTTGACCCGCCAGAAACTTTCTGAGGAAACCAGAAACGATTGCGCCTCCATCGCTGAAGAAATTTCCAGACTCAAGGAACTGGTCAACACCATCATGGACATTTCAAGAACCAACGCTGCCCCGGGGGCACTGCAGTTGGAAAAAATAGATCTTGCTGCTGTCACAGCAGACTTCTGCGAATTCATGCAAGTAGCGTTTGAGGAAAAAGGATTGGAGTATTCACTCCCTCTCCCCGGAGAGCCGATTTTTGTCACTGCAGACAAAAGAATGTATCAAAGGCTTCTTTCAAACCTTCTCGGTAATGCGCTCAAATTTACAGACAAAGGTTTTGTCGCTGTGAAAATCAAAAAAGAAAAGGGAGGAATCAAAGTTTCTGTCGCAGATTCAGGATGCGGTATCCCCCCTGAAGATCTGGAAAAGATCTTCAAACGCTTTTTCAGAAGCGACGCCAGCCGTCACCTGCAAGGCAACGGATTGGGCTTGGCACTGGTCAAAGCGATCGTCAAGGCGCACAAGTGGCAGATAGAAGCCCTGTCCACTCCCCAAGAAGGATCGGTCTTTACCATAACGATCCCGGAAGCGGCTCAACAATAAGGGTCACTTCTTCTTTTCAAAGCGGCTTTCAGTCCCATTGAGCAGACGCACGATATTTGACCGGTGGCGGTAAACAGCCAATGCACCGATGAGAGCAAAAGCGATCACAGTTACCCACTGGACCCGCAACAGAAAATGAACTTTCACGGGATCGAATCCCAGACACAAAGCCAAAGCCCCCAAAGGCAGCACCACTGCAGCAACAATGCTTGCAAGTGAAACATAACGGGAAATGCGGAATACGACATACCAGACAAGCAAAGCCGCCATAAGGGGCAGCGGCGCAATGGCAAAAGCTCCCCCCGCAGCGGTGGCGACTCCTTTGCCGCCTTTGAATTTCAGGTAGACAGGGAACATGTGTCCGGCAACTGCAGCGGCGAAAGCGGCGATTTTCAGCCAGGCAAGAGGAGAAAAGTGTGCTGCGATCAGCACCGGAAGCGCCCCTTTGAGGAAGTCGCAAAAGAAACAGAAAACACCTGCCTTTTTGCTGATGCAGCGGGTCACATTGGTAGCCCCTGTATTGCATGATCCCACGGTGCGTATATCGATCCCGTGGCATTTGCCAATGATGTATCCCGAAGGAATTGCGCCGATAAAATATGCGAAAATGATGATAAATATTGCTTCAATCATAAGTTTTCCCCTTGAAAAAAATTTTTTTGACGCTATCTTAATGTACAAGTAAAATTCAAAAATTGCAAATCAAGATCTGGATATTTATGAATAAAAAGGCTATATTGCTCATTGGAGACGGCGTCAATGTTACGGATTTGCGCTACGCCAGCGGCTTTTCAGCGCCGGATAATTTTCTTTTCATGCAATCAGATGCCCGGAAATGCTGTGCTGTGTCAGCTTTGGAGTATAACCGGGCAGTCACTTCTGCTCTCCCCGGAGTCGAGGTTCGCCGTACTCATTCAAGCCATTTGGAAACAGTCAAAACCATCGCCGCAGATTGGGGCGTGGATACCCTGACAGTTCCGGACTCTTTCCCCATAGGTCTGGCTGAAAACCTTAAAGGTGCAGGATTTACCATCGAGATCGCAGAACAGCCTTTGTATCCGGAACGGGAGTTCAAAAAGCTCTCAGAGGTGCAGAAAATAATCGTTTCGCTCCGCGCTGCTGAAGCCGGATGCCGCAGAGCCATAGAGGTTCTGAAAGAAAGCGACATTGCTCCCGACCGTACCCTTGTATGGAAAAATGCTCCTTTGACCTCAGAGATCCTCCGTGCGGAAATTGATTGCACCATGCTGCGGCTCGGAATGATCGCCGTTGACACCATCTGTGCCGGTGGACTCCAGGGCGCCCAGCCCCATAATACGGGCAGCGGAGTGCTTCTTGCGGACTATCCTGTTGTCCTTGACATCTTTCCGCGTTCCGCAACGACCGGCTACTGGGGAGATTTGACAAGAACTGTGGTCAAAGGGACACCTTCCGACTTTATGCGCCGTGCCTACGATGCGGTCCTTGAGGCACGGGAATTTGCCAAAAGCTGTATCAGGATCGGAGCGATCCCTTCTGAAATCCACAAATGCGCTGAAAATATCCTCTTCAAGCATGGATTTTCCACCGGATGCGATGAAAAAGGGGATTATGGATTTTTCCACGGACTCGGTCACGGCGTGGGTTTGGATATCCACGAAGGTCCCCGGCTCTCCCCCCGCAACTCAGAGCCTTTGAAAGCAGGCGTCGTCGTTACAGATGAACCGGGACTCTACTACCCCGATCAGGGCGGCATCAGACTTGAAGATATGGTTTATCTCAACGATGAAGGAAAAGCAGTCACACTTACAGAGATGGAAGATCAATTCGTGATCTGAAAATAAAGTATAAAGAGAGAATAAGGAGTAAAAAAATGAAAGTGTTCCGTACTCTTGTCGCCCTTGCCGCAGCAGGAAGTGTCTCCCTGTCTGCCGCAGACCTTGCCAATGTTACCACAGCCAAACGCTGGAATCCTGCTGAATGCACCGTCGTGCAGGCAGGAAAAGCCATGACTGTCAACATGCCCATTGACCACAAAGCAGGCGAAAAAAAGTATCCCATCGGCTGGCCCAGACTTTACCTTGAAAAAATCACCCCCGCTGAAAAGGATTGGAGCAAAGCCAAAGCTGTCTCTTTCAAGATCAAATTGGAGTTCACCGGGAAAACAGCAAATTATCCTGTTTCTTTCCAGGTCAAGACCAGAGGTCCCAAAGAGACCAAAAACACCACCAAATTCTTCACCATCCCCGGATTGGTCAACAACAAAACTGTGACTGCAGTCATTCCTTTGAAGGATGTCAAAAATCTTGACAACGTGGTTTGCCTGGGCTTCAACATCAGTGAAAGCCAGTATAAGCACGGTGAAAATCTCAAATTCACAGTGAGCGACTTCAAACTCATCAATAAATAAACCATGTTTAAGGTAGAAAAAAATGAAACTGACCACTGTTTTTTCAATGATTGCTGTTCTTTGCGCTGTTACACTCTCAGCCGCAGATCTTTCCAAAGTCGTTGACGCCAAACGCTGGGAAATCGCAGAATGTACCGCTAAAACCGTGGGCAACACTCTTGTTGTCAACATGCCCGTGGATCACAAAGGCGGTCAGAAGGGCTACTTTGTGGGCTGGCCCCGTCTTTATCTGCGCAAGTTCCTCCCTGCTGAAACCAATTGGAGCAAAGCCAAAGCCATCTCTTTTGATCTGAAACTTGAGTTCACCGGCAAAAGCACCTCTTATCCGTTGAGTTTCCACTTTTTCTGGCGTGACAAAACGGGGAAGAAGAATCTTTCCAAAGCGGTCCTCTGCCCTGCCCTGAAAAACAATAGTGTCAACAAAGTCACCATCACCTTCCCCAAGGAGTTTGATGCCGCAACGGTTTTCGGTCTGGGCTTCAACATCAGCGAATCCCGCTACAAGCACGGCGAAAACTTCAAATTCTCCGTCAGCAACTTCAAGCTGGTCAACAAATAATTTTCCGCTCCAGCTTTAACGCACCCGGTCCCATTACAGGAAAAGGGGGCGTTTTTTTATGTTTCAAATCAAGTTCCCTCTTGCAATAAATGAAATGAGAGTGTAAAGTATACTCCTGTCAATACAGGAGTAAATCAAAAACTATGGATAAAACAATTTTTTCTGACGGAGAGCCGTTTTTTTCCGGCTGTAATTACTGGGCGTCCAACGCCGGAACTTTCATGTGGAGAAAGTGGTCTCCCGAAGCTGTTGAAAGGGATTTCAAACAGCTTTCAGCACATGGTGTGACCGTTTTGCGCGTTTTCCCTCTGTGGCCCGATTTCCAGATCCTCAATGAGCACAGCGAGTGTGCCCAGAGCTTTGGGGAGTTCCGCATGGGGGAAGAACCACTCCCCGACACGGAAACAGGCGCCGCCGCAGTTGATCCTGTGATGCTTGAGCGGTTCCACGAACTTTGCCGTCTGGCGGATAAATATCACCTGAAACTGATCGTCGGACTCCTCACAGGCTGGATGTCGGGCAGAATGTACATCCCCCCAGCCTTTGAACGGCGCAATCTCCTTACCGATCCGGAAGTCATCCGCTGGGAGGTATTGTTCGTCCGCTGTTTTGTCAAAAATCTGAAAAACGAATCAGCCATCGTCGCCTGGGACTGGGGCAACGAATGTAACTGTCTTGCCCCCCATACCAACGCAGAAATGTGGCTCTGGGGAAACACCATCACCTCCGCTATCAAACTTGAGGACACTTCCCGCCCGGTGGTTTCCGGATTGCACGGCTCCGAGCGCACAACACAAAGTGCCATGGGTGAAGTGGCTGACATCCTGTGCACGCACCCCTACCCGGCTTTCACGCCTCACTGCCGGGTCGATCCTTTGTACTCCTTCCGCAGTGCCTTCCACGCAGCGGCTGAAACCACCTATTACGCCAATATGGGCAAGAAAACTGCCTTCGTTGAAGAAATCGGCAGTTTCGGTCCCACCTATACCTCAGAATCTGTTTCAAGCGCCTACTTGCGCAACGCCTACTGGAACGCCTACGCCCACAGCTGTCACGGGGCTTTGTGGTGGTGCGCCAATGACCAGACGGAGCTGCCCCAGACGCCTTACGACTGGGTGGCAATGGAACGGGAACTGGGATTGCTCCGGGTGGATGGCTCCCCCAAACCGGCTTTGGTGGAAATGAAAAAGTTTGCTGAAATCGTTTCCGGCAATGTACTTCCTCCCCACAGGATCGATGCCACAGTGATCCTGACCCGGGATACCGATTGCTGGGGATTGGCTTATATGAGTTTCCTTCTTGCCAAGCAGGCGGGATTTGATGTTCAGAATGTCTGGTGCGAAGATAAACTGCCTGAGTCTTCCTTTTACATCATGCCCTCAATCAAGAACTTCAAGGTGCTCTCAAAACACCGTTATCTTGAGCTTCTCAAAAAAATCGAAGCGGGAGCCACGTTGCTCGTTACCGCCGACAGCGCCGGATTGCAGCCCCTTGAGCCAACTGGGGTCATCATTGAAACCATCTTTGATGCCCGTACTCCGGCAAAGGTCATTTCAAAAGAGCTTGCCCTTGATCTGACCATCCCCCGGACGACCCACATGATGCTTTCAACGGCTCCCGGGACAGAGCTCCTTGCTGTTGATGCAGAAGGTAAAGCCGCTTTCTGCGGTGCACAGTATGGTAAAGGAAAGATCCTCTTCCTCAATGCCCCTCTGGAAAGTGCACTTCTGACAACGCCCGATGCTTTCAGCGAAACGGCGCAGCACTACAGTCGGATCTATGAGATCGCCGCTGAAAAAGCGGGCGTTGAGCGTCTGGTAAAACGTTCAGACCGTCAAGTGACCTTGACAGAACACATCATCGACAGCGATACCGTTGCTGTTGTTGCGGTCAATAACGCCTGTTCGTGCTGCAATGCGGCTTTGGAGATCGCCCCACCGTGGAAAGTAGACAAGTGTGTCAATGGCACATTTGACAAAGGCAATCTGAGCATCGCTGAAAAAACCGGCGCCATTCTTTACCTGAAAAAGTGATCCTGTATGGGCAAAGCTTCAGGGAAAGCTGAATTCCGCACCATTGCGGCAAAACTGGAAATGGGGATACGGCAGAAGGTGTTTTCTGACCGTCTCCCCAATATCCGGACTCTGCAAGAGCAATTCGATGTTTCCAAGCAGACCATGACCCGGGCTCTTGCTTTGCTGCAGAAAAGCGGTATCGTAAAGTTCAAAGGCCGCACCGGCATGGTTATAGACCGTTCTGCCCTCAAAAAGCGTAAAATCGCTCTGGTCGCTGCCTGGACAGACGGCAGAAAGAAGGACCTTCTTTCTGTCACGACCGCTTTTATCGACTCTCTCAACGATATGGGTTTTCATGTGGAACTCATCAGAGGGGACAATCAGCAGCACAATTTTTTCCCAGAGCATGTCCTCTCAGATTTTGATGCTGTCATATTGCGCAGTTACCTCAGGCACGAGTCTGCAGTAAAAAGATTTTACGATGCCAATATTCCTTTTGTCTGTGCGGCTTCGCTCCCCTGGGCGCCGGAAGTCGACAGTGTCGAATACGATACCGTCATGGCGATCAGCCAAGTCGCGGCTGATTTGAAAAAATGGGGATTCAAAAAAATTGCGCTTCTGTACTCCGGCAACGCCTCAGGTTCCACAGACCAGATATACAAAGAGTGGCACAAGATCAAAAAAAGACTTTTCCTTCCCCGTCTTTCCTGCGACAAAGTCCTCTTCACCGATGGCGAACAGTGGGAAAAAAATGCCGTACTGCTTCTGGAACACATAAAGAATATGAAAGAAGTTCCAGAAGTCCTCATCCATTTCGGGGGAAAGTTCGATCAGCGCATAGCATACTACCGGCAATATGTCCCGGACTATCCTTTCGGGATGAAGGTGGTCTATCAGGAAAGTCTGTGGGAAAGATGTTCCATTTCTCCTGACGACATCATTATAAAGGGCAATATGCGCATCTCGATCCTTACAGAAGCCTTTTGCATTCTTCTTGAGCGGCTGCTGGATCCGGCAGCTCCTCCCATTCATCGCAAAGTACCTCTTCCTGTGGAATATGTGCAGCTGCCGCTGCATAATAAAACATCCTAACCTCATAGTGTTTTTTGTTTGAGTTTTCTCATTTGTCTCTTGTAAAAAATCTTTTCTTCCTATAATTTAAAGGCAGAGGTATATTTCTTTTTTACGAAAGGCAAAAATATGAAATCCTGTTTCAATCTGCATTCTCTGAAGAAAACTCATTTCACATTGATCGAACTTCTTGTGAGTAAAACTTGTCAAATAGGTGTTTTGCCGTTGTATTACCTGAAAAAAGAGAACAAAAAAATGCCTTATTATGCTTGCGAAGAAAGCGCTTCATGCCCCAACGGGGCGCTTCATATTTTCCGCAGGAAAATGCTTCATACGGCGGAGCCGTGCTTCATTCGATCAGCGTTCACGCTGATCGAG
>JAZODE010000102.1:0-21371 GCA_045596885.1 Victivallaceae bacterium
AAAATTTTTTGAGGTAATACAACGGCAAAACACCTGTTTGACAAGTTTTACTCACAAGGAGTTCGATGAGAGTAAAAACTCTTTTTTCCGGCTTCGGCTGATGATGATTTTTCATAGGTTACCTTTGTGATTGATGTATAAAAATTTCGGGTCACGAACTTTTTCTGATAACAAGGGGCGCATCAAGGAGAAGGGGGGATACAGTATTGCCTTTGAGCATTTCAAGGAGCATCTGTGCCGCTTTGATACCCGTTTCCTCTTTGGGTTGAACAATGGTCGTCAGGGGATAAAGGATCTGGTTGGCAGCAAGCTCCACATCACTGAAGCCAACGGCGGCAAATTGGGAAGGTATCAGTTTGTTCCGTTCCACAGCCGCCCGTAAAGCCCCCAGCGCCGCTGTATCAGATGCGGCAAAGACAGCGCTCAGATCAGGATCTTTATCAAACATCTCATGGGTCATGGCACATCCTGCTTCCAAAGTCATGCGGCAGAAACGGAACTGAAGAGGACGGCCTGCCATGCTCTTTTCATACCCTTTGAACCGTTCCTGCTGGGCGGCGTTATCGGCGTTGTGACCTATATAGGCAATGTGGGTGTGCCCTCTGGAAAGCAGATGTTCCATTGCACTGCACGCTGCTTTGAAATTATCCATGGTTACAGAGGAACCGCCGAATTCCGGCATATACTCCATGACCTGAACCACAGGAACACCCATGGAACGGATAAGGTACGCTATTTCAAGATCTTCCTTACGGGGATAGAGTATGACCCCTGCGGCATTATGCTGCATGAGAGAGGAGATCACCCGCTCCTTCTGTTCCCTGGAGGGCTTGTCAAGGGAGTCAAGGAGCATCATAAAGCCATTCTGACCAGCCACTTCGCCGATGCCGGCAATGATGTTGCAGAAAAAACTTTTGTTGAGATAGGGGATCAAAACCCCGATAAAACGGCTTTGGCGGGTTACAAGGGAACGGGCGGCGGCATTGGGGACATAGCCCATCCGGGCGGCGGTCTCAATGATCCTCTTGCGTGTCTCGGGAGCAAGGCGGCCTGAATTGTTCAATCCGTTGGAAACGGCACGGGCGGAAAGGTTGAGCACCTTACCGATATCTTTTAAAGTTACATTGCCGTTCCGGGAACTCATGGAAATACCTGCTCCTTTTGTGGTTCATCGTTGAACCATTTTTAATGAAACCCAACTGCTATCAATATAACCCTTCAATTTCAGTTTTTCAAGTCCCGAAAGCAAAAGTTGTTGAAAAATATTTCCCTTTTTTAAGTTTTTCTCAGATCTCAAATATCAGCAGGTCTGCTCCGGGAGCGGAGCCGGGGACTTTGGCAATGGGGGAAAAGTTCGCCTTTGCCAGAGCTTCAAGCTGCAGCTGGCAGTTGGAGCCAAGGTAAATGAGAATGGGCTCCCCGGGGAAAAGTTTGCGGAACTCTGCGGCAGTGAACTCCAGAAGCTCTTTTATTTCGCCTGTGTTGTCGGGGTGGACTTTGAAATTCAGGCAGTTCCTCCCGAAAGCCTTCACCGCATAAGCGTAGGCGCAGACCGTTCCGTTTTGGTTTTCAGCCACAGCGGTGACGGCGTTGCCGATCTTGTGGTCCTGCCAGACGACCCGGTACTCTGAAACGTAGGCATCGGGACCGGCGCTTCCCCCAGCCTTGCCCCGCATGGCGGCGGTGTGAACAAGGAATTTGTCGCAGTCGAATTGATCTCCGGGAGTGCCGGGACGGACACACTTGATCTTTGATCCGTCAAAGCAAAGTTTTTCAAGATCGGCAAAGTGATTGCCGTATTTGGGGTCGATCAGGTGCATCATGCCGGTCTCTCCGCCGTAAGTCATCTGGAACCCCACCTTGCGGTAAGAGGCGGCGGCGTAGGCGTTGCCTGTGCCGCAGCAGAGGAGTTTTGCAGGTGAGTCCATAAAGTCTTTGATACAGTAGGGCAGCAGTTGGCTCATAAGCCCCAGACGGCGGAATTCAGGTTCGGTGAAAACATTGCCGAAATTGCCGAATCCGGAGGCAGGGGAGTAAGCAAACCAGACCCGGGCGGCAAAGGTTCCCTCCACCTCAGCAAGATAAAGGTGGTCAACGGCGCCTTCGCCGTCAAAGGCGGTACGGTAGTAGAGCCGCCAGTAGTTCTGGTCGTGAACAAACTTTCTGTAACTGTCAAAACCGATGGAGCCCATCATGTAACGGATCAACCGTTCAGGGACACCGGCTGCATCGGGGGTGATCTGACGGTAGATACGCAGTGCCCGTCCGTCAGCAAGGGCAGATTCTTTGAGGAGTTCCATATTTGTCTTTTCCTTGAAATTACAACGCTGTTTATTCTTCCAGCCAGACTTTGTCTCTCATGCGGAGCGCCGCGCCACGGGCTGTGTCAAATTCATCAGAGCGCGCCAGTTCCAGTTTCAGATCCTGCAAGGCACCGGCAAAGCAGTTCAGTTCCAGAACTCTGCGGACTCCTGAAAGCAATACAGAGTCCAGTTTGCTCAAAGCGCCGCCGAAAACGATCATTGAGGGATTCAGCAGCATCACAACCGCCGACAGAGCCTGTCCGATGTTTTTGCAGACCTGATCTGCCACGATCCGTGCCGCTTTGTCGGTTGAGACGGCTGCGAGAAAGGCATTCAAGCTGAAGTGCTCCATATCGACGGCGCTTTTCATACCGCTTTGGATCGCCTGTTCCATCTTGTTCCGGATCCCTGTTTCGCCCACCAGAGCTTCAACACAGCCCCGGTTGCCGCATTTGCAAACAGGACCCGCCGGATCAATGACCAGATGACCGATTTCCATACCGCATCCTGAGGAGCCGACAAAGATCTCGCCGTTGCGGATGAATCCGCCGCCCACGCCGTCGTCAAGGGTAAGCAGAAAGATGCTTTCAGGCACATCCGGCAGCCGGAGCATATATTCCATGCGGGTCTTTATCATGGTTTCGGGCCAGATCCCCACAGGGAGATGGAATTCCCCTTCCAGCCACTCTCCGGTGGCAGCATTTTCCCAGCCGGGGATGTGAACCGCTTTCCGGGAGACGGCGTTGTCAGGATCCACCACACCGGGGTCGGCAAAGCCGATACCTGAGACCAGTTCCCACTCTTTCCCCGCCGCTTTACGCAAACGGCGTACCAGTTCGCCGATCTCTCTGCGGCAGTCGTTGAGATCCCGCCGGGCGCAGGAAAGTTCTTCACGGCAGAGGACTTCACCGCAGCCGTCGATAATGACTCCTGCGGTGCCTTCCTGTCTGAAATCCACCCCCAGCCAGTAGCCTGCAGTACCGTGGAGCGCCAGATCCGGAGCTTTTCTGCCGGTCCTTTTGCCTTTGCGCTCCGGTTCTACAAGGAAACCTGCGGTCTTGAGTTCATCAATGACATCAAAGACCGTTGCCGCCCGGGCGTTGGTGTACTCCACCAGCTCCGGACGGGTCGCCTTGCCCCGGAGGAGAAAATACCTCAAGATCCGGCGGCGCAGTTCATCTTTGCGGCTCATTTGAATCCGAGTACATCCCGCATGTCATAGAGTCCGTTGGGGGCGCTTGCAAGATATTCAGCCGCCCGGAGTGCGCCGTGAACAAAGGTATCGCGGCTGCTTGCCTTGTGGGTCAGTTCGATCCTTTCCCCTTCGGCGGCAAAGATCACCGTGTGATCCCCCACCACATCGCCCCCTCTCAGAGAGTGCATACCGATCTCTTTTTTAGTCCGTGCGCCCACCAGTCCCTGACGGCCGTGGCGGGTATCTTTTTCATAATCCAGTCCCAGTTCGGCGGCGACGGTTTCAGCCAGAGTGACGGCAGTACCTGAGGGGGCATCCTTTTTCTGGTTGTGGTGCATTTCAACGATTTCCACATCGTAGTCAACTCCGAGGATCTTCGCCGCTTCTGCGGCAAGTTTGCAAAGCAGATTGACCCCCACACTCATGTTGCTGGCAAAAACGATCTTGCCTTTTTTGCCCAGTTCTGCGATGGCGGCGCGTTCTTCGGCAGGGAGAGCAGTGGTTCCCAGCACCACGGCGACGCCCTTTTCCACAGCGGCACGGACCATATTGATGGCGGAGCCGGTGGAAAAGATGATGACGGTATCGGCGCCTTTCAGCGCTTCATCCAGATCGGCGGTGATGGTGACATTGGCGGCGCCGCACCCGGCGTTAATGCCTGCGTCGAGCCCCAGTTTGGGGCAGGAGGGATGCTCAAGAGCACCGGAAAGTTCAAATCTTTCATCCGCCATGATATTGGCGATCAAACGGCCGCCCATACGCCCGGCGGCACCCACAATAGCGACTTTGTTCATATTTTTTACCTCATTTGTATAAATCAAAAAGGGAAAGAAATTCCTCTTTGTTCAATCCTCTGACAGATTTTTCCACCATGTTCTCCGGAAGATTTGCCGCAATATCACTGCGGCGGAAGAACTGCCCCCGCAGGGCTTCTTCCAGAGGGGCGGCATCTCCGAAAAAGTCTCCGGTGATTTTTGCTTCTTCAATGCGTCCATTGAGGAGTCTTACTTTCAACTCCACGATCCCCGCACCGGTAAAGCGGGCGCTGTTTTCCCACTGGCATTGAAAGACATTCCCCCAGTTCCACGCCCATTGGCGGTACTTTTCTGAAGCAAGGCGTTCCGCTTTTTCGTTCCATTCCCGTGGGAGAAATTCCGGAGTCCCCGCAAAGTGCTGCAGCTCTTTTTGAAGCTGCTCCATAAAGGTTTCGACCTCCATCTCAGGCAGGAACTCTTTCAGGTTTGCCACCCGGGAACGGACGGATTTGACCCCTTTGGATTCCATTTTGAGTTTCCCCGGAGTCAGGAGTTTTCCCAGCATTTCCATGTCCGTATCAAAGAGCAGCGTTCCGTGAAACAAAGTCCGCTCCCTGATACAGCACTGGGCGCTCCCTGAGATTTTTCTGCCCTCCACAAGAATATCGTTTCTGCCCGAAAATGCGGCAGGAACACCCAGCTTGTTGAGGGCGGATGTGACAGGACGGGCAAAACGGGCAAAGGAATCGGAATTGGGCTGCCTTTCATGGAGAATAAGAGAGTAGTTCACATTCTTCAAATCATGGTAAACTGCTCCGCCCCCCGTCATGCGCCGCACCACAGGGATCTTGTTTGCTTCGGCAAAGGCACCGTTGACTTCGGCAAAGGTGTTCTGGTTTTTCCCCACGATGACAGAAGATCTGTTGCGCCAGAGCATGAGCAGCGGTTCAGGGAACTCCCGGCAGAGTATCTCTTCAAGAGCCAGATTGAATGCAGGATCTGTTTGTGTGTTGATAAAGAAACGCATCACCTGGCTCCTCTCTTCTTCAAAAGCCTTATGACATTGTTGGGGCTTCTTTTTTGGTTGGCTGTCCGCAGAGGCGTCAGGTCATGGAAGTGCCAGCGTCCATTGACTTTGTAATAGGATCTTGCCGGGAGCGTGACCTGCGCACCGCGGTCAAGAAGAACCTTGATGACTGCAAGTGAGTACTCGCTGGTGAGTGCCTGATGGATCACTGCTCTGTGCCTGGGGTGGGAAAACTCCCGGTAAAGATTGATAAGGAGCACCAGAACTTTATCAGAAGCCTGATACTGCAAGGCTGTGGTCAGGTAGCAAGCAGGCATGTTTTTAAGGGTCTGTCTGTGATGTTTTACATAGGTCCGCAAATAATCGTATGCGTTGTTGCGCTCCAATATCGCCATCATGACCTGATGGTGGACCTGAGCAGAACGGGGAGCTTTGTCTGCAAGCAGATTGAAGACTCTGAGAGAATTGTTTCTGACCGCCAGTGTTGTCGGGAAATTTCTGTTGGTGAAGGAGATCTGGAAGGGATCCACATTTTTCTTCAGAAGAAATTCCGCCGCCAGAAAAGCATCTTCGGCAGCGGCATGCTGCAAAAGGGTCATGCCTCTTACCACTGTTTCTGGAGAAAGCCCCTCTTCAATGGTCCTTTCCAGTTCTCCCAGCCGTTTGCGTTTGATGGCTTTGTATGCCTTTTCTGCCAGTTCCGCATTGGGGGAGGAAACGCCGAAACGCACCGGTTGGGAAGAGAGATGGCGGGGGGGGGACTGGGGTTTTACACGGGGAAAAAGTGCTGAGATCTCAGAATCGTTCCGCTGTGCAAGTGCCCTTTCCAGCAATGCTGCCGGAGGCATGGGGACTTTGCGCTGGAGCATGAGTCTGATCACATCGGCAGGCATCCGGCGCTCCAGAGCGGTAATGAGCAAGTTTGCATATTCAGGAGTGCTCAGGTCCTGCCAGTGTTCCATGAGTGCTTTGAAAAGCTTTCTGCTGTAGGGGCGGCAGACATGAAACAACAGCTGTGGTTCGGCTTGGAATTTTCCTGATTTCAGCATGATCTCAGCAAAACGGGGCGCATCCGGTCTGCTTGAGGCAAAAGAGTTATGACAGAGAGCGCGCAGTAAATTTCTCTGGTTTTCGGGATAGTGAGCGGGGGCGGCTCCCTTGCTCAGAAGCAGTTCAAAAAGCTCCGGAGAACCTCTGCCGTGAAGAAGGAATGTTTCTGAAAGAGGATAACGCTTCGATTTGGAACATTTATTGACATCGGCACCCTTTTTTATGAGCAATTCTACCATTTTCCTGTTGTGCTGCCTGCAGGCAATAATAAGGGGCGTTGTGCCGCCGAAAAGAAACGCATTGACATCAGCTCCACGGGAAATGGCACGTTCAGCTTTGGCAAGATCATTGTTTCTGAGGGCAGAAGCAAGATCCCCCAAAATTTCATACTCCCGGGCTCTTTTGCCGGAGCTGTTGATATGTCCGGGAAAAGCACCCGCATCCAGAAGGAGTTTTGCACATTCAGGATAGCCCTCCCTGCAGGCTCCGAAAAGTGCCGTCTCGCCTGAACTGGTTTTATATTCCAGAGGCACATCGGCTGCAAGGAGCAGAGAAATGCCTTCAGCAAAGCCGCTTGATGCAAAAAAGAGGAGCAGGTTCGGGAAATACGCATCATTCTTGAAAAGGTCTTCTTCGACAACTATTTTGGCAACATTTTTTTTGCCTCTCGAAAGAAGGCTGATAATAAGACTTGTGCTGTGGGGCATTTCGATCCGTCTGAAGAGAAGACGCAAGTGCTCTTCAGAAAGATCTCTTTCGTGTATGACGGGGGAAAGTGTCTGGGGGAGCAGACCTGTAAGAATTTTTCCGGAATTTGCAAGAAGGATCACCGCCTCCGGAATGGGCATCAGATAACCGTTAAGGAGTAAAGATGCAAGGGTAACCTGAGTTTTTTGCCCATTGCGGGAAACGACCATCCCGGGGTGTTGAAGTGCCGGAAGGTCAAAGCGCATGTTGAAATCAACGCCGGGCTTTCTCAAGTCTGCACTGGGAAAGGGGGCTTTTCTGCCATGCCTGATGGCAAAGCGATGTGACATAAGAGCGTGGCGGCTTTTGTTCTTTCCTAAATATTTCAGTACATCCCGGTGCAGTTTCTGATTGAGTTCAGCATACTCCTGCGCTGAACTCCCTTGCCTCCGGAGTCGGTCACGCATTTCACTCAGGACCATGATCTGTTTTTTGCGGAATTTGATCCGCTCCTGATGGAGCTTCATCAACCGGGGATCGACGACGCCCCGGGCAAGATCTCTTTCAAGCTGCTGCAGACGGCGGCGGCTGTACTCTATGCGCTTTTCCAGAGTTTGCCCCCGGCGGGGGAACTCCGGAGGGGTAAGTTTTCTGACCGCCAGATGGAGAGGTAAGGTGGTTTTGCGGACAGATCTTTTGCGGGGGACTTTTGCCGGAGCTGCCGGTCTGTTTTCAGAGAGAAGAGGTTTTTCTTCTTTGAGAATGGGGGCATTTCTGAGTACAGGTGTAGCGCGCAGCTCTTCCTCTTTGACAACAGGGGAAGCCATCCGCAGGTAAAGCACTGCCAATGCTCCGAAAATGACACAGAGCAGCAGCATGACAGTAATGTTGCGGAACAGGGTACGGGGCAGAGGAGATCTTGCTCCCAAAAGTTTAAGCAGACTTCTCACCGAGTTGACCCGGCGGGCGGGATCTTTCAGGAGCAGCTTTTCAAGAAAGGGGAACTCTTCTGAGTTCTTTGCAGCTGGGAGCTTTCCTTGCAGGAGTTCCGACAGAAGAGTACATTCATTGCCGGAAGGAAAACAAGCGCCGCGACTCAGCATGAAATTGCAGAGAGCTCCAAGGGAATAGACTGCAGCTGCAAAAGAGTAGGGGGCGTTCCCGAGAAGGAGCTCCGGGGCAGCAAAAAAAATGTTCCGGCGCAGCCGGGGGGCTTGAAGAAATGTGGTGCCGGAAAAAAGATGTATCTGTGTCACGCTCCCCGGATAAAGATATTTGATCTTGCCTGAAGCGGTGATAAAAACATCGTCAGGATTGAATTCAAAAGCTGGTTCAGAGAACTTTTCTGCTGCACAGAGGAGTTCCGCAAGCTCTTTGGCGATTTGCTTTGATTCAGTGGGGAGCAGACTTTGTTCCGCCAGCAGATCACGGAGCGTTTGCCCCTCGATGTGCTCTGTTGCAATGCAGAAAAAGTCACCGGATTGAAAGGTTTCCTGTATGGAAACAAAGTTTTTATGACGGAAAAAGCACGCCTTCTCAGCTTTTTTGAGAAGACGCGCCGCAACATCGGGCGAATGCCCGGAAATGGCAGCGCTGATCACCAGAAGAGAACAGCGCTTGTTCGTTTTTTCTTCAGTAACAGAGTACAATTCTCCTGTGCTGCTGAAGGCGGTGAAACCGTCAATACGGTATTTGCCCAGCAGTGTGCCCCCGGGGATCGGACCGGAGACCGCAGAAAAAGGCTCCTCTGCCATAAATCAATTTTCCATCAGGGCATTGCCATGAAGGAGAAGATCAATGCGAAGATGGCGCAGGTTTCGATCACACCGAGAACCATCAGGGAGTTGGCAAACCCCTGTCCGGTTTCAGCGTAGGAAACGCAGCCGCCGGCAGCAGCACGCCCCTGGAAGATGGCAGAGGTCATCTGGGCAAGACCGCCGATGAGACCGATAGCCACATAGATGGGCATGTGCTCAGGATGGTTCATGATCTTGCCTTTGATAATGATCATCATGATCATGGCGTAGATGGTCTGGGAAAGGGGAGCTCCCACCAGAGCCATGAGAAGGAAGGGGGCAGGTTTGCCCTGCTGATAGCACTTCTTCCATGCGCCGATGGCGGCGGCACCGGCGTAACCGGTTCCGATGGATGAACCGATGGCGGCAAGAGCCACTGCGGTGTAACCGGAGCCCAGGGAGATGAACTCCATGATCTTGAGAGCGATTTCTTTAGTCATTTTTATTATTCCTCCATATTGTTGTTTTTGAATGGTTTGAATTTTTGTCCGCTCCAGCTGAGACCGGTGTGGTTTGAGAATTCAAGAGTGTTGAGACGCACGCCGTGGACCAGCACACTCATGAAAGCCAGAGCGATATTGAGAAGATGTCCGCAGAGAATGGCAAGGATCCCGAGAGGGATGAACCAGGCGGACGCTTTGAAGATATCCAACCCCATGTTGTTGAAACTTGAGGCGATACAGCCCCCTGCCATACCCACCGCAAAGAGACGGATATAGCTCAAAACATCGGTAAAGCTGCCGATCACATTAAAGGGGAACTGGAAACAGTCAGCAGGATCTTTCCAATTCACATCGGCGACCATGACCATGAGCAAGCCCACGCCGTAGACCCAGTACATCCAGACGGGGAAGGCTCCCTGCCAGACGATGATCTTCAAGGTCAGCACAAAGTTGCCCAGAACAATGAGCGCCCAGCCGATGTGGCGCACATAACTGCGCAATCCGCCCTCATGGATGGCACGCCAGACGCGTCCCAGCGCCAGCTGTCCGAAGGCAAGCAGGAAGCAGAAGAACTGGATATTTCCATCCTTTGTAGCAGGATCTGTGAGCCATTTGATACCGGGGATGCCGGGGATACCGAACCAGCTTCCGGCAAGAGCTCCCCAAATCACCGTTGCGGTACTCAAGAGAATGAGCATGTTGATGGGCAGACGCAAGGCCTCTTTGCTGCGGAACTTTGCTTTTGCAATAAGGGCAAGGATCAGACAGATCAAACCGTAACCCGCATCGCCGATGATCATGGCGTAGAAGATGGTGAAGAAGATCAGCACGCCGCCTGCCACATCCATTTCCCGGTATCCGGGCAGCACCCCCAGAAAGTCAAAGAGGGGCTTGATGAGGCGGGTGAACTTGTTCTCTTTCAGGAGCACGGGAACATTTTCATCCTCAGCAGGATCGCTGATGACCAGTCCCCAGCCGTTTTTCTTTGCGGCGCTGCGGAGCACCTCAAGTTCAGGTTCTGGCACAAAGCCTGTCAGATAGACCACGCTCCCGGCGGCGGTCAGAGCATCCACTGCCTGCTGGAATTCAAGGGAGTTCCCCAAAGCGGCAATGGCTTTTTCAAGGGCACCTTTTGAACGCGCCAGTTCTGCAAGTTCATTGTTGCACTCTTCAACGGATTTGGAAAGCTCTTCAAATTTCTGACGCAAAAGTCCGGGATCATCATCTTCCGCAAGGGTGATACCGGGGAACTTTTCCATGTCAACTTGAACTGTGCCCATAAGCACGAAATAGTGGACATGTCCTTCGCTGGAAATTTCACGGCAGCAGATGTTTTCAAGTGCCTGTGCTTCGGCGAATTTTTCATCATCCCCTTCACAGAGAGTGATGAAAACGCCCTGACTCTTGAGCTCTTCAAGGGTTTTGAGCTTGAAATCCCCCCAGGGCTCCAGACGGACCATCCGGCGGCGGATCTTTTCCGCATCGCTTTCAGCGGCGGTACGCTTCTCAAGGGCGTTCTGGGCTTTTTCAAGCACCTCGGCTCCTGTGAGCTTTGATTCCGGATCTGCGTCGGCATCAAATTTTTCCAGTTCTGCAAGGACCCGTTCCGCTTTGCTGCGGTTTTCAACGATCAGCAGAGTGTCGTTGGAACTTTGTTCTGCATTGTCGATCTGCATGACCCCGGCGTTCCGCAGCTCCTCAAGGGCGTTGCGGGCGTCGGACTCCAAAGCAAGGAGCAGAACTTTTTTCATTGGAACGATCATAGATTCATCCTCTGGTCTGTCCGCTTCCGCGGACCAGGTATTTGTAGGTGGTCAGTTCATCCACTCCCATGGGACCCCGGGCGTGGAGTTTGTCGGTGCTTATGCCGATCTCAGCGCCCATGCCGAACTCGCCGCCGTCGGTGAAACGGGTGGAGGCGTTGGCGTAAAGAGTGGAGGAGTCAACATTTCCGAAAAAGTATTCGATGTGCTCTTCGATATCAGAGAGGATCCCGTCACTGTGGCGGGAGCCGTACTTGTTGATGTGTTTTACAGCCTCTTCAACACCGTCAACAGTTTTGACCGCCAGGGTCAAATTGAGGAACTCTGCAAAGTAATCCTCTTCCGTCGCCGCTGCTGCGTCGGGGATCAGACGGCAAAAGGCTTCGTCGCCACGCAGTTCCACATTGTTCTGCCGCATGGCGGCGGCGAAAAAGGGAACGAACCCGGGAGCAATTTTGCGGTCGATGAGCAATGTTTCAAGGGCATTGCAGGTACCGGGTCTCTGGCATTTGGCGTTGACCACGATATTGACAGCCTGTTCCACATTGCACTTTTCGTCCACAAAGAGGTGGCAGACACCCTTGTAATGTTTGAGCACAGGCATCAGGGCTTCGGCAGTGACCATCCGGACCAGACTTTCGCCGCCCCGGGGGATGATGAGGTCGATGACTTTATCCATCTTGAGCATCATCTTTACAGCTTCACGGTCCCGCCAGGGGATCAGCTGCACGGCGCCTGAGGGGATCCCGGACTCCACTGCAGCACGGTCAAGGAGCGATGCCAGACACATGTTGGAGTTAAAAGCTTCGCTGCCTCCCCGGAGCATGACGGCGTTCCCTGCTTTGAGGCAGATGGCGGCGGCATCCACGGTCACATTGGGACGGGATTCATAGATAATGCCGATCACGCCGAAGGGAACGGAAACTTTGGTGATCTCAAGTCCGTTGGGACGGATGCGCTTTTCAAGCACTTTGCCCACAGGATCTTCCTGAGCGGCAACAGTACGGACACCTTCTGCCATGGCTTTGATACGCTTTTCATCAAGTCTCAGCCGGTCGAGCATGGCATCGGAAAGACCTTTTTCTCTTCCATATTCCAAATCGGCGCTGTTTGCCTCAATGATCGCCGCTGCTTCAGATTCGATCAGATCTGCCATTTTCTGCAGAAAGGCTGTTTTGACGCCGCTCCCCAGCACAGCAAGGGCGCGGGAGGCACACAGAGCCTTTTCTCCCATAGCGTCGAGGGTCATTTGCATCTCTTCATGCGTCATAGTATCAATGGATCTTTCTGAGTTGTATTGTTGATTTTTTAAAATATCACACTTGAGCACTAAATTCAAGTATTTGTCAGAAAAAAGAGCTTTTTTACCTTTTTTCAACGGACAAATCCGCCGTCGAATCCTCCGGGGGCATCGATGTAGACTTTTTGTGCCACACCCGGTTCCTTCCGCGGAGCCGGGATCATGGGGCGGCGGAAAGCTGAATTCCTTTCCGGCACAGCCCGGTCGGGACGGGGGCGGGCGTTGGTCAGGACCAAAGTATCGAGTTCGTTTTGGGTGCGCACCTGATCCAGAGAGATGCCGTGGCGGGAAATATCATCCACTTTCAGCCGTTTCAGTGCTTTGAATTCTTTGGCAAAGTCGGCGCGTTCAGCACAAATGGAAAAATTGACCAGCTTCAATGCTTTGAAACGCTCCCAGGGAAAATCGTAGTTGATAATGCGGTCACTTGCCGGAAATACCCCCAGCTGACCGATCCTGAGGTTTTTCAACCTTTTGAGCTTGAGGAGCTCTTTTGAAAGCATATCACCGCAGACATAATCCAGATCGGGCTCTTTCAATGTCAGACCTGCGGGTGAGTAGGTGCAGTTTTCCAGTGCCAGACTTTCAAGTTTTGTGTGTTTCCCGAAAGCGGCGACTTTTGTAAAATGGATCCCATCAAGTACCAGTTCGGTCAGAAGGGGGAACTTCATTAAGTCCAAATCGTTTTTTCCTTTGAAAACATTCTTCAAACGCAAGGACTTGAGAGGCATCTTCCGCAGGAGCAGGAAAGAGAAATTTTTTCCGCCGCCCTTTAAGGCAAGATGCTGCAGCTTGAGTTTTTTGAGGAAACTCATATCCGCTTTTTCCCCCAGAGCTATATTCAGCTTTTTGAGAGGCAGGGTGCCGAGGACCGCAGAAGCGTTTCCGTTGACGGCTGGAGCGCTGAGAGTCAATGTGTGAAGAGGCGCCTTGCTCAGCCACTCCAGAGTATTGCCGTAATAGCGGCACTCCAGCGCTCTGAAACGGATCTTTTTCAAGGAATCAAAGTCAAATTCATCCCGCCTCAAAGAGATCTTCAGGGAAACAAGATCCCAGTTGGGCGCCGCTTTGACAAGCTGCACGCCGGGGCGTCTCTGCCCTGCTGTTTCATGTCTGTAGCGGTGACGGTGGACGGATTGCCCGGGGGACCAGCCTTCAATTTTTTCGAGGATAAGGCGTTTGAGTTTGGGGGCTTTGAGGGACTCCAGATTGATGACGGCGCCCGCAAGACGCAGTTCTTCAAGTTCGGGGAAGGATTCCCCGTTGAACTCCACGGCGTTAAGGGCAGTCAGATCCAGCTTCCGCAGTGTGGCGCTGTCTTTCTGGAATACGGAAACTTTGAGGGGAACACGCCTGGAAAATGAACGCAGCCCCGGATATTCTTCCGGTTTCGGGGGGATGCTCCGGGGAGCGCGGACTTCGGGGAAGAGGAAACCGGCAAAGCCTTTGAGGGCAACCGGGGGAGGGGCGTAACGCATGAATGCTGCGGCAGTCACCTGCCCTTTTCCGTTCCTCTGCAATGTCAGGGGCGGCAGCGTATCCCGTCCCGGACGGCGGTAGGCATGGGCGGTGCGGATGGCAACATCAATGCCGAGCTTGCGGCACACATCATCGGAGTTGAGGACTCCCGGCACCGAAAGGGCACGGAAACTGCGCCCCTTGAGGGGAGTTATGTCGGTCACGCTTTCCGGCAAATGCAGTATGCGCAGCCCCGGATAATTTTTGAGCCATGAAATATCCTTGATAACACAGTGTGAAAGATCCAGCCTGACCAGATTGGGCAGAGAGTATTTTTCAAGTCCCACGACTTTTGAAGCGCCAAGACGCAGAGAGCGCAGCTCCTTGAAATTGCCGAGCCCTGTCATATCCGCCACTGCCACGCCGGAAATATCCAGCATACTGATGCGGGGGGTGCTGTTGAGCACTGAGAGCTTGAAGACGCCGCTGTTCTTTTTGCCGGGGAGCGTCCTTACCGAGCGGGTCACGCCGAACATGTCGTTGTACACCCGGAACTCAGGCAGTCCCGGGGAACTCATCTTCAAACGCTTCTCAAGCTGCTGGAGCGTTTCGCCCTGCAGAGAGAAAAGAACTCCCCACAACAACAATGCAAAGGTAATAATTTTTCTTTTCATGGTTTCTTTTTCGCTTTTGATTCAACATGGGTCAGTAATATGCGCCTGACCTCCTGGATCGCCAGTTCATTTTGCTGGACACTGTGTCCTGATTTAACAACGATTTCACTTTCGGCATCTTCCAGATGGCTGCTGCTGTAGGGGACGATCCCGTCGCTGCCGCCGGGGATGCCTTGAGCTTCCCGGTTGCCGATGATGGAGTGAAAAGGAACGGCAGGAGCCATTTTCAGTGATCCCAGAAGCTGCAGCATCATGTCGTCAGGCCGCAGATTGTGGATCCCTGTCCCCCCCTGCAGACGCTCTGCCCCTTTTTCGCCGCGACGGATGAGATCTGCAACGATCTGGATATTGCGCCGGACAAGAGTTGCAGGCAGTCTGATAAGTGAAGCACCCGCCCTGCCGATCCAGGTCTTTGCCACTGCGGATCCCCGGTGGGGAACAGCGATGAATATGACCCGTTTGATAAAGGGGGCAGGGGAGAAATTGAGAATTTCATCAAGGCGTTTGAGTTCTTTAGGGTCGAGTTTTGCTTTGAGGGCGGCGCTCTCCTTGAGCTTGAGCTGATGGAGCAAAAGCTCTTCGCTGCAGCTGGTGATCTGCAATTTGCTGAGCAATCCACCCATGGAGTGACCTACGAGGACCATCTTGTCGAAGGCTTCTGTGGAGCGTTTTTCTTTGACAAGTTTTTCACGGAGAGTGTGGAGCGCTTTGCGCAGCACTGCTCCGGAAATGAAAATGGGGTTGCCGCTGGAGTAGGCAAAGCCCAGAAACTGATATTTCTGCCGCAGTACCGGGTCGTGCAAAAGGGTGTTGAGCATCTGGCTCCAGGTTTTTGCGTCGGACATGAGTCCGTGGACGAAGATGACGGGGATACGCTTGTCATCGTAAGGCTCAAGGTGATAAAGTCCCGTGATCCTTGCGGCTTCTGAGACCTTGACGGTGCGCTCAATGAAATTCATATCCTGAGGTTTCCCCACGGCGCTGGCAAGAGGCGTGGAAAAGTCGGCGGCAAGGGGAAGAAGCCTTTTACCGAATTTGACTTTGCCGGTAACACGGGAATAGATGTACCGGAGCTGAGCTGTGATCTCATGGTTTTCAACATCGATATGGAAATCCCCCACCACCGTTACGGCAACGGGAAGTCCGGAAATCATCTGTCCCCCCACATCACGGGTGCCCGATTTGAGCTCTGCCACCAGCGGTACCCCCAGACCGAAAACCCGTGTGTCATGGGTCAAGCCAAGGGTTTTGTAGTTGGCACAGGGGGTGAAATCCGCAATATCCTGCTCTCTGACGGGCATATCGTAGGCAGGAGTTGCGAAACGGACCTGATGGGCGATCTTTCCCGGCATGGGGATCTGAAATCCCGAACGCCTTTCCAGATCACGACCTTTCAGGTAGACGAAAAGCTCCGTCATGGCAAGGTTGTGGATGCGGATCAGGCGGATCCGGTGCTCATCGTAAAGCTCACGGATATCGTCAAGTTCTTTGAGATAATAGGAGCTGTAGACGGCAGAAGCAAGAAAATAACGGCTGCTCAGATCTCTGTCGCTGCGTTTTTTGTATCCGGTCTGCAAGGCGACATCCGCCAGAGCTGAGATGATCTCTTTTCTGGGATCTTGCTTGTAAAGCTCCTCCAGCTGAGAGAGCACTTGAGCGGGATCTTTTTCATAAAGAGTGCTCAGCATGAAATTTTCCAGCAGATTGATGGTTCTGGTGCTCAAAGAGCCGGCTGAATAATCGGCAACTCCGTAGGAGCGGCGTTCCAGAGCTGAATTTTCTTCAACTCTTATGGGGGAATTGCAGCCGCTGAGAGTTGCCAGTACAGCACAAAGCAATAAGAGCGCACAGACTCTCGACATTTATTTTTCTCCGCGATTGAGCTTGCTCTGATAGTAGAGGCACAGACACATATCGGTGGCAACCATAAGGGCATTGATCACATAGAGGGCAAAGACCCAGTCCATCTTGTGATAGACTTTGTGGATACAGCCTGCGGCGTAACCTACGATGATCAATGTGAGGAAGAGATAGCTTTTCCCTGCCGGATTCTTTGCCCGGATGGTTTTGACGATGGCAAAGGGCCAACTGAATCCGAAGCAGACCATCATGATCACTTCCCAAACACTGAAATTACCGAAATCCATTTTTTTTCCTTAAAAATTATTATGTTGTACTCTTATATACTATATCGCCAAAAGGTGTTCAAATCAAGTCAGCAAAGTGAAATTGCAAGCTGATGGGAGTAATCTTTGTCCCTCTGAAGCGCTTCCGGAAGAGCTTTGTACTCCCTGCCGTTGACTGTGACTGTGACCGCTTTTTCCACATCCGCCATTTCAGGACTCAGAAAGAGTGTGAAAGCGCCCACATTTTCAGCGGCAGCTTCAAAACGGTTGCCGCCTTTGTTCTCAACCACCAGCCGGGCGCCCTCATGGGGGACCTGGGTGAGGGTGTAGCTCTGCTGCAGAAACTCTTTGACGCTCCAGGCGATATTGGGACCGTGGAGCAGGATCTTGTCAAGCATCACCTTACCGGGGAGCGTCTTGTCGATACGCAGATAACGTGAGCGCAGATTGACTTCAAGAGTGGGGTCCGCAGAGCCCGAAGGGGAAACGACGGCGCAGCGCACAGGATAAGGATCTCTTTTGAAGCTCATGGCGTAGTCTGTAAAGCGGAAAAATGCCATCTGAGCCGGTTCCCAGCGCAATCCGTGTCCGCCGTCGTGTTCGTCGTAGACATGCGTGACTCCGTCCCTGACCATGAGTTCGTGGGCGGCGCGGGCAAAATCCACACTGCACCAGTCGTGGTGGCGGGGCTCCACATGGAACTCTTTGTAGTTGGCGGCGCAGTCGTAGCGTCCGTGGAGGATATAGACGGGAGTCCCCAGAAACGCCTTGAAATCGCTTTCAAGCCACGCTCCCGCACTCAGGAGTATACAGCTGAAACGGTCTGCCATGAGCGTGCCGTTGTGGTAGGCTCCGAAGCCCCCCATGGAGTGTCCGCCGAAGATGATCCGCTCCTCATCGACACAGATACGCTCTTTGACGGCGGCAAGAATGGCGTCGATGTAGGCAACGCTCCCCGGATAGTTCCACCTTTTTCCGTCTTTGGCAAAGGGAGCGCAAGGGGCGACGGTGACAAAGGGGGCATCCTTTACAAGAGGGGCAAGATAGCCCTTTTCCGGGTCAAGGTACATCTTGAAAGGGGCATCAACGGGGGTGTTTTTGTCTCCGCCGTGCATGAAAAAGAACAGGGGCACGGGAGTTGCCGGAGAAACGTTTTCCGGGATATGCAGATAAACGGGATAATCAGGGTACTCTTTCAGATAGAAAGGCTCCTGGACGCCGGGTTTCAATGGGGGCACGGATGGGGTCATAGTAAAAAACTCCTTTTGTTACGGCTATAATGTACACCGGAGACAGGCTGTTTTCAAGTTGAAAGTATTGCAATTTGGCCCTTGAAGTGCTATATTATGCGTATCGTTGTTTCAACTTTTAAAAAAGGTCCCGTGATCCGATGAAAGCAAAACTGTTCTTTCTCTTTTCCTTCCTTCTTCTGCTCTGCGCCCTGTGGGGCTGCGGCAAAGAGGCAAAGGAGGAAAATACCCTTACCCTTGTCACTTCAGCCAATTTTCCCCCTTACGAATTTCTTGACCGCCAGAAGATCGTGGGCATAGATGTTGATATCATCAGGTATGCCGCAAAGAAACTGGGGAAAGAACTGGTCATCATCGACACCAAATTTGACTCCGTGATCGGCCATATCGTCACCGGTAAGGCAGATGTGGCGGCATCGGGGATCACCGTGACTGAGGAACGCAAAAAAAGAGTGAGTTTCACCATCCCCTACAGCCGTGCGGCGCAGATGATCCTTGTTCCCCGGAACTCCCCCATCAAAGGCAGTGAAGACCTGAAAAAGAACAAACGCATCGGCTGTCAGAGCGGGACTACTGCCTACGACTATCTGAGACAGCATATCATCACCGACAAAAATTCTCCTCTGCTCCAGCAGTTTGAAACTCCCGCCGTGGCGGTGAAGGCTTTGAAGATCGGTAAACTGGACGCCGTCGTCCTTGATGAACAGCCTGCTGTGGTTCTTTCAAAAATCAATGCCGGAGATGTGCTCATGCTGCCCCAGCCTCTGACCAGCGAAGAGTACGCCATTGCTCTCAACAAAAATGACTCCGAACTGCGGGAGCTTCTGAACGCCGTCATCACTGAACTGAAAAAATCAGGGGAACTGGAAAGGATCGTCGAAAGCAACACCCTTCTCGCCCAGAAGGTCAGAGAAGGGAAAAACAAGCTGCGTGTCTTTACATTTCTGCAAGGGTTTGCCGATGATTTCCACTCCAATTTCATCGCCGACAACCGCTGGCAGTATATCTGGGGCGGATTTTTGAAAACCGTGGAAATATCTTTCTTTGCCGTCATGCTGGGGATCGTGCTGGGCTTTATGGTGGCTGTGATCCGCTCCACATACGACAGAACGGGGAGACTGAAACTTTTGAGCAGACTCTGCTCCGTTTATCTGACGGTCATCCGGGGGACCCCTTGTGTGGTGCAGCTGCTCATCATCTACTTTGTGATATTGAAATCCTGTGACAACAAGGTGCTGGTCGCCTGTATCGCTTTCGGGATCAATTCAGGAGCGTATGTGGCGGAAATCATCCGCAGCGGCATCATGTCCATCGACAAAGGGCAGTTTGAAGCAGGTGACGCTTTGGGGCTGACCTATTGGCAGACCATGATCCATGTGATACTGCCTCAGGCGTTCAAAAATGTGCTGCCCGCACTGGGAAACGAATTTATCGTGCTGATCAAGGAAACATCCATTTCAGGATACATCGCCTTGCAGGATCTGACAAAGGCAGGAGATATCATCCGCAGCCAGACCTACGACGCTTTCATGCCATTGATGGCTGTTGCCGCCATTTATCTGGCGTGTGTCATGTTTCTGACATGGCTTCTGGGAATATTAGAGAGGAGACTTAAACGCAATGAGTAACGAAAACTTTGTCTTTGAGGTGAGAGAACTTGCCTGTGAATTTCCCGGAGTCCGTGCCGTTGACGGCGTTGACTTTGCCATTGCTCCCGGTGAAGCGGTCTTTGTGGTGGGACCTTCGGGCAGCGGCAAAAGCACCTTTCTGCGCTGTTTGAATCAGCTTGAAAAGCCCAGTTCCGGGGAGATACTCTTTCACAACGCTCCGGTGGGGAAAAGTGCTGCGGCGATCACAAAGTTCCGGCAGCAGGTGGGGATGGTCTTTCAGCAGTTCAACCTTTTCCCCAATATGACCATCAAGCAGAATATCACTCTTGCTCCTGTCAAAACAGGGAAACTTTCTGCCGCCGCAGCGGACGCCAAAGCCATGGAGCTTCTGGAGCGTATCGGTCTTGCCGGAAAAGCCAATGCCTATCCCATGCAGCTTTCAGGAGGACAGAAACAGCGCATCGCCATTGTCCGGGCTCTTGCCATGAATCCGGAAGTGCTGCTCTTTGACGAGCCCACAAGTGCCCTTGACCCGGAAATGGTGGGAGAGGTGCTTTCATTGATGAAAGAACTCATCAAAGAGGGCATGACCATGATCGTCGTCACCCACGAAATCGGATTTGCCTGTGAATGTGCTCACCGGATGGTTTTCATGGACCACGGCAGGATCATCGCTTCAGACATCCCTGAAAATCTGGTCAAAAACAGCACCAATCCCCGTATCAGAGAATTTTTTGCCAAGGTTCTTTAAGGTTGACTTGTTAACTGATTCAGAATATGTTGAAAATGAAAAGATGTCAATGGGTGAAATATGAAATTATATCATGGAAGCAATATGGCAGTATATGAGCCGCAGATCCTGGTATCTGACCGGAAGCTGGACTTTGGTACTGGCTTTTATTTGACATCCAGTCTTGAACAGGCTGAACGCTGGGCAGAATTGACTGCCGATCGCCGTGGAACAGGTAAGCCAGCGATTTCTGTTTATGAATTTGATGAAACAAAGCTTGCAGAGTTAAAAGTTCTCATGTTTGAAAAGGCAAATAAAAGATGGTTGGATTTTGTTGCCGCCAACCGGGATAACACCATTGACGATCATAAGTGGGATATAGTCATCGGTCCGGTTGCAAATGACAGAACAATGCCGGTGATGCGCTTATTTATCGCAAAAGTATATACTGCCGCAGAAGCTCTGCGGCGGTTGTTGCCTCAAAAACTGCACAATCAATATACATTCAAGACCCAAACGGCATTGCAGCTTTTGAAATTCCAGGGGGGGAATTGAAAAATGAATTTAAAAGATGATATGGTTTTGATGCTGGATTACTACGATAAAGAGGTTGTCCGCATGATTTGTAACAAATACGGGTATACCCAGAAGGATGCATTGAGAAGATTTCTTTTTTCCGAAACATATCGTATGCTCAGAAATCCACAACTTGCAATGTGGGAGTTCAGTCCTATTGGTGTTTTCGATATGTGGGAAAGTGAACAGATCACCGGCAATCCCAGAAACTCTCTTTATATAAGGAGGGATTGAGATGAATGAACTTGACAAAGAAATGGTGTTTTTCATTTATCTGCTGGAAAATTACGCAGCCTGCAAAAACTCCAGTGCAGATAAAATTCTGAAGGAATGGGACGATGCCGGGATAACAGATTTTATCTACAATATGTATGAGCGTTATCACAGCGAAGAACTGCAAAACGCTTTCACTGACATAGAGTCATTGCTTACTGCAAAGAAAAAATCATTGTAATAGAGGCAATTTCAAAAGTCATTCAAAAAATGGCTTTCGATGCCATTCGCAAAGAGCTGTAAAGGGTAGTTTGCACTTGCTACCTGTAAGGTAACAGGCGCTTGTCCCGCCGTAGCTTTATGCGAAGGCGGAAAAACGCTCCCTTTATCAGATCGAAGCGAGGGCGCTTTGACA
>JAZODE010000103.1:0-15825 GCA_045596885.1 Victivallaceae bacterium
CACGCGGCATTGCTGGGTCACGCTTTCGCGCATTGCCCAAGATTCTCGACTGCAGCCTCCCGTAGGAGTCTGGGCAGTGTCTCAGTCCCAGTGTGGCTGACCATCCTCTCAGACCAGCTACCCATCATCGTCTTGGTGAGCCATTACCTCACCAACTAACTAATGGGACGCGAGCTCATCCCTAAGCGATAAATCTTTAACTGTCAGACCATGCGGTCCGACAGTCACATTCGGTATTAGCGATCGTTTCCAATCGTTATTCCCAACTTAGGGGCAGATTACTCACGTGTTCCTCACCCTTCCGCCACTCGGTATTGCTACCTCGTTCGACTTGCATGCCTAATCCATGCCGCCAGCGTTCGTTCTGAGCCAGGATCAAACTCTCCGTAAAATAAAACTATTTTATCAGATAAATCTGATTAGCTCTTAGATTTTTTCTTTAGATTTCTCAATGTTTGAGATCTCAAGTGAATTTCAAGGTTCACATCGCACTATTCAATTTTCAATCAGCTGTCAACCACAGAGCAGTTGACGGTCTCATAATATATCACAGCTTTTTAAGTTTGTCAAGCTGTGTTTTATATTTTTTTCAAACCTTTTTCAAGTTTCATCAGCTTACCATCATATCACCCCAGGCGATTTGACGGTTCTTTAATATAGCACCGGACTTAACTTTTGTCAAGTCGTGTTTTTTAATTTTTTCAAGTTTTATCAGCACCTCATTAATTTTACCGGAGTCAACTCCAGCGAAATAAACGGTTGCATAATATAACACACTTTATCAAGTTTGTCAAGCACTACTTTCAACTTTTTTCAAAGTTTTCACATCAGCCATCGCCTTTCAACAGAGCGTTGAGCTCAGTCATTTTTGACGATTATATAATATACATGCTATTTTCACAAAATTCAAGCGCAATTTCAAAGTTTTTCCAATTTTTTACTTTTTGAACCAGACACAAAGGGTATTTGAACTGTCAAAGAGTGCTCCTGCGGAGGCATAATCGCACAGTTTGATACCATTCCATGATGTGTTGATCAACGCCTCTGACACACTCCCCCGGGAGTCGGCAGCAAGGAGCAGCGGTCCTCTTTTGATGGCGACATAGTCTGATCCATCCGGAGCGGGGATCTCTTTAAGGGTAAAGTCGAACTCCATGACCACCTCATCCTCCGGAGTCCAATTTCTTGTCAAAACGATCCAGTTCCCGCAAACAAAGGGGATCTCTTCGTTATTGAGGGTGACTCTCTTTAGGAACTCAGGCGTTCTCAGGCGCAAAGTCCTTTTTGTATTTTCCGTAAAGGCGATGCGTGCCGTATTTTCTATGGGGTAATTGCCGCTGATCCGGAGATTTCCTGAAACAAGATCTTCAAAGAGGTTCACTGTGACGCACTCCTCTTTTTCTGTCACAGCAATAATGGAAGCGGTAAAGAGTCCTTCAGGTCCCTGAGCGCGGCAGCAGTCGTTACCGCCGAAGGGGGTATTGAAGCACCTTTCGATCTGGTCAGGGGCGTAGGCTTTGAAGCCGCCTCCTGTCAGGGGCGTGGGATTCAGGTGCATCCAGTGGGTGCCGTCGGGGGCAAGAGCCCCCAGTATGCCGTTGTAAAGGGATTTTTCCAGTTCGTCCCCAATAGTACAATCATCGGTGAGTTTCAGCATGACGGCGCAGAAGCGGATCCATGTGGCGGTAACACATGTTTCCCCCAAGCCCATGGCGCCCGTCCGGGTCTGGCGCAGGGCGCCGTCGTACCAGTATTCGCCGACGCTGTCTTTGGCGCCCCCCACACCTGTGACGAAGATCTCTCTGTCCCTGACGGCGGCATAATATTTTTTGATGGACTCAAGGAGCCGTGGATCATGCTCCAGCAGCTCCAATTCAGCCGCTCCCTGAAAACAGCTGGTCATTTCGTAGGCTTTACCGTTGCCCAGTGATGAAGGCGTGATCCCGGCGAGGATATCTTCAAAAATATTGCCCAGGGCGGAGCATCCTGTACCTATTATATAGTGGGCAAAGTTGAGATACTTTTCGTCTTTTGTCAAACGGTAAAGATTTACCACTGCGCCCAATATGCTTGAAGCAGCAAGTCCGTTGTGGCATCCGCACTCAAGGATGGAGCGTTTGTCTGCCCCCTCCCCCACCTGACTCATGAAGTGATCCATAACACGGCAGCAGCAATTCAGCACCTCAGGATCTGCTTTGATGAATTCATAATATCTGAGCAGTGTCAATATGACATACTTTCTGCCCCAGACATCCCATCCTCCCAGCTGTTTTTCCTCCGGGTAGGAACTGATACATCCGTCAGCGGTCTGCGTTGCCATGATATTTTCCACAGTTTTTGCCAGATCAGCAAGGAGTTTTTCATCCTCCGCTGCACAGGCGGCAGTGATTACCGCCCGGATCACTTTGCCCCAGAATTCGCAGCGCCAGGCGTTATCGTTTTCATTTCTTTCCCTGAAAGGAGCTTCCAGCAGGGCATAATCAAGAACCTTAAAACGCTTTTCGATGGAAAGATCCATCGCCTTCCCCAGAGGTCCCATCAATTTGGCTGTTCTCATAATATTCTTTTCCTGATATTGTAAGGATCACAAAGGATCTGTTGCTTCAAGTTTGTCAAGATTGTTTTCGCACTTATCCAGAAATGCCCCCCAGGCGGCGGGATCCACAAAGGCGAACTTGTCACCGGCAAAGAGTTTTTCGCAGCGCTCAATGGTATTGCTCTGATTGGCGTGGTTGCCGATGAAGACATCCACCTTTTCTTTGCGGCAGCGGGCAAGGCTCTGCCGGAAGAGTCCCCGCCAGTTTCCGGCTTCAAGGTGGTGTTTGCGGATGTAGTCTGCTTTCAGAGTATTCATCCCGGCGCCCCCCATGGTTCCGGCACGGTAGAGTTTCCCCTCCTCCTCAATATCCCAGAAGAAGGAGAATGTTCCCGCCGTGTGTCCGGGAGTCGCCACACAATCAATGACCACATTGCCCAAAGTGATTTTGTCCCCGTCTTTCAGGAGATGGTCAGGCTCAAAGGTACCGTGAAAGACCATATCGTACTCCGTTGCCCAACTGAACTCCTCAGTCTGAACGCCGTTGACCATTTCCCGGTCCTTTTCGCCGATGAAGGTCTCGGCGCCTGTCAGCTCAACAAGGGCTTTTGTTGCGGCGGCGTGGTCGATGTGTCCGTGGCTGTGGACGATGTACTTGATATCTTTGGGGTTGAATCCGCATTTATAAATGCTGTCAATGACATAGTACAAACTTTCCTGATAACCGCTGTCAAGCAGGATCAGCCCAGCCCCGGTGTCGATGAGGTGGGTGGATGCCTGAAGCAGCCCCGTAAACCAGGTGTTGCCCAAGACTCTGAAAGGGGGGATCGCCCCCTGCCATGGATGAAATCTCATAATGTTTTCCTCTTAACGCTCTGCCAGAAGCAAGTTGAGTTTGTACCGCAACTCAAGGAGCCAGCTGTCTTCGTGCGGGTAGTGCTCCATGGTGATGCGGTAGCCTGTTTGTTCATCGATCCACTTGAGGACCTCTTCTCTTGAAGTTCTGCTTTCAAGGAGCCTCAGTGCCATTTCGTCCCGGAATCCCTCGGCAATGACCTCGTGGCGGAGGGAATCCACCGGACCGTCAGCACCGGGGTAGACCAGAAAGGCGCCGCCGCTGCGGAAACTGCGCTGGCAGTTGGTCTCCTGCCATGGATCCACATCCCAGGTGCGGTTGTACTGGCTGAACCAGTAGTTGTAGCCCCATTCAAGGAATCCGTCGCAGCCGTAAACATAGAGCAGTATCCCCAGCACTCTGTTGCGCAGAGAGGGCATTCCGAACTGCCGTCCGGGGGAGTGTCCGGGGGAATAACAGTAATAGACCCAGCGTTCTGCCACATCTTCTTTCATAAATTCATCCAGTTCATTGCTCATGGGGACAGGACGCTCCACCAATCCTTCCTTGAAGAATTTGATGCTTGAAAGGGCGTCGATCACCGGATAATCTTCAACAAGACCTCTGAAAAGCTGTGATGCGTAACGATAGTTTTCAAGAGCGCTTTCAGAAGGTTCGTCGGAGATGTGGAAATAGCAGTTTTCACGGGTAAGTCCATGCTTTTTCAACACCGGGAGCATTTCTTTCATGAGAGCGCGCAGGAATTCTGCGTACTCAGGTGAATTCCCGGGGGTGGATGCGCCGAAAAAGGGCCTTTCTTTTCCCTCTTGTGTCACCATGATCTCAGGAGCGGTATGCAATCCCCACTGGCTGAAGGCGTGGACCATTTCAAAGTTTTTGATGCCGCACTTTTGGGCTGTGGTGATCCAGCGCTCAAGAAGAGTGAAATCAAATCCCCAACACCCCTTATCGTAAGAGACACGGAGCAGCTGGCAAACTGGTCGGCTGGTCACGCCGGGGATCATGTCAAGGGGCAGACTCCAGAGAGGCGTCAGGAGCATGTTGCTGTGATGCTGAGCAAAGTTGCGGAAATATTTTTCAAGAAGCCCCCAGTGCTCTTCGCTCCAGGCAGTGACATGGTGGTGGTGCAATATGCAGTCAGCATGGAACCAGTGGGTCACTTTCAGCTGCTGTTCCGGGAGCACGGCGTTGACGATCTCAAGTTCAAGGCTTTCTTCGACCTCTGGCGCAGGATCCGTGTACCACGCAAAGGAACTGTAGCGTGAAACGGCTTTGACATTGAATTTCAATGTGTATTTGCCGGGGGCAAACTCTTTGGGGATATCCACAGAGACCCAGACGGCGTGCCAGTTGTTTGAAGTTACCCCTATTCCTTTGGGCATGGGAACCAGAGGATCGGGAAAGAGTCCCGGTTCCGTGCGGAGCGTGAAGGTGTCTTCAGGAGGCGCAGGCATGAGGCTTGGGACGCTCTGGACCTCACGGAATGTGATCTGTTTTTCCAAACCTCTGGCATCTGCACAAGTAATTTCCAAAAGTGCGATATCGCTGCAGCAGACAGCTATCTGGAAGGAGACTCTTTCCCCTTTCAAGGCAGAAATTTTTTCCAGCCGCTCCCCATTGAACACCGATCCGCAAAAGACCTTTTCAAGAGAACTGACGACCCGTGTTTCTATTTTCAACATTTGAACTTTTCCTTTTCATTCTCAGTTACCGATTTTAAGCCAGCCGATATTCCACGGTCCAATGGGAGGCAAAGTGACTTTGCACACACCGTTTTCCCACTGCAAAGGAACTTTGACAGGTTCTTCCGCAGGGATCAGGAACTCAGCGTGGCTGATCCCTTCGGGGACACCCCTTAAAATAAATTCCTGCGCCTTCTGGATACCGATGGTGGGATTGAGAAAAGTGACACTGCGCAGCACTTTTTCAGCCGTCACCCGGGGGACCATAAGAGACTGGACAACATCGACAGGAAGAATGGGGAGCTCCTCTTTTGCAATAAAGTCTGCAATACGGTTCAGCTGGCGCACCCGGTCAGAGGAAAGATAGTGGATATTCATGCCCTCGTACCCCAGAAGGGCACAGCGCCCGCCGGCAGAAGTTTCAAAAATCAAAGAGGCGATGCCTTGCTCTTTATCCTTATTGTCACGATAGACGCCCAGCACCCGGCACTCAAGTTCTGCGGGGAGTTCAAAGGCAAAGCGTTTTTTGTTGAGGGGGGAGTGATACCTTGTTTCAAATCCCTGATTGATGGGATCAGGGGTATAATACTCAGAACATGACAGATCAAGTTCCGTCACCCTGATCCCCCCCATGAGAGCGTTGAGCCCCCGCTGCTGGAGCGCCATGGCGGCGTAACCGTCAAGGAGACATCCTTCGGCAAAGATTTTTCTCAACTCCTCCTCAGAAAGCATTTCCGCAGCCTTGGCTCTGAGAAGATTACCGCAGTGAAGAGGGGAACACCCTCCAAAGGCAGTTCCCACCAGAACGAGCCCTGTTTCAACGGCTGAAGGGTGCGCCTTGACACTTGCGGCAACGCCGATGCCCCGGGGGAAGGTGTTTTCGTTGTGGCGGATATACGCTTTGTAACAGGGAGTCTCTTCAGCAAGAGGTGTCAGAAGTTCCCTGCCGTACCATTCCGGGGTCTCCAGAGCGGGATCCATGATAAAGTAGGAGAGACTGTCCCCCCCCAATGCCAGATAGAGCAAAGACTCAAGGCGATGCCCCTGAGAGGTCTTGCAGGTGAAAGTTCTGGGACAGGATTCGATCTCAGGGCAGATCTGACTCAGAGTTTCATACCCCTGCTGGTCACGGATCTGCATGGAACAGAGCGCCGCCTTTTCAATAATGGCGTAGGGCTGATGGTCACTGTAAGCGCCGCCCCCGGGACGGGAACCCACCCGGGCGTTGGAGTGCTTTTTCAGAGCTTCAATGACGGGCAGACGCATGTGGTGCAGACAGTGCTGCAGACCGAAACGGGTCTCAGGAGAGACCTCAAGAAAGGCTTTGACGATGACCTCAGCAACCAGACTCAGACTGCGCTCACCGAAATTTTCCCAGCGTTTGTAAAGTTGAGGATCCTCTTTGTAAGCTGCGATGAGCTCTTCACGGTTGAAAGTGCGCCCCTCTTCGCGTCCGAAAATTTCAAGGCAGCAAGGACAGTAACAGCCGCAGGGCTCCACGGCAGGTTTGTGGTTGTGGAGCCGCAGATCGTCGTCGATCCAGACGGAACCGGGGTGCCACTGGGCGTAGATGCGGCAAAGCTCCCTGAAGTAGTCGAGAAATCCCGGCTGGCGGGGACAGTTGATGTATTTGCACTCTTCGCCGTTGACGCCCACATAGCTGCTCCAGCTCTTGCCGTCAGCTCCGGCGGCGGCGGTGATGTCGTCGCTGTGTCCCAGAGTTGCCTGTATCTGCAAACTGGGGACGATCCCTTGAGAACGCAGATCTCCGGCGCACTTTGCCATAAATGCGGAGCGTTTCTGATGGTTTTCCAAATGGGGGACACCGACGCCGGTTGAAAACCACACCTCGTCACAACATGCTTTATTTTTGACAAGCTGCGGAAAAAGTCTTTCCCACACCGCCGGTTTTTCGTGCCCTGAACGCAAACGCAGGATCATCAAAGGTCGTGCCGGATCAGGGGTGAAAATTTTTTCTTTATCCATAAGACAAATTTCCTAAATTAAGAAAGTTTCCAATTCAATTTGTGCGTTCCGGCACC
The DNA here is from genome assembly GCA_045596885.1 of Victivallaceae bacterium. Taxonomy (GTDB): domain Bacteria; phylum Verrucomicrobiota; class Lentisphaeria; order Victivallales; family Victivallaceae; genus UBA1784. The sequence goes on from JAZODE010000103.1 coordinate 7,117, forward strand.
GAAAATACCTGCCGGAGTTTCGGCGGTACACTTTTCGGGGACGGTGATTTGAGCGTTCATGGTGCCGTTGACACACTCCCAGGAACAGCGGATGGCGCCGTGGGGGGTGGGGACATGTCCTTGAGCGAATTTCAGTTCCGGGAGCCGGGGCGCAAAGGCAAAGCGGGCAAATCCCGGCTCAAGGGGAGCGACACCCAGCACTGCCGTCTGCAGATATGCCGCAGGAGATGTACTGAATCCGTGGCACAGACTGGCGGAGCCTCCAAAGCCCGCCTTGCCCTTTTTATGGACGCCGTTTTCCCAGAGAGTCGGCGTGCCGCTGTCAAGCATGGCACCCCAGTGTTGCCGGATATACGCTAAAGCCTCATGGTGGGCGCCCCCCTGCTCCATGGCGTCAAGAAGGAATATGCCGTAGTAGAGTTCAGGAGAAAGGAGTTTTTCATCAAACAATGAAGCACAGAGCTCTTTTTCAACACCGGCAAGGCTCCCCATGGCATGAGTCAGGCGGCTGCCTGGCGTGACGCAGAGTCCTTCTCTTGCCACACCGAGAGCGGTGAGAAGCTCCATGGAAGCTGCGGGATCTTCAAGGGAGTTGAGAAAATATTTCTTTTCAGGATCGTAAAAGGTCTCAACGGTGCTTTTGAGCACGGCGGAGATCTTCTCTTCCCCAAACAACTCTTCTTCCCCGGCACCGTTGGCGAGGAAATCGAAATGCCTTGAAGCAATGACAAAAAGGAAGTTCAACAAAGAGGTGCGTTTCCCGGAAAAGGTCATGCCGTTGAGTTCAAAGGACCAGTCAAAGAAGTTCCAGTATTCCACAGGGGGACGGAGTATGTTTGACTCATCCAGCCATGACGCAAAACGCTCCATCATCTTCCGCAGGGGGGGCAGACACTCTCTGACAAGTTCAAGATCGGCTGTGTGCATGTAGTATTCCCTCAAAGCCGTCACCAGCATCAAATCTCCCGGCAATATCACATGGAAATCGGTCTTGCCCTTTTCAAGCACTGCCGGAGCCGATGATGGACAGCTGCTGGTAAAAAGTCCGTCACTGCGGTCAGAGGAAAAGATCATCCTGAAGGCGCGTTTGTTGATCCGGGGATCACCGAACATTTTCAGACAGGTGCGGTTTTCAATGAGAAAGTCGTTGCTGTAAAAAAGTCTTTCACGCCAGGGGCAGTCGGTAAAAATATCTGTGGTGCAAGCTGAAAGAGTTTCAGCAGCGACCTCCCAGAGACGGTTGAGCTGATAGTCTCCGCAAAAGAAGCTGCCCCTTTTGGCAAAGGGATAGCGCCGGTCGATGGCGGTAATGGCGTGGAGCGTTACCGGTTTTGTCACATTGCGCAGTGTCAGCTGGATCATGCGGTATCCCCGCTCCATAAGGATGCTGCCGATCTTCTGGCGTCCGGAACGCAGTATGAAACGGTCGGCAAACTGGTAGGTGGGGTTGGTATGGGTGTGATCGGCACGGAGACGATCCCCTTTGTAAAGCTCCTCTTCATAGGCGATGTCCGCCACGACGCCTGAGTCTGCGGTCAACTCTATTTCCGCAAATCCGGAGATCTCTTTGCCGAAATCCGCCACCAGTGTGATGCCGCCGCCATCAGGGGGCACCGGGAGCGTTACATTGTGGGTCCCCCCCAGAGCAAGGGTGTAAAGCTCCCCCGAAATCCCTTCAGGCAGGGGAAAGTGTTCCTCTGCGGTGGAGATCCGGGCAAAATCAGCCCGTTTCAAATCGCAGGGAGGCACAAAGGCGGCAACGGGCACATCGACGGCAGAGAAAGCTGTTTCCCGTGGGAGCGGGATGTCACGCTTGAGCAGTTCCTTATTACAGAGTACATTGTCCGGGGCAAGGGTCACGCAATCAACGCTTTTCCTCTCAAACTCAAAGTTGAGATCCCGGAGCTCGGCATATCCGGTCTGTGCACAGTAAAGGGGACCGTCTGCACGCCACTCCCTGTCACACAGACTCATCTGCCATGAGGTGTCGGTCATAAGGAAATCACCTGCCGCCAGACGGAGCGCCGGTGTCACAGGCATGGATGCCTGAGCCGGATAGTTCATACAGCAGCAGAGCACCGAAACAAGATTGCTGCCTTTGCGCCAGAAGGGAGCGGTTTCATATTCATCATAAAAGCACTTGAAAGGAGTCCCACGGGCAGGACCTCTGCCAACTTTGATCCCGTTGATCTCCAACTGATAGTAACTGTCACAGGCGATCTGCACTGTAACAGAAGAGGGGATTTCTTCAAGGTCGATCTTTTTTTCAGCCCTGAAGTGGCAGGGTTCCATCTTTTCCGCCCCGGCGGGGGCGATCCATTGGGCAGCATGTATCATCTTTGGAAGACTCCTGAAAGTTTGTTGTTGCACAAGCAATGTAATGTAGCACACTTCTCTGCTGTTTTCAACAAAAATCGTGTTATTTTTCCCTCTCTTTTATTCTTTTTCTGTCAAGGAAGATGTACTTGCATAAAAGGAAAAACGGTGCTATATTACCGGTATTGAAAAAACATTAATGGTATAAAATATGACAAAAGCGATCTTACACGCCCGGAGCGGCTGGTTCTGGGTCCCTTCGCTCTATCTGGCTGAAGGACTCCCTGCCGCTCTTGTGACCACAGTTTCACTGGTGATGTTTTCCCATCTGGGTATCCCCTCAGAAAAGGCGCTCTTCTGGACCGGGCTTTACGCTCTGCCATGGATGCTCCGTCCTTTGTGGGTCCCTGTCATCGACCGCATCAGTACGCCCCGGCTCTGGGGGATCGTGCTGCAGATGGTCATGGGGGGACTCTTTGCTGCCGCCGGTGCCGCCGCCGCTTTCGGCGCATGGCTCCCGGCGCTGAGCTGCTGTTTCTTTGCCGCCGCCTTCGCTTCGGCGACCCACGATGCCGCCGCTGACGGATACTATATCATCGCCCTTGATCCTGCGGCACAGGCGGGCTTTTCCGGACTCCGCAGCGCCTTTTACAAAGCAGGGACCATCGTGGGACAGGGGCTCCTTGCCATGGCTGCTGGAGCTCTTGCCAAATACTTTTCCCCCGGTGTTTCATGGGGAGTCGTCTATGCCGCTGCCGGGGCGGTCATGTTTTTGCTCGGTGTATGGCACTTTTTCATGATGCCCCGGACTCAGCCCCAAGCCTCTGCCCCCCATGCGCCATCAAAAGGGATGCTCCACTTTTTCGCCCCCTATTGGGAAACCATCAAAACGCCGGGATTCATAAAAGCCCTTGCCTTTCTGCTTCTCTTCCGTCTGGGGGAATCCCAGCTGCGGGTGGCGGTGCCCTTTCTCCTTGCCAAACGCGCCGACGGCGGCTTGGGGATCACAGTAACTGAGCAGGGTTTCCTTTACGGCACCTGCGGGGCTCTGGCTCTTATCGCCGGGGGGATCATCTCAGGCTATGCCGTTTCCCGCCACGGGATGCGCCCCTGGCTCTGGCCCATGGCGCTGGCGCTCAATGTGCCTGATCTGGTCTATGTTTATCTTTCCTTCTGCCGTCCGGAATCGTTGTGGATCACAGGAACTTGTGTCTTTATCGAACAGCTGGGGTACGGATTCGGATTCACATTGCAGACCCTTTGCATGGTCTGTCTTGCCCGGGGCAAAGAGGGTAACGAAACCACAAGATTCGCTCTGTTCGCCGCCCTTTCCCTGCTGGGTGTCATGCTCCCCGGAAGTTTCGCAGGCTATCTGCTGAAAGTGCCTGAACTCCTCTTCCCCGGGATCACCCCTCTGAACAGTTACCGGATCTTCTTCCTTTGGGTGATACTCTGTACCATTCCCTCCTTTGCGGTCACGGCACTTATGGCAAAAACGCTCTGTCAGGGGTTCCCTGCTCCTGAAAAAAAGGAAGAATAATTGGTACTTTTTCCTTGTAAAAAAATTCCGTAAAGAGTATATTTTGTAATGAGGTAATTTCAAAAGTCATTCAAAAAATGACAAAGATGCCATTCGCAAAGAGCTGTAAAGGGTAGTTTGAGGCTGCTACCTGCAAGGTAACAGCCGAAAACGCTCCCTTTATCAGATCGAAGCGAGGGCGCTTTGACAATTTTGAGGAGTTTTGAAATTGCCTCCAATGTCATCAAAATTTCAATAAGGATCTTCTCTCATGAAAACCGTCAACAACATACTGCTCCGGGGCAGCTGGCAGACCAGAAATATCGGTGACATCGCCCATACCCCCGGATTTCTTTCTCTGGCGCAGCAGGTGATACCCGAAAAGAAAATATGGCTCTGGCCCTGCCAGATCGACCGGGGAGTGCGGGAAATGCTCCTTGCCAATTTCCCCGCCCTCTCCATCGTTGAAAGTGAAGAAGCCCTTAAAGAAGCCTTTGAAAAATGTGACCTCCTCGTGAACGGCTCCGGTCCCGGCGTCGATCTTGATGCCATGGAACGCTGGGCTCAAAGGACACACAAACCTTACGTTTTTTTCGGTATTTCCGCAGACGGGTTCTGGAGCGAAAGAAAAAAAGAAATTTTCTCCAACGCCTCCTTCATCTTCTGCAGGGATACCCTTTCGGTGCACTTTCTCAAAGCCCAGCAGTTGAAGTGTTCTCTTATTGATTTCGGTCCGGATGCCTCCTATTATCTGGATCTTGCGACGGGAAACACGGCTTCAGATTTTCTTCAGGCAAACGCTCTTGAAAGAGAAAAGTTCATCTGCGTCATCCCCCGGCTGCGCTGGACGCCTGTTTCCTTTGATGATGAAGGATTCTGCTACAAAGATCCCGTCAAAGAAAAAGTCTCTTTTGACCATATTGAAGAAGATATGGAAAAAATGCGCCAAATCATTATTTCTATCGTCCGCAACACCTCTTGCAAGGTGCTCATCTGTCCTGAAATGACCTATCAGGTCCCATTGGGCAGAAGGTATCTCTATGAAAGACTCCCGGAGGATGTGAAAGCAAAGTGCGTCCTCAAAAAAGAGTACTGGATCACCGATGAAGCACTGCAGATCTACGCCGCCGCCCACAGCCTTGTCAGTATGGAAATGCACTCCCCCATCATGTTCACTGCACTTGGGAAACCTGCAGTTTTGCTCCGTCAGGCAGAAGACACCTGGAAGGGGCAGATGTGGCGGGACACCGGATTGCAGAGCTGGATCTTTGAACTCAATGTTTCAAGTGCTTCAGAAGTTTCAGAGTGCATCCAAAAGATCATTTCAGATTACAAAAGTGCCTGCACCAAAGCTGAAAATGCACGCAAAAGAGCTGTTGATGCAGGAGTAAAGGCTCTGAAGCGGTGTTTTGAAATTTAAAAGAAAAAAATATGTTCACTCCGGAAAAAATCCTTTTGCTTCTTTTTGCGCTGATGTTTGCCGTGGGAGCGGCAGACTATCTCTGCGGCAGCCCTTTAAAACTTGGCAAGCGCTTCGTTGACGGACTCCAGACCTTTGCCCCTCTCTTTCTCACCATGGCGGGATTCATCATCATCGCCCCCCTTCTTGCAAAGGTCCTGATCCCCGGCAGCGGCGTTTTCACCGCCATAGGAGCTGACCCGGCGGTATTCCCCGGATTGTTCCTCGCCAACGACAACGGCGCCTACCCTCTGGCGCAGAAACTTGCCGTCACGCCTCAGGGCGCCGGATTCGGCGGCATTCTCGTGGGGGGCGTCGTGGGAGTCAATGTGATCTGTATGCCCCTTGTCATGCAGATCATGAAAAAGGAGGATCGCCCTTACTATTTCAAGGGGCTCATGTACGGTATCATCACCATGCCCGCAGGACTTCTTGCGGGTGCCTTTGCCGCAGGCTACCCCTGCAAATTCATTCTCCTTCAAATGCCCCCTCTCCTCGGGATCTCTGCCGCGGCGGCGCTTATGCTTTACCTGATCCCTGAAACGCTGGTGAAGATGCTCTGTGTTTTCGCCAAAGCCATGGAAGTTCTCGCCATGGCAGGGTGTGCGGCGGCAGTATTCATGGAGTTTTCAAATATCAAAATCCCCGGTCTGGTCCCTTTGGGGGAAGCGGTAAAAATCATCGGAGCCATAGTGGTGCTTCTTTCAGGAGTCTATGTGTTTATGGAGATCCTGACCCGTCTTTTCCGCAAATTTCTGCTGGCGGCGGGGAAAAGGTTCAACATCAACGAAACATCGGTCATGGGGCTTATCACCACCTCTGCCAACTCCATTCCCACCCTTGCCATGGTCAAGGATATGGACCACAGAGGCAAGATGCTCAACTGCGCTTTCATGGCGTCGGGAGCATTTATGTTCGGCGACCACCTTGCCTACTGCGGCGCCGTGGTGCCGGAGCTTCTTTTCCCCATGATACTGACCAAGTTCACGGCGGCGGTATTGGCAGTTCTGCTTGCTGATTTCTGCTGCCGCAAAGAGTGGCGCTGAAGATTTTTCTTGAAATTTCCGAATTCATGTGGAAAAATCAGGAAAAAGAAGTTATATTGTCTGTTATTGTCAACTTTTGATTTAAGGAGTCTATCATGGAACAATATTGTGAATCGACCCGTAAGATCCCGGTCAAAGGGGAATATGATATCATCGTCTGCGGCGGCGGTCCTGCCGGAGTCGCAGCCGCCCTTGCTGCGGCACGGCAGGGGGCTTCTGTCATGCTCATTGAACGCAATCAATGCTGCGGCGGCATCTGGACCTCAGGCGCTATGCCCTGGGTCCTTGACCACAAGAACAAGTGCGGCATTTTAGCTGAGATACGGGAGCTCTCTCTCAAACGGGGGGGCGTGATCCATGTTTCAGGCTCTCTTTCCTGTCCTCCTGAGCCTTTGAAACTGCTCCTTGAAGAACTCCTTTTGAAAGCGGGCGTCAGAATACGCTACGGCACGCTCATTACCGGAGTCCATCTTAAAAACAACCGTATCACCCACATCGTCACGGAATCCAAATCAGGCGCCGAAGCATGGGCGGCAAAACGGTTTATCGACTGTACCGGCGACGGAGACCTGGGCGCCCTTGCGGGGTGTTCCTTTGAATTCGGCGGTCCCGACGGCAACACCCAGCCTTCTTCCTTCATCGGCATCGTCTGCGGACTTGATCCCGTGGCGGTGCAGGATTTTCTTGCCCCCCACGGCGGCAAGCCCCGGCTCAAGGAACTTATGGAATCCCACGGCATATTCCCCACCTACGGGATGCCTTCACTTTTCCACTTCGGGCAGGGTATTTTCGGACTCATGTCCAACCACGGCTACAAGGTCAACGCCATTGATGCGGACAACCTGACTGCAAAGGTCCTTGAAGGGCGCAAGGAGCTCCACGCCCATGTGGCGTTCCTCCGCTCTCTGGGAGGGATCTGGAGCAATATCGCCCTTGCAGGCAGCAGCGACAATCTGGGTGTCCGTGAAGGCAGACGGCTCAAAGGTATGGAATATGTTGACTGGCGGCATCTGGGCTCCGGGGGCAGATGTGACAACGCCGTCTGCCGTGCCACATTCTGTGTGGATGTCCACGCCCCGGATCCCTCTAAGGGCAATGTGATCGCCGATCAGAAGGTCCAGACCAAACCCTACGATATCCCCTGGGGGGCACTGGTCAGTGCCGAAAGAGAAAATCTGCTCATGGCAGGGCGCTGTATCAGCGGTGACTTTATCGCCCACTCCAGCTACCGTGTCACGGGGGATGCGGTCCCCATGGGTGAAGCCGCAGGTATCGGTGCCGCCATCAGCGTCAGAGAAAACATTCTTCCTTCTCAGGTAAAAGGCGTTCCCTTTTTCAGCGTGGAGCAGTAACAGATGGCAAAAACAGGGCTCGTCCTTGAAGGGGGCGCCATGCGGGGACTTTTCACCGTGGGACTCCTTGACTTTTTCATGGAACAAGAGATCGGATTTGACGGCATTGTCGGGGTTTCCGCCGGAGCCGCTTTCGGATGCAATCTGAAATCCCGCCAGAAGGGACGGGCGCTGCGCTACAACATGCGTTTCTGCCGTGATTGGCGCTATTGCTCTTGGCGTTCTCTGTGGCGCACAGGGGACCTTTTCGGAGCGGAGTTCTGCTATCACGAACTCCCTGAAAAGCTGGATATCTTCGACAAAAAAGCCTTTGAAGAAAATCCCTGCCTCTTCTATCTGGTCTGTACCGATGTACACACCGCAGAGCCCTGCTATCACCTTTGCACCAAAGCAGATGCAGAGTGTTTTGAGTGGATGCGCGCCTCCGCCTCCATGCCCCTTGTTTCCCGCACGGTCAAGGTGGGGAACGGCGAATATCTGGACGGCGCTCTTTCAGACTCCATCCCTTTGCGTTTCATGCAAAAACAAAGGTTTGAACGCAACGTGGTCATATTGACTCAGCCTGCGGGCTATGTAAAAAAGCCCTCCCGTGCCATGCCTTTGATAAGAGTGCTGCTGCGGAAATATCCGGCGCTGGTCAAAGCCCTTGAAAAACGCCACATCCACTACAACGAAACCCTGGAATACATCGCCTCAGAAGAAAAAAAAGGCAATGTCTTCGTCTTCCGCCCGGAAGGGCAACTCCCCGTTGACCGGATCTGTCACGATCCGGCACTGATCCGGAAAACTTACGATCTGGGGTATGACTTGGGGAAAAAGCGCTGTGCTGAACTGAAAGCCTTTCTCACCAGAGGTAATTTCAAAAGTCATTCAAAAAATGACAAAGATGCCATTCGCAAAGAGCTGTAAAGGGTAGTTTGAGGCTGCTACCTGTAAGGTAACAGCCGAAAACGCTCCCTTTATCAGATCGAAGCGAGGGCGCTTTGACAATTTTGAGGAGTTTTGAAATTGCCTCAC
>JAZODE010000104.1:0-24885 GCA_045596885.1 Victivallaceae bacterium
ATGAAGCATTTTCCTGCGGAAAATATGAAGCGCCCCGTTGGGGCATGAAGCGCTTGCTTCGCAAGCATAATAAGGTATTTTTTTGTTTTCTTTTTTCAGGTAATACGACAGAGAAACACCTGTTTGACAGGTTTTACTCACAAGGAGCTCGATCAGCGTAAAAGCGCTAAGAGAACTTTTCTTCATGTTTTCCAGACTCCTGTTCTTTAGTAAGTTACATCAAATAATTTACGTCATAAAAAGTTTTTTACAATAAAAATATTGTCGTAAAAACAGAAATTATGTTGCATACAGAAAAAATAAATCTTTTTTCGGAGAGCGCGGATTTGATTTTTTGTTTATCATAAAGTATATTGTAAAAGAGTGTCAGACACCGTTACCGGATAAAGATATGAAAACAGCCAGGAAACAACATAATATCCTCGATATTGCCTATCGCGACAAATCCCTCGAACTTCCCCCTTTGTGGCTCAGGATCGCATCAGCAGGTTTTTATCAACTCACTCCCCCCTGGCGGGATGCTCCCCGCCAAAAAACGATGGGAGAACTTTTCTGGTGTACCAAAGGGACCTTCCATTTTACAGGAGAACCGGAGCGGATGGTGCTTCATCAGGACGAAGTCTGCTTTCTCTTCCCCGGGGATTATCATGATATTACGGCGACGGAAGAAAGTGAACTTTACTGGTTTTGTTTTGACGGTCCCCATATTCAGGAGATCATTGCGGCGTTTCAACTCACCCGTGCGCCCCGTCCGGTCAATCACTGTCCCCGGGAACTTTTCATGCGTTTGATCCGGGAAACGGGGAGTCCGGAAGTATCGGCGTGTTATGAGGCTGGTGCCACAGCTTTCCAGATCCTTTCTCTTGCTCTGGCAGGAAAAAAGAAAGAAAAAGATCACCCCCTGCTTTTCAAACGGTTCTGCGAAAGCGTGTCGGTCTATTACAACTGTTCCGCCATGGGGATCGCCGACTATGCGAAGCATCTTCACTGTCACCGCTCCACACTGGTCCGGGTCGTGACCGGAGAAATCGGCATATCGCCTCAGACCTATTTACGCAAAGTGCGCCTTGAAAGGGCAAAATATATGTTGGAATACACCCTTTTTTCCATAAAACAGATCGCCTTAAAGTGCGGTTTTACGAATCCTGATTACTTTGCCAAAGTTTTCCGGCAGACTTATGGGAAGAAGCCCACAGCGTTTCGCTGAGTGCGACATTATTCTTTTTTTTGCAACGTATTTTCTGTTGCAAAAGAGAATGATGAGTCTATATTAATGGGAAACCGGTACCGTGAACCGATAATGAAAGAACTGCTGCGAAAGGCAGAACAAACTATTCTTTGGGGAGATCACAACGATGAAAAAAATTTTTTTACTTTGTCTTCTTATTGCAGCAGTACTGCTCTCAGGAGCAGAGATCCCTTTTACTGTTGAAAATCCCGGGGGACTCAAAGGCGGAACGACCCTCAGAGTGGGGATCCCCTTCCCCAGAGGTAAATTCAGCAAGGTAGATGATTTCGGAGTGTTTTACGGGAAGAAACAGTTCCCCGCCCATATCACCGTTTTGAGCAGATGGCCTCAGGATGGTTCGCTCCGCTGGATCGCGGTGGTGTTTTCAGGTCAGCTCAACGGCGAAAAATATCAGAAATTCATCTTGAAAACCGGTGTCCGTGCCATGAAATCTGTGCCAAAAGCCCGATTCCATGAGTTTAAGTACACCCCTTATTTTCTTACGGCACAGGGAGTCCGCTACACCGCCGGGAAACCGGAGTACACCCGGATCATCGAGTCATCGCCTTTGCACAGGATGGTCAAAAGCGAAGGTTTTTTCCGCAACGCCAAAAATGAACCCTTCTGCCGTTACATCATCCGTCAGGAGTTCCGTGCCGGAACCAGCGAAAGCAAACTTTATTTTACCTTTGTCATTACGGGGGATGAAAAGCAAGCCAAATTCAAAGACATCGGCATTGAATTTCCCGGAAACTTCAAGAAAGGTGTCCTAGGCGGTGTCAAAGGCGATGCCATGAACAAATATCTTTTACAGTACGCTTATGACAAATTTCTGGTCAGTTCCGTCAAATCCCCCAAAGCGTGGCAGAAAACCGGGGACGGCAAGCAGGCTCCCGGATGGGCGGCGGCAGACAAGTTCCGCATTTCCGTTGATGAGTTCGCCGAGAACTTCCCCAACGAACTGGAAATCAGACCCGACGCTCTCGTTTATCACTTCTGGCCCGCCCACGGTGTGAAAGAGCCCAATTTCAAAGTCACCGATGCCAACCGCCCCTATTTGCGTTACTGTCATGAGGGCAGGATCCTTGACTTTACCGCCCCTGAAGAGTATTGGAAAGTTGGCAAAGATTACATCAAGCGCTACTTTAACGAAGGCGTCATCGAATCCCCTATGGGGGTCGCCAAAACCGCTGTGCTGCGGATCGATCCCCTGGGCGGCAGCAAGACTCCCGAACCTGAGGTGTTCGCCTTGCCCGATCCGGTGTGGTTCTGCAATTCAGGTGTCATGCGGAACATCCACCCCTACGATCCCGTCAAATTCCCCGCTGAGGAAAAACTTCTTTACAACTGGTATGCTCAGGAACGCCGCCTTGCCTTGAGCCCCCCCGGGGATTTCGGCAAATGGAACTACGGCGACACCCACTCTGTCTGGAGAAACGATCTGAAACGGTGGGACGATTTTTACCGCACCTGGAAAGGGTATCACCACTCTTCCGGAACACTGCCCTGGCTTCTTGCGCTGCGAAAGGGAGACTTTGACCTCTGCCGCCGTGCCATTGCTGTTTCACGGCATCTGATGGATATCGACATCTGCAACTGGTCCACAAAGGAGTCAGAAGCTCCTGTCAAAGATCCCAAACTCCAGTGGCGCAGAAAAATCAAAGGCGCTCTCAACGACTACAAGGGACTTTCCCACTGGCACGCAGGCTCAAGGAATCCGGATTACAACAGCCAGACCGAATACGCTTTGCTCTACTATTTTCTTACCGGAGACATCCGGGGGCTGGATGTGGCAAAGATGTGGGGTGAAGCCTCACTCAAACTCACCCGTAAAGCCCTTTCAGGGCGTCCGGCGACCGGCATGATCTCTGCCTTTACCGACCTCTGGCTTGCCACAGGAGATAAACGTATCCCTCCTGTCATCGAAAAGCACCTTGCCAGACTCAGAGCCACCCAGATCAGCAAAAAGCAGCCCCTTTACTCAAAACTCCAGAAGGGCGCCATGGTGGGATGGGCAAACTATCAGCCGGGGATCCAGAAATACTTTGATGCCACCAACTCCCCTCTTGCCGGAAAGATCCTTGAAGAGTGGGCGGAGTGCACCGTCAAAGGATACAGCGAAAGAACCAATCCTCAGGCATTGGATCTGCCCATTTACGGCTGGCTTCTTACCAAAGATCCCACTTTTCTGCGTTACGCCGCCTGGTTTGCTGAATGCGGTATGCACCAATGCGCCTTCGGGGAGACTCCGGATAAACAGAGTTACAACTCAGTCCGCTATTTCTTCTTTGAACGCCTTCCCTTCTGGATGTGGGCAGTCAACAAATACGGTAAAACCGTCAAGCCCCTTGCTGTGGGCGGCGGCAGCAGTCAAATTCCTTACATCCTTTCAAACAGTTACCCCAAAGAAGGCAAATGTGTCCTCTATCTCAAAAGCAGCGGCAAAGCCTTTGAACTCAAATGCGGCATGGTCATCGGGAAAAGCAAAACGGTAGAAGTGACCCTGACGGGAGCAGACGGCAAAGAGCTCCTCCGCCGTACCTTGAAGCCCCGCAAAGGAAAAGATGTTGAAGCCGTGCTGCAAGTTCCCGCCCACAAAAGTGGTGTGTTGAAACTGACGGCAGGTCCTCTCTTGAGGCGCATGGCTCTGGAGTCTCCTCTGCCCTGTGTTGCCCGTGCCCAAGTCCACTACAACAACACCACAAGCGGCGGCACCTGGGCGTTCAAAGTCCACAAGGCAGGGGTTTTGACCATCGAATCGGTCATGACCATGAATACCCATGTCAATCTGCAGCTGGAATCCCCTGAGGGGAGGTACGCCGGATCATTCAACCACAACGCTCGCCTCGACCCGAAACAGAAAAAGGGCTCTTTCAAAGTCACCCCCGGCATCTGGCAGCTCCGGGGACACTTTGGTACCTCCCGCTTCACTTTGAAACTGGATGGGAAACAGATCCTCTATGTTGCCCCCTCAAAAGAGAAATGGTTTGACAAAGAGAGCTGATTTCAAAAGCATCAACGGAAGAGGTAATTTCAAAAGTCATTCAAAAAATGGCAAAGATGCCATTCGCAAAGAGCTGTAAAGGGTAGTTTGAAGGCTGCTACCTGGCTTGTCCCGCCGTAGCTTTATGCGGAGGGGGAAAGGTAACAGCCGCTTGTCCCGCCGTAGCTTTATGCGAAGGCGGAAAAACGCTCCCTTTAACAGATCGAAGAAGAGGGCGCTTTGACAAATTTGAGGAGTTTTGAAATTGCCTCAGAAAGGATGTTTTTCTTTTCTGTAGGCTGTGGGTGAAAGACGGCACTTGCTTTTGAAAAACTTTGAAAAAGGATAGATCCCGGAAAAACCGCAGCGCAAAGCGATCTCTGAAACAGAAAGCTCCGAATTGGCAAGAAGATGCTGTGCCAGATTGAGTTTCTGGCGGTTCATGAAATCTCTGGAGCTCTCTCCGGTCTTTTTTCTGAAAAGGACATGAAGATACTCGGGTGTCACATTTCTGCGCGCCGCCACAATGCGGAAAGGATCTTTTACAGGGGGCATTTGCATCATAAGTTCACAAAGCTCCCTGATACAAGAGGAACCGGAAAGGGCAGCACCATATTCCGGAGCGGCATTTTCACTCCCGCCTGTTTTTTCATTCAGCAGCTGCGCCAGAAGCAGCTGCAGAGCGGCGCCGGTCATGGTTTCACTTTTCTGATTGTAAGATCCAAGAAGCAGAGAAAGTGTTTTCACCATCCCGCCGTCAAGTTTGCGCTTTGAGTTGCGGAAATTGGCAAAATATCCTTTGTCGGCACTTTCAAAACGGATGAGCAGCCAGTTGACACTTCTGTTGCACCTGTCGGGGAAACGGATGTGGGGCTGTCCGGGATGAACAAGGGTCGTTTCACCTGTGTGGAGCTCCTGATGGGCTCCATCGACCAGCAGCTGTCCTGTGCCTGACAGACAGATCCACAAAACATAGTAGCCGTGGATATTGGGCACGGCACGGTACTGGATCTCAGTACGCCTGAAAATGTGGATATGCTGCAGCTCCGGCAGCCGGGGCGTAAAAGCGTTCCGGCGGCTGCTGTCAAAAGAGACAGCTTCGATCAGCTCTGACAAATGGGACATTAAATTGTGCTCATCCACAGAATCGGTTAAATTTTTCCCTTTTTCAGCCATTGTTTTTATCCTTATGTCGTGGTATAATATATCACGAACAAATAGATAAATCAATTATCAAAGGAAAAATTTTCATGTCCGAAAAGTGTTCCATGGCAGTCATCGGGGTTGGGCAGCGGGGATACGCCTATGTTTCCATGCTCAAAAACCATCCTCAAGTGGAGCTTGCCGCTTTGTGCGACACATCTGCCGAAAGAGTGAACTGTTTCGCCGCAGAACTGGGGTGTTCCCATGTTCATTGTTTCTATTCTGTGGATGAACTCCTTGCCAGAGGAAAGTTCGACGCGGTCATCATCACCACGCCGGATTTCACCCACAAAGAGTGCGCCGTCAAATGTTTTGAAGCCGGCAAACATGTCATGCTTGAAAAACCCATGGCGCCCACAGTTGCTGAAAGCCGGGAGATCATCGCAGCGGCACAGCGCAGTAAAAAGATGCTGCAGATCGGATTTGTGCTCAGGTGTCACCCTGTTTTCAAGGGCGTCAAAAAGGAACTGGAGTCCGGGACCATCGGCGAACTTCTTTCCATCAACTGTTCGGAGTCCCTTCGGGTGATGCACGGCGCAAGTTATATGCGCCGCTGGCACCGGAAATCCGGCAACAGCGGCGGATTCCTTCTTGCCAAGTGCAGCCATGACCTTGATCTGATGTCTGACTTTACCGGCTCCCTGCCCGTGAAAGTCGCCTCTTTCGGGGGAGTCAATTTCTTTACCCCCGACAAGCAGAAAGCTCCGGTGTGTTCAAAGTGTCCGGATCAGGAGTGCCGGTTCCGTTTCAAGGGGGAAATGGTGCGGATGACTCCGGAAGAAAAGGCGGCTCCGGCGGAAAAATCTTTCGACTTATGCGTTTTCAACGCCGACAAGGATGTGGTAGACAACCAGCAGGTCCTTCTGGAATACGCCAACGGAGTCCGGGGAACCTTTTCGTTGAATCTTTTCGCCCCCGTCCCCAAAAGGGAGTGGCGTCTGGTGGGAACGCTGGGGTACATCGATGCGGATACCGCAAAAAAAGAGTACACCGTCACCTTTTCCGATGGCAGAGAAGGTTTTACACGCCATTGTGAAGCTGACAACACGTCAGCTCATGACGGCAGCGACATGATCTTTCTCAATGAATTCGTTGACAACATCCTTTCCGGCAAAGCCCCTGAAGCGGATGCTTTTGCCGGTCTGAGCTCCACTGTGATCGGCAACGCCGCCGATAAAGCGCGCCTCACAGGAAGTGTCGTTGATATCTCTCTTGAAGAATACAAATAATAAATGAAGGTGTTACTGAATATGAAAACAGTTTTCAGAAAATCCTGCGAAAAAAGCAAGTCAGTTTTTACGCTGATCGAGCTCCTTGTTGTTATTGCCATTATCGCTATTTTAGCCTCAATGCTTCTTCCTGCCTTGCAGCAGGCGCGGGAACGGGGACGCATGGCAAAGTGCCAGAGCAATGAGAAACAGCTTGGCACAGCCTGTCTGACCTACACGCAGGAGTTCAAAGGTTACATGGTCAAATACATGAATCTCAATATCAATGCAGGTGAAGTCCTTTCGGAGTGGACCGGATTTTTCAAGTACGCCAATTACCTGACCCACAATGTATTCATCTGCCCCTCTCTGAATCCTCCCAAAGAGTATGCCCAGACCAACTATGTTGCCAACTCTCACAATGTCAGTTACCCCGGGTACGGGATCGCATACGAAACCGCAGGCGGCGGCCGTTACCGCCGGGGAGTGGATACAAAGGTTTCCAATGCCAACTCAGCCCTTCACACCACCGATGTCCGTTATCCCTCAGGGATGTATGTCATTATGGATGCCCGCCAGACCTACGCCTTCAACGGCGGACATTTCGGCTGTCACCGTTTTTCCTACAGTTTCTCCTCTTCCGCCACCAAGCGCATGGGCAATCCTGACGGAGAACGCCACGGCAACAAGCTGAACATCCTTTACGCCGACGGTCATGTGGCAATGAAAAAGGTCAATGCCTACGATCCCTATATCGAACTGGGTTCAGTCCGGACTCTCAGGGGCTGGTGCGGCTGGTATTGAAAAAGGGATTTTCTGAAATATGAAAAAAAAATTTCTTTCACTTTTGTCTCTGACACTTATCTTCCTGTTCTCCGGCGGAATCACGGCGGGGGAAACTCCCGGCGAAACAGTCAAACGCCTGATCACATATCAGGAGCAGCACGAAGATTTGACTCCTTTGCTCAAAGAGAGCGTTTCCCTGCTGAAAAGTCCCCACTACGATGTGCGCTTTGCCGCTCTGCGGACTCTGGTCTTTGCGGGGGTCCCCTGTCCGGAGGCAGTTCCTGAACTTTTGAAGATCCTCCGCCGTCCGGTGCCGGAAAAAAACCGCCGTCTGGACGCATTGCACGGCTACGCATTGGCGGCGCTGGTCACAGTATGCGAAGATGAAAAGGTCTTTTCCCGCCTTCTGGACTCCAAAGACCCCAAACTTGTGACCTCCGTAAGCATGGCGCTGCTGGACTCCCCCCGCCTGACCCCTGCTCTGCGTAAAAAAATGCGCTGGACGGGTTCGGCATACGGTCCCCCTCTCCCCGGACAGATACCTGATCCCTCTTTTGAAAAAGGTATCAGCTTATGGGAACTGCGCAAAGTTGAAGGCGCAGAAGGCAGCGCCATCCATGACCTGAGCCGTGCCCGCACCGGGAAGGGCTCTTTGAAGATCACCAAAAGCAACAGCAAAGGATTTCTGGAACTGCGCTGCCGTGATTTCATAAAAACCACCCCAAACGAACACTTTTTCTGGCGGGGATTCTATCAGGCAAAAGTCACTCCGGGCAGTACCATGCTCATTTTCGGCTTTGAGGATGAAAAGGGGCAATTTATCTATCAGGGAACCTCCCTGGGGCGTTCTGCCCGGCAGAGCCAATCCTTTGCTGTGAACAACGCCCCCGGCGTGTGGGAACAGCGCATCGGTCTTGCCGAAAAGAAGCCCATTTCCCGCCGTCTGCGTCCTGTTATCCGCCTTTTCGGTGATCCGGCGACCATCTATGTGGATGACCTTGCTTTGCCCGGGGCTTCATGGAGTTCCCGGAGAGCCTACTCCATCCCTGAGATCTGCCGCATTTCCCTTGCTGAAGCCAAAAAACGCCTTGCCGCCCGGAGCAATGCCACGGGCAAGGTGGGCTTTTATCCCTCCGGTGCAGCAGGGCTTGAGATCGACGGGAAACTTCTTCCCCCTGTGATCTATTTTTCGGCGGTCTTTCCGGAACTGGGGGACTACAAACTCTTTTATGACAACAAGATCAAGGTATGCAACTTCACGCTCCACCTCAATGACCTTGCAGGTCCCCATACCAAAGGCAGCATCACTGAGATCTCCTCCGCTCCCGTCTGGCAGAGTGCGGGCAGTGACAAGTACAACTTTGCCCCTCTGATCTCGCGCCTTAAACGCCTTATCCGGCAGGAGCCTGAAATATATGTGGTCCTCGGACTCAATATCACATGGCCCGCCGACTACTTCAAGTACAATCCCGACACCCTCTGGCTGGATGAAAAGGGCAACAAAGCCTGGGGAAATTCTCTCCATTTGCGGGGGTTTGCCCCCAAACCTCATGCTCCCGGACTCTTTCCCTGGCCTTCACCCTACGCTGACAAACCCTTTACCGATGCGGCAAAGGTGCTGAGGGCGTTCATCCGTGAACTGAAAAAGGAAAATCTCCACAAGGTCGTGGTGGGATGTTTTGTGGCAGGGGGACACGACGGACAGTTTGAGATCCGTTACCGGGATTACAGCCCTGCGGGGGTGAAAGCGTGGCAAAAATATCTGACACGCCGTTACGGCAGCGACAGCCGTCTCCGTCAGGCTTGGGGTGACAGCAAGGTCACTCTTGCAAAGGCACAGGTCCCTTCAGAACACTGGGGAAGGTACAAAAAGGGGCTTTCACCCCTTTTCTTCGACCCCAAAAAGGAGGCAGCTGAAATCGACTACGAACGGTTCCGGCAGGAACGGATCTGGCAAGTCAAAGAGATCATGCTTTCAGCCATAAAAAAGGAGCTTGCCAAACCGGTCCTGGGTGTGGCGTGGCAGATGGAAAAGTTTTTTGTGAAAGATCCCACATCTTTTCTTGAAAGCCCTGTCTTCGATGTGATCGTGACCCAGCCGGTCTACCAGAACCGCCGGGGCGGAATGCCCTTCGGCAACCTTGCCCCCATGGACTCTTTTGCCCGGAAAAAGAAGCTGTGGATCAGCGAACTGGATATCCGTTCCTTCCTCCGCTCCATCTATGCTGAGGAGCTGAAACACCTGAAAGTGGGCATCCCCGCCAACATGGCGGAGTTCCGTCAGACCGTGCGGAAACTCACCGCCGAACAGCTTTCTTCCGGCACTGGCGGCTGGTGGTATCTGGATATGTTCTGCGGTGCCCATGCCCATCCCGGCATGATGGCAGAGATCCGCCGGGGCGTGGAGCTTTTTGAAAAGATCCACAACCGCAAGGATGCCCGCCGCAGAGCTGAAGTCGTGGCGGTCATCTCTCAGGATGCCATATTGAATCAGCGCCAATGGGCGGCAAGTTTCCCCATGATGTACCAGTTTTTTGCACTCCACCAGTCAGGGATCCCCATTGACGTGCGTTTTGCCAGAGAGCTTTTCAGCGCTCCTGACGGGGATAAGTACAAGGTCTACTTTTTCACCAATCAGTTTGAACTGAATGACGCTGATATGGCGTTTATCAACAAAAAACTGAAAAAAGGCAACAGGACCCTTATCTTCAACTATGCCTCTGGATTCGTGGATCCTGTCAGAAAACGCCTTGATCCTGAAAGGACCGCCCGGCTCACGGGGTTCAAAGTGAAACATCTTCCCCAGATGGCGACTCCCGCAGTGACGCACCGGCAATCTCCCGGCAATCTCTATCGTGCCTACCACGATCAACGGGATTCCTCCCCCATCGGCAAAGTCCCCCGCTTTGTTATCAACGATCCTCAGGCGCAGATCATTTCCCGCTACCTTGATGACAACACCCCCGCTGCCGGGATAAAAAAACAGAAAGGGTGGACCTCGGTCTTTCTGGGGGCTCCCAACTCTCTGACAGCAGCACAATTCCACGCCATTGCCCGCAGTGCCGGGGTGCATTGTGTGATCGCTCCTGATAAAGCCATCGTCATGATGAACAACCGTTTTCTTGCCCTCACCGCCCTTGCCAACGGCAAAGTGACCGTCAAACTGCCCTTTACGGCGAAAGTGACCGACTGTTTCAGCGGCAAAGTGCTTTCAGCGGACCAAAGCTCCTTTGAAATGACGCTCCGCAGCGGGGAAGGATATTTTTTCACCCTTGAACCGGGAAAAACGCTTCTTCCCGCACCGGCCCGCAAAAGTGCGGTGCAGCCCCAAAGCTCCCCGGGGCGGCAGCTTTTCAAAGAGGGGGACTTTGAAGGAAAAACAACCAACTGGCGCCCCCTTATCAACGGCAAAGTGGAAAAGAGTTCCCGCTTTGCTTTTCATGGGAAAAGCTGTGCCCGCATGACCGCTGTGGTGCCGGAGAAAGCTGCCTCGGTCTATTGCTCAAGATTTGCGGACAACTACCTTATGGGCAGACGGCTTAAACTGGAGGTCCGACTCAGGGGAGAAGGTATCGCCCGGATGGTGGTGCTCCCCTATATGCCGGGGAGCTCCAAAACCGCTTTGCTCCGGGGGGAAAGGATCAAACTTGATCCTGCAAAGTGGCAGCGTGTCTCTTTTGTTTACGATCCCGGGAACGCCGTGACCGGCAGGATCGCACCGGCGCTGGAACTGGAGTCCGGCAAGGAGCTTTTCTTTGATGCGTTCCGTATTTACGATTCTCCCGATACGGGTGTCAGGATCCAGTCTGATACTCCCCACACCCTCACTGCCGTCAGCAAGCCCTTTACGCTCCGCTACCGTGGGGCTGCCCCCGGCGGGAAGGGCAAACTTTACATCGTAGATCACAAACAGCAAGTCCGCATTTACGCAAGCCGTGCCGACAAAGAGGGGAAACTCCTTTTCTCCTTCCCTCAGGGAATGAAAAAAGCCGGAAGTTACCATCTTGTTGCAGCCACCGGGGGGACCAACACCGTCACGACCCTTGAAGTGGCAGAAAAAGGGGAACTTGAAGCCTTGCAGAAAGCAGCCTCTTCATGCAGGATCCCTTCCGGCAGCCGGATCCTCATACTGGGTGACAGTTTGAGCGACTTTCACCGGGGACGGAACTACGCCGACAAACTTGCCTTGTACCTCAAAGAGCGCAAGGTATCAGTCTGCAACGCAGGAGTCAAAGGGGATATGATCACCCGGGTGCGGGACCGGCTGACGGGAGTCAAAACCTACCGCCCCAAAGGGTACGACGGAATATTCAAAAAAGCCCCTGATATAACTTGCATCTTCCTCGGACACAATGACACAGTGCTGCGCGACGGCAAGATCCAGGTACCTTTTGCTGAAGCAGAAAAAGCCTTCCGGCAGGTACTGACCCTTTTACGGAAGCACAATCCCTCCATGAAAATCGTTCTCATGACCCCTGTGTGTCCGCTCCGGAGCGTCTGTCTTGCCAATATGGAAAAGAGAGCCAAACGGGGGCTGGGAAAAATAGAATTCGGACGCCCTGAGCTGCTGGAAGAGTATATCCGTATGCTCCGCAAAGTGGCAAAAGAGTTCGATTGTCAGGTCGTCGATCTCTACACCCCCATGAAAAGAATGAAAGAGCCTCTCCACCTTTTCAACCCCGGTGACGGAGTCCATATTTCAGAAGCGGGCAACCGCTATGTTGCCCTGGAACTCCTGAAACAGCTGTAAATCGGGTCAACGCCCTTCTTTGAAATTGCAGTAGGCTTCAAAACACCTTTCACCGAATATGTGCTGGGAGGGGGTGTCGTAGTGGAGTTTATCCCCCCGGTCGGCAAGATCTTTGGTGGTGACAAGGCGGAAAAAGGGAAGTTCTGCTGCAAGGACTTGAAGTGCGTTGTCCACAATGTCGATGTGGCAGCTTACCCTTTCTTCGTAAAATGAAGCCATATCTCCGGCGATAAAGGGCACATCGTCCCCCAGGTCAAGATCCCGTTTGAAATTTTCGATGACAGAACGGAGCTCAGGCAGATAATTTTCGTTGTTCTTGACAGAATCGCTTTCCCCCTGATGCCACAGAACAGCAACGATTTTGCCGCTCTTCTGAGCTTCACGCGCCTTTTTGACAGCATCGTCGTAAGGATGGTTCACAGGATCGTATGTATCAACGCCCCCCGGCAGCCAGGCGGAAATGGGAGTCCCCCCCACGGCAGTGGGGATCAATCCCACACTCTTTCCCGGATTGGCTTGAAGCAGCAGACGCCCGAAGGTGCGTCCCGGTCCCACGCCGCAGACCTTCTGATCTCCTTGGGGCAGAACGGTTTCAAAGGGATCGTCACTGACCACTTTTTCCCCGGAAGCCTGAAAAGTCCCCGCAAATTTTCTGTCTTTGGTAACAGGTTCGATGGCAGACTGCCACTTGCCGTCAGGGCGGATCATCACCAGCCCGGGAATGGCTGTCAGATCATCGCTTCCGGCATAGCCCCGCCCTGCCATATTGGATTGTCCCGCAAGAAGGACCAGCAGTTTATCTGTTGAATCACATGCACTGTCACGCTGTTGGATATTCATTTTTCTTTGCTCCTGTCATATTGAAATTTTTCCTGTATAATATACGCCGCAAGCAGGAATAATGCAAACAGGAAGACGAAATACTTTTTTTGTTTGTCATCCCCCGAAACAGTTTTTCCATGCCATTGAGAAAAGACTTTCAAGGAACCGTCTGCTCCGGCAGGAGCGATCCATTGCCCCCGTATGGTGTCAAATCACCTCAAAAGCCGTTTTTTAATAAAGACTTTTTTCTTTTCCTGTTGAAAAATGAATAAGTCAATGATATATTTATCTGCGAAACAGACATATTATTTCAAAGGCTCTGTTCCCTTCACAGGCAGGTGGATAACTTTCCTTTATCCGGAAATCTTTTCACAGACCGCTTTTTATTTTTGAGTTCGCTCAAAATGAAAAGCGTTACTGAAAAAGTTTTGGGAATCCTCCTTCGCCAAGGCTGCGGGAGGACAAGAAGGAAGTGGGTTTTGGGGCGGGGGAAAAAGACCTTTCCTCCAAAGGGCTTTTCCCCCCGCTCCAATTCCCTCAACCTTTTTTACCGACCTTTATCGGGGACAGCGCCAGTTCAAAAGGAATTCTTTATCATGGACAGAACCATCACTTTCCCTTTTCCTCTTGAACGCCCCCACTGCGGCGTTCCCCTTGCCAACGGTAATTTCGGCGCCCTTGTGTGGGGCAAAGAAAACCTCTGTGTCACCATCAACCAAAGCGACCTCTGGGATCACCGCAACGGCAGACTCATCGACTCCCGTGACCGCTACACCAACTTTGTGGAATACGCTTCAGTCAACGGCTACGATCACGGTATGGGGAAACTTTTCCACCGTGAAGATCTTTACGGCTCCCCTCACCGTATGGCAGTGGGCAGATTTGAATTCACCTTTGCCCCCGGCAACAGCCCCGTCACGGCGGAGCTGGATTACTTTTTCGGAAAACTGAAGATCACTCTGGCAGGGGGCGGGATCATCGAATTATGTCTTGTCCTCAAAGAAAATGTGCTCTATTTGGATGACCCCGGCAAAAATATCACCGGAGTCATCTTGAAGCCAGCTTCCGACTTCCCACAGGTCAGAGACTTTCTTGCCGACCGGGGGCATGAAAAGTACGAATTGCTCCCCGACGGCTGGCGCATCCCCATGCCTGATGATCCGGATTTTACTGTCCGGGCGGTGAAAACCTCTTACGGCTACTGCGTTTCCAGCAACGGAGCCGGTGAGGACTCCAGTAAAGAAAGTGCCGTTGCCGAAACAGCAAAGTGGTGGAACGGCGTTTTTTCAAAGGTCTGTACCATTACCACGCCCGACAGCTGGTGGAACAAGTTCCTCACTTACCAGACCTGGAAACTTGCCGCTGCCACCGCTCCTTTCGGCAAAGCCGCCGGACTCCAGGGGCCCTGGCACGAAGAGTATCAGGAAGCCAAATGGTCAGGGGATTATCACTTCAATGTCAATGTTCAGATGGTTTACGGTCCCCTGTGCCGTCTGGGACTGCATGAACATTTGCTTCCCCTCTTTGACATGATCGAAAGTCCTGCTTTTCAGGAAAGCATGAAACACAACGCCCGCTCCCTTTTCGGCGTGGAGGACGCCTTGTGGCAGACCCACGCCGTCGATGACCGGGGTATCCAGTGCGGCGGCATCAGCTGCGGATCTTCCCTTGATCCTGCCTGCGGAGCGTGGACGGCGCTGCTCTATGAAGATTATTTTCGCCACACAGGGGATAAGGAGTTCCTGAAAGAGCGTGCCTATCCCTATATTTACGGTATCATGAGGGGCTATGAAGAGATGCTGGATAAGGATTTCAATATCCCCGTCGCCATTTCTGCGGAGTATGCCAGTTCCAACCAGAATATGACCACCATCGCCGGACGCAACCCCTCTTATCAGCTGGCAGCCATACGGCGCCTTGCCGCCACGCTGATCGAATTTGCCCGGATCCTCGGAGTCCCTGAGCGTCCCATCTGGCGGCAGATCCTTGCCAAAGTCCCCCACTTTACCACCGTAGGCGGATACGACAGCTACGCCCGGCAGAATGAAGCACGCATCGCCATCTGGGAAAATCAGGATCTTGAAGTGTGCCACCGTCACCACTCCCATCTGGGCTGCATCTGGCCCTTTGATTCGTTGCCCGAAGAGCCCTCTGAAGAGATCTGGCAGGTGGTGGAAAACTCCATCACCCACTGGATCAGCATGGGCATGGGCAAGTGGAGCGAATGGTGTATGCCCTGGGCGGGAATACTCTACACCCGAACCGGTCTGAATGAAGCTCCCATGCAGCTTTTCAATATGTGGAAAGAGATCTTTGTCAACGAAGGTCTGAGTGTTGCCTATCTGCCCCGTATGCTCTCTCTCATTGCCCACCGCCGCCACGACATTGCCAAGCCCAAAGCAGATCACGAAATCATGCAGCTTGACGGTACCGGCGGCATACTGGATGCCTTTATCCAGATGTTCGCCTACACCAAAGGCAGCCAGCTCCATCTTTTCAAAGGTATTCCCTCCAAGTGGCTGGAGTATGAGATCCGGCAGCTCCGGCTTCCCGGACAAGGGCTCCTTACTGCGTCAAAAGGAAAGGTGGAACTCGATCCCGGAGCGGTCAACTGGGAGATCCGCCGCTGAAACACTGCAGCGTGCTTTCCTGAGCCAAACGCCCTTTCCTTAACTTAAAAGAGGAAGGGCGTTTTTTTCAACCGAAAAGGATCCCCCTGCGGCGGAAAAGGGGCTTGAAATCCTGCGGTGCACTCTCTTCAAGGTACGCCCGGAGAGAGGTCTTGCGGGAAACAGGAACATATTCGACCCAATGAACAGGCACATTGTGATAGCGTCCGTCTCTGCCGTAACAGCTCACATATTCCGTGTGCTCAACTCCGGCAAAGCCGATGGATTCCACCACCGCATCAGCGCCCCCGGGAAAGGGGGTGAAAGAGACGACATTGAAAATATTTTCCGTAATACTTTCCGCAGGACGGAAAAGTTCTGAGCGATAACAGGCAGCGCCCTCGATCTCACTGGGGAAATAGTGCGGGCAGTTTCTCCTGTTCCGGGGGTGTTCCGGGGCTCGTTATAGGCGGGGATCAGCATAACAGGCGCAAGGGTAAAATAGAAGGAACGGAAAAATGCCGCACTGTATTCCAGAAAGAAGCTTTTTATTTCCCTGAGGTCGAAATCGTCACTGTAAAAGGGCGGCGTACCAAGATCGGTTGCGTTCAAATGTTCAGAACAGACCCGGGTGACGCAACAGTTTTGGGCGTATGAAAAATCATCCCCGAAACCGGCTGTGCTGTCATTGAGCAGTTTGACCATATACTCCTGTGCAAGAGGGGTGTAAAGAAGCCGGAACGCCACCTCATCGTTTCTGTTTTCTGAACGGAAGAGGACTTCAAACTCATGATTGCTCATCATGGTATATTGACTTTCATCGGTCAGATCCTGTGAAAATTTCCGGAGCTGGCGGATCCGGTACTTTTTGCCCAACTTGTTCCAGAATCCGGAGCCCCCTGAAAGTGAGGAGGGCGTACGGGAAAAAACAAGGCCCGGTGCGGCATCGTGTCCGAAAAAGAAATTTCTTGTCCGGGTAAATTCCGGACAGGGACGGGTAATGCTGGCGGTCAACACCTGAGATCTTGTGACCCATTCGCTTTTGCCTTCAGCATTGGTGATACGCTCCCGGTAAGTGATGGTGAGGGAGCCTGTCCACACCTTTTCGCCCCAGGCAAAGTCCAGATCTTCAGTAAGGACGAAAGGATAGCCGTAAAAAGTGCCGCTCTGGGCATTGGTCAAAGTGGATTCAGGCTCATCTTCCAGAGTAAATCCAAAGTTGTCTCTGAAATCCGCAATACGCTCAAGAGAAAGAAAATCGTCAAAACGGACGGGAGGAAGGACTTTGGAAATCAATTTGGCAAGGGTGTTCCAGTCAAAAAAATCAAAGAGCGGGGAAAGCAGTTCTCTGATACGGCCATAGAGTTCGTCGATCTGACCTTGCAGCAGCGTCTCCTGCGCCGCAAGCTTTTTGATGGCAGGGATCATCTGTTTGCAGATCCACACACAACACGCCGTTCCCGCAATAAAAAACACCCCCCAATGGGCAGGGGATTGGAGTTCCGCATTGCAGACAATGCAAATGCCCCAGACAGCGATGAGGAGAATAACAAAGATCAGCAGAAAGATCCACCATCCCTTTTTCCCGGAGCAATGCTCTTTTTGTTCCCGGAGTTTTCTCAGCTGTGCGGCAAGTTGAGTGTTGAGTTCCGGATCGACCTTTCCCTCTCTGACGGCGGCATCAAAGAAAGCTTCGGCTTCCTGAGCAAACTGCTCTTTGTAAAGCCGGGCATACCCCGATGCCGGATCATAAGCAAGCAGATCCATCAAAAGAAGAGTTCTCGCGCCCGGGCTTTGGTTTCAGCTGAGGCGGTGAAGGGGATTCTTGTGGTATAACCGTTGCGGGCGGCGACGATCATCTTGGCGGGCCACTCGTAGATGGAGGTGTTCCAGAGAGTTACCGTGTCGTTGTAAAGAGTCCGTGCAGCGGTGATCTCCCGCTGGAGCTGGCTGTTCTGGCGCATGGCTTCAATAATGGCGGTGTGGGCTTTGAGTTCAGGATATGCTTCAACCTGAGGAAAGAGCCGGGCAAAGGAGCCGTCAATGGTTGCGGCAAGTTCGTTGCGTTCCGCATCGCCGAGAGAGCCGCCGCCCCGGAGCGCTGCCACAGCCTTCATCACATCCTTATCCAGATCAATGGCTTTGTTGACCAGAGGGGCAACATTTTGCAGGATCTGGACTCTCTGTTCCAGATAGTTGTCGATTTGCGAGGCATCCGCCTGGATCTTCTGCTGGAGCTGGCGGAAAAAGTTGTCGGCGCTGATTTTCATGAAAAGAAAGATCACTCCGGGCAATATGCCCAGACACCAGAGTATGATCTCAAAAAGCGTGGAACCGAATCCGACTCTGACCGGCAGCTGCTTCTCAATAACATTGACATCCCGCCCGGCGCCATTGACAGGTCCCGTCATTTCATCAAGTTCGTTTCCCATGGTGGTATCTCCTTGTTAAAGCGTTTTATAAAAAAGACTCCTTACTAATATATCCTCTCTTTTATTGATTGTCAATTCCAAAGAGATACAAATTTATTTTTTTGTCTGAAGCCTTTGATGCCGGAACAGAAGCGAAAAGAAAATCTCCCGGAAAACATTATCCAATTTCTTTTGAGACAGCCCCTGTGACTTGTAAAAGAGTGTAAAAAGTGGTATATTAATATAATAAGTTAAGTAACAAACAGCAATCATTACAGAACATTGGGAGCAATACAAGCTATGATCATCAGAGAATCCGCCTTTCCCCGTGCCGCGCTGATCGGAAATCCCTCAGACGGCTATCACGGCAAGACCATAGCTTTCGTTTTCTGCAACTACCGTGCAGAAGTGACCCTTTACGAAACGCCGGAACTGGAGCTTCTGCCTGCCCGCCGGGACAGCAGTGTGTTCAAAGATATGGACGCTTTGAGTGAAGATGTCCGCATCTACGGATATTACGGCGGGATCCGTCTCATGAAAGCCACGGTCAACCGCTTCAACCGCTACTGCAAAGAAAAGGGCATCACCCCTGCAAAGCGGAACTTTACCATGCGCTACAGCAGTACCATCCCCAACCGTCTGGGGCTGGCGGGCTCCAGTGCCATCATCACCGCCGCCATGCGCGCTCTTTTCAAGTTCTACGAACTTTCCATCACTCCGGCGCATCTTGCCAATCTGGTGCTGGCGACGGAACGGGATGAACTTTCGATCCCCGCAGGACTCCAGGACCGGGTGGCTCAAGCCTACAATGTGCCTGTCTTTATGGACTTTGATAAAGAGTACATGGATGCACACGGTATCGGGAAATACACCCCTATTTCCATACCTTCTGAGCTGAAACTCTATGTGGCATACCGTACCGACCTTGCGGAAGGTTCCGAAATACTCCACAGCCGTCTGCGGGATGATTATGAATCGGGCGTTCCCGCCGTCCTCGATGCCATGAAAGAGTGGGCGGAACTTACCGAAAAGACCCGCAAAGCCATGGAAAGAGGTGATCTGGGAGCGATCCCGGCGCTTCTCAACAGGAACTTTGATCTGCGTCTTGAAGTGTGCCGCACCTCCATTTCCGCCATGAACCGCAAGATGGTGGAGCTGGCGCGGTCGGCTGGCGCTTCAGCCAAGTTCACCGGTTCCGGGGGCGCCATTATCGGAACATACGAAGACGAAGCCATGTTCCGGCGTTTGAGTTCCGTCTGTAAAGAACACGGTATCGAAGTCATCAAGCCGCAGATCGTCACCCATGGAGTGTAAAACAATGAAAAAAATAACCAAAGCAGTCATCCCTGCCGCCGGTTTCGGTACCCGCTTTCTCCCCTTTGCCAAGTCAGTCCCTAAAGAACTGATCCCCCTGGTGGATAAGCCTGTGCTGCAGTATGTGGTGGAAGAGGCTGCCGCATGCGGCATCAGAGAGATACTGCTCATCATTTCCAAAGGCAAGGAGTCTTTGCTCAATGTCTTTGCCCCTGCTCCGGAACTTGAGGCGCAGCTTGCAAAAAAGGACCGCCTTTCCGAGCTTGCCGAAGTGATGGAAACCGCTGAAAAAGTGCAAATCAAATATGTGTATCAGGAACAACTCAACGGACTGGGCGGCGCCATACTCTGCGCCGAGGAGTTTGCCGCAGGCGATCCCTTTGCCATCCTCAACGGCGATACGGTCATGAGTTCCGGCAACGGCGTCCCGGTGCTGGGGCAGCTGATGGAGGTCTTTGAAAAGACTCAGGCAACGGTCATGGCACTTGAAACGGTTCCTCCGGAACTGGTGAGCCGCTACGGCATAGCGGGGGGGAAAATGATCGCTCCTGATGTGTTGAAAATCGAAAAAATCGTGGAAAAGCCTTCTGTTGAAGAAACTCCCAGTCGTCTTGCAGTGGCGGCGCGTTACATTTACACCGCCGACATTTTTGAGCATCTCAAAGTCACCAAACCGGGCAAAGGCGGGGAGATCCAGCTGCCCGACGCCACGGCGCTTCTCATGGCGCAGGGGGCGGAAGTGTACGGCAAAGTGTTTTCCGGAACCCGCCACGACATCGGTGACAAGCTGAGTTTTCTCAAAGCTACAGTTGAATTCGGGTTGCGGCGGTCCGAGTTCAAAACAGCATTTGCATCATGGATATCAGAAACCGCCCGCAGAATAGAAGAAGGAAAAAATGTTTGAATTTCTGAAAAAACTTTTCGGCATCAAGCCGGAAAAATCCGCTGAGCCTGTTAAGTCAGGCAAAAAAAAGAGCGCTCCGGGATCCCGGGGAAAAGGTGAGAAAAAAGGGGAACCGCAGCAGAAAAAGCCGCGCAAAGAAAGAGTCCACGGAGAAAAACGCCCTGAAAGAGAGTTTGCCCCAAGGAACGCTGCTGAGGAGCCCGCAAAAAAGGTCGAACACCCCGCAAGTTTGCGTGAAGTCCCCCCCGTTGAAGGAAAGACCCGCTTTCTGGATCTGCCGTTGCACGAAGAGGTGCAGTACGGAGTCCAGCACGCCGGATTTGAATATTGCACCCCCATCCAGGCTTTGACATTGCCTGCGGTCCTCGCCGGAAGAGACATCGCCGGGAAAGCGCAGACGGGAACCGGCAAAACGGCGGCATTTCTTCTGGGGGGCTTCACCATGATGCTGAATAAGCCCCGCACCGGCGAAGCCAAACCCGGGACTCCCCGGATGGTGGTGCTGGCGCCCACCCGTGAGCTTGCCATGCAGATCCACAAGGACGCTCTGGAACTGGGTGTTTTCACCGGCTTGAAAAGCGTGGTGGTCTTTGGGGGCATGGATCACGAAAAGCAGAGACGCAATCTGCTGGGGCCCATCGATCTGCTGGTGGGGACTCCCGGGCGTGTCATCGACTACTGCCGGTCCGGAGATCTGAAGCTCAAAGAGACCGAGATCCTGATCATCGACGAAGCGGACCGTATGCTTGACATGGGCTTCATCCCTGACATCAAACGCATCGTCTACCAGCTGCCTCCCAAGGGCGTGCGTCAGACCATGCTTTTCAGTGCGACCCTTGAAGAGAGCATCCTGCGGCTGAGCGCCGGATGGCTGGCGGAGCCTGCGGTAATCGAAAGTGAACCTGAAAAGCTGGTCAGTGAAAACATCGACCAGACCTTTTATTCTGTTTCCCGTGATGAAAAGCTGGGATTGCTTCTTTATCTGCTGCGCACCCGTGAGTACGAAAGGGTGATCATCTTTGGAAACCGCAAGGATGTGAACAGCCGACTCCAATACGATCTGGCGCGATACGGATATAAGGTGCCGCTGCTTTCGGGAGACATCCCCCAGCAGAAGCGGATCCAGATCCTTGAAAAGTTCCGGACGGCGGAGGAAAAGATCGTGATCGCCACCGATGTTGCGGCGCGGGGGATCCACGTGGACGATGTCTCATTGGTGATCAACTACGATCTGCCTGAGCGTTCGGAGGATTACATCCACCGTATCGGAAGGACGGGACGCGCGGGAAACCGTGGCGTTTCCATCAGTTTTCTATGTGAATACGGCGGCTACTACCTGCCAGACATCGAAGAGCTTCTGGGAACGACCTTCCCCAGTGAAGTGCCTACGGAGGAGATGGTGACGCTTCCTGAGCCGGTCAAAAATCCCGAACTGCCTGAGCGTCCCCGCAGCGGGCGTCCGGGCAGCCGTCCCGGGGGACACCGTTCCGGCGGGCGTTCCGGAAGTTTCCGCGGACGCAGCCGCCGTTAAGTCAAGCAGATAAAAATGGAGAAAAAATAAAATGAAATTCAAGATGGTGCACAACAATTTCAACGTAGCTGACCTTGAAAAGAGTTTAAAATTCTACGCTGAAGCCTTTGATCTTCACGAAGTGAAGCGCATAACGCCTGCCGACGGCAGTTTCATCATCGTCTACCTTGGAGACGATCTTTCCCAACACCGTTTGGAGCTGACCTGGGTCAAAGAGATGGAAGGCGCCTACAACTTAGGCGACAACGAGTTCCACCTCGCCTTTGAAGTGGACGACTTTGACTCCGCCCACAAGCGTCACGAAGAGATGGGCTGTATCTGTTACGAAAACCCCGAAATGGGCATCTACTTCGTAACCGACCCCGACGGCTACTGGCTCGAAGTCATCCCCGCCGGGAAATACTGAAAATACATGAAAATCCCCATACGGAAATCTTCAAGTTTTACCCCTCAAGTATTAACTCCTGAAGAGTGTTTAGCAAAGACTCTGAAGGGGGAAAAAGGCTGTGATGTTGTTACTCATTTGCAGCTTTGTACTTTAGTTCTGAGGGCTCTGAAGGAATGTTTCCGCCAAACGCCTAAAGCCGCAGTTTTTTCTGAAGCTGCGGAGTATCTTGCTGCCGTTCATGATATTGGTAAAGCCACACCGGGTTTTCAACAAAAAATTTATGGTGCTTTAGGACAAAAGTTGATTGAGGAATTTCAATATTCCAATGTCGATCATGCTGAGTATTCCGGGTGGATATTGCGTGATCGATTTGGTGAGTTTTTTGCCAATTTGGCGGCAAATCATCATGGAATCGCCCATAGCATGGGCAATCCGGAAATATTTAATGACAGCCATAGTTCTTGTGGCGGTCCTCAGTGGAGTTCTTTGCGCTGCGAAATACTCAGCAGAACTTTTAAAAAACTCGGTCTTACCCCTAAAACGCTTTCGATTCCCCGGGAATTGAGTCAGGAAATATTGGGTGCTGTCATCGTTGCTGACTGGATCAGCTCTGCAATAGAAATTCCATGGGGGATTTCTGCAGAAGAAATTGATATTTCAGAGTTTGTTTGTTCTGCCGGGTTCCAGGCGCTCAATGTCCGAAAACAACTTTCCTTTGAAGATATTTTTGGTTTTTCGCCAAACTCTCTTCAAAGAGCATGCTGCCGGAAGATCGTTCCGGGAGAAATCAATGTCATTGAATCTGAAATGGGGAGTGGAAAGACAGAAGCTGCTCTTTATATTGCCTATAAAATGCTTGAGTCAAATGCCGCAAGCGGGATCTACTTTGCGTTGCCGACTCAACTTACTTCTGAAAAAATACATTCACGGTTAAATAACTTCCTCCAAAAAATATCAAACAATTCGTCAGAAGCCAATGCCATGCTGCTTCACGGCAATGCACATCTTGAATGGCATCTGCATGTAGATGATCCAGAGGAAGAAAAGACGCAGGGCAGAGACTCCTGGTTTCAAAGCAAGAAAAGGGCTTTGCTGGCGCCATTCGGGGCAGGTACGATAGATCAGGCTCTTCTTGCGGTCTTGAATGCTAAACACAACGCCGTAAGAGCGTTTGCTCTTTCCGGAAAAGTTGTGATTATTGATGAATGTCACAGTTACGATCATTATACTGGATTTTTGTTGAAGAAATTGATTCGCAAATTGCGTGATTCACATTGTACGGTTCTTGTGCTCAGCGCAACTTTGACTGATGAAGCCCGCCGGGAATTTGCCCTGTTGCCCCCCGTTCCTCAGGATACTGAAAATAAAAAACAGGATTACCCATTGATCAGCTGCAGTTATCCCGATCGTCCGGAGGAAATTCAAATTCCCTTTAACGGCAATCCCCCCCGTCATGTCGCCTTATCTTTCAGTGAAGAAGCGGAGTGTCTGGCTTTAGCTTTGGAGAAAGCCGCACAAGGTGAACAGGTGCTGTGGCTTGAAAATACGGTGGCAAAAGCTCAAGAGATTTTTGCAAATTTGAGTTGCTGTGCCGGAGATACGGAAATTGGATTGATCCATTCCCGTTTTCCGCGGAGTGTTCGTGCACAAAATGAAAACAAATGGGTCGATCTTTTAGGAAAAAATGGGGCTGACAAGCGAAGTAAAAAAGGGCGTATTCTGGTAGGAACACAGGTTTTGGAACAGTCTGTGGATATTGACGCAGATCTGCTTATCACCCGAATTGCTCCCGCAGACATGATATTGCAGCGGATCGGAAGACTGTGGCGCCACAGGCAGCTTGATCCCTTCCGGGCGCAAACAGCTTCAAGGCGTGCGATCATCTTGGAACATCCTCTTCTTTCTTCAGGCGACAATATTAAGTGTGAAACATTCCTTCCCTATGAAGCTTATCAAATTTGCCGGACATACGAAGAACTGCATTCCCGCAAATCATTGTGCCTGCCTGACGATATCCGTCCGCTTTTGGAATCAGTCTATCGTGAACGCGAAGAAAAAGGAAATCTTCAATTCCTCAAAGGACGGATGAAAGAAAAAATTGAAGAATTGGAAAGAAAAGCATTGATCGCCAGTGCCAACGTAATGAAAGCTGCGGACGATGATCAAGTTTCGACCAGAATCAACGATCAGCCGACAGTACAGTTGCTTATATTGAAAAAAAACAATGGCGGCAAAAAATTGAGTGATGTTTTGAATTCACCTTTTTTTGCAACTCCCTTGCTCCTTGATAAAACCAAACGTCTTGAAGTTGCCGCACAGTTGATGAATGCACTCATAACTATCCCCGAAAAACATGCCCCTGCTTACGAAAGTTTCCCGGCAGACTTTTTGGCTGATTTCGTTTACACAGGCACATCGGAATACAGACCGTTGCGTCTTGCTTTTTTAGATGTTGACGGTAATTTACTGGATATTGCTTCAAATCCGCATCCTTGTTGTTATGACAATAGAGTCGGTTTTGTGAAAAAATGAAAAAAAACACCATTTTTTTCTTTTTTTTGCTGATACCCGACATAAAATGTCAGGTATCTGGGAGTATATTATCATAAGGAGGTAATTTCAAAAGTCATTCAAAAAATGGCAAAGATGCCATTCGCAAAGAGCTGTAAAGGGTAGTTTGAGGTTGCTACCTGTAAGGTAACAGCCGAAAACGCTCCCTTTAACAGATCGAAGCGAGGGCGCTTTGAC
>JAZODE010000105.1:0-43515 GCA_045596885.1 Victivallaceae bacterium
ATCAAACTCTCAAGCGGCAGATATTCCGCAGAATTCCCGTCCGAAGCCAGATCATTGCTGACGGAAAAATCGTTTTCACGGATACTGCGGCACACCGGAGCGATATCATCGTTGAACGATCCAGAAATATAGGTGCTGTCGATGTCAAAACAATCGTGAGCAGTAAACGACTGTACGCAAAAAAGCAATGAGAATGCCGCAATAATACATACCCCTGAAAAAAATGACAGGGCGGTATGGATATTGAACTGACTTTTTCTCACAACGACCTCCGTAAATACATAGTTTGTTTACTATACCATCCCCGGCGGCGGATTTCAAGTATTTTCCATATTTTTTCCGCTGATATGCCTGCAAACAGCTTCATCCGCCGTCGCATAAAACAGCGGCAGACCAAAAATCTGCTGAAACACGCTCTTTCCCTGCCCTGACAGCTTGCAACAGGATGATCCTGTTGACGGCAGCCATCGAAAACTACCGATTTCATCTCATCAACGATAAGAGTCTATCACTTTTTAATTGACTTTGGCAATAGCCTCGGTCTATTTTCTGAATACAGATGAAAACAACGGCACTAAACGGTTTTGATTGAGGTAAAACAAGCACAAAAATGGCGGCTGGAATTTTTTATCTTCCCCCCCCATTCTGAACCGCATTTTGAGCTTAAAAACTCAGAATTTCGCAGTGAAATAAAATTCTAAAAATCGCTTCACTTTCCGTTAGAAAAACGGTCTCTGCATGAAATGACACATACAGAGTCCGTCTGTTTAAGTTAGTCGTTCTTCAGCGGAAATCGTTGTTGATAGACATCATCGTTGAGTTGCCCGATTGCATACTCAATGCATTCTCTGATGTTATAAACCTTGCATTCTTCCGGGTACTTATCCGCACACCTGTTGAGTGCATCAATAAAATCCCAACTTTGAAGCTTCGCTGAAATCTCTTCGAAAACTTCGGACATCCAAGACAATTGATCTGCAGTACAGTCATTATCAAGAAAGTCGATGGTTTCTTGAAGATTTTTTGCAAATAGCTCAATTTTAGCATTAATTGCTGGAGAATTTTCCCAATAATCAGGAAGTTCGGAAAGATGTTTTCTATCCTCTTCTTCTCGCAGATTTATGATTTTTACATATTCATCCTTAAGACTCATTTCTTTCTTCTCCTTCTATTAAGAGCCGGTGTTTGATTTGAATCAGGAAAAACAGTTGCTATTTTTCCGTTTGTTCTTATTACTCCAACGCGAACGCCCTTGTATGTACCGTAAACAATGGCTCCATCTGGTGCGTGACGATTGCCTTTCAGTCCTGTTACATGAGAACCAGCACGTTTGATATCTTTGTCTGTCCAACTGCGTGGAAACCATGACTGTCCTGCGACTGGAGAGATTGCTTGAGCCGCTTTTCCGGCCCGGGATATCTCGCCTACTGCGACCCTCCATACGTCGCAGGCGCCCGCAAAGCAGGCGGTTATGAACATGAACTCAAAAACTCCGATCACGAAGAACTGATCGCAACCCTTATGGCATACGACGGCGCAGTGGTGCTTTCAGGATACGACTCCCACATCTATGCGCCGCTTACAAAAAATGGATGGGATAAACTCGAGATCGAAGTGTGCTGCTCCGCCGCCGGAAGAACCCGAAACAGCGGGCTCCAGGGCGAAGGAAACGTCAAGGCTAAACAACGGCGGACCGAAGTGATATGGCGCAATCCTGAAGCCATGAAACGTATCGGAAAATGTAAGTAATCCTATCGTCCCAACGCCCCCGGGACATAAAAAAAAGGGGGCCTCCCCCCCGGCTTCGCACATCCAAAACACCGCCTCGGCGCACCCGGATCAACCGCACATTCCCCCGCTGCGGCTATGCGAAATCCCCATCCTTGTGTAAAATCCCGTTCCACCTTATTCCGCCTCATTCCAGGTAATGCCAGCTGTTTAAAGGTGGTTGGAGTTTATAAGATAGATTAGAAAGGGGCAAAAAAAATGGCGGAAGAAGAGGGATTCGAACCCTCGGAGAGTTGCCCCTCGGCGGTTTTCAAGACCGCTGCCTTAAACCACTCGACCATTCTTCCGCTTTATAAAAAAGCAATATTTTTACAATGACTTCACTAAAAGATCTGTCACCGATTTGGCAAATCCTGCCGGATCATCCAGCGGACTGCCCTCTGTTATCAATGCCTGATTGAACATAACTTTGGCACACAATGCCGCTTCTTCTTTCTTGCCCGCCTGAAGCACACTGTTCATCTTTTCAACCAACTCGTGCTTGGGGTTGAGCTCAAGGATCCGCTTGGTTTCGGGAACCTGCTGGTGCATCGCTTTGAAAAGACGCTCAATGTGCGGTGCAAGGGCGTTGCCCTCAACAATCAAACAACAGGGACTTTCTGTCATGCGCCCGGAAAAACGCACCTCTCCAACCTGCTCACCAAGGCTTTCCTTGATAAAAGCTGTCAAATCAGCGTACTTTTCATTGGCCTCTTTGACAAGCTCTTCACTCTCTTTATCTTCAAAGTCACCTTTGGCGATGGACTTGAAATTGTGTTTGCGGTACTGCATCATGGACTGCATCACCCAGTCATCAATGGGATCTGTCATGAACAGCACATCCCAACCCTTGGATTTGAAATACTCCAATCCGGGGTAAGAGTCAAGAGAAGCACGCTTCTCACCTGTGACATAGAAAATCTCATTCTGACCTTCGGGCATGGCGTCCACATACTCACCCAAAGTGACATACTTGCCGGGCTCAGAGTTCATGGTCTCATACATCACCACATCTTTGAGCTTTTCGACATTGGTGAAATCTGTATGCAGTCCCTCTTTGAGAACTTTTCCAAACTCGGCGAAGAACGCATTGTAACTTTCACGGTCATTTTCCAGAAGCTTTTTCAGCTCTGTAATGACACGGGCAGTCACAGCCTTTTCGATCTTGCCGATGATGGGATTCTCCTGCAGGATCTCGCGGGAGACATTCAAAGGAAGATCTGAGGAATCCACGACGCCGCAGACGAAACGCAGATAATCAGGCAGTAAAGCCTTACATTCGTCAGTGATGAAGACGCGCTTGACATAAAGCTGCAACCCCTTCTTCTGGATGTCAGGCATCAGGAAATTGAATGGTGCCTGCTTGGGAAGGAAAAGAAGCGCTTTGAATTCGTTCACGCCCTCAGCGGACATGTGGATCGCTTTAAGAAACTCCGTCCCGCCGTAATTGGCAAGGTGGGAGTAGAAACTTTTGTATTCATCTTCTGTTACTTCAGAAGGCTTGCGAAGCCAAATGGCTTTCTGAGAATTCAAGACCTCCTCAGTGACTGTTTCAGTTTTGTCATCGTTGACAGTGACACGGGGCATGATGATGGGATAGGAGATAAAGTCAGAATACTTCCTGATAATAGATCCCACTTTCCAGTTTTCAAGATACCCCTCAGCATCCTCTTTGAGTTTGAGGATGATAGTCGTACCGGGTTCTTCACGCTGGGCATCATCGATTTCGTAGTCCCCTTCGCCCTGGCTGCGCCACATGACGGCAGGAGCATCGGAGCCGGATTTTTTCGTGATCACTGTCACTTCTGAAGCTGCCATGAAGGCCGAATAGAAACCAACGCCGAACTGACCGATCAGTTCCGGGATCTCTTCCCCCTTGGCTCCCTTTTCCTCAAGCATCTGCATAAAGGCACGGGTACCGCTTTGGGCGATAGTTCCAATATTGTCGATGACCTCCTGTTCGGTCATACCGATACCGTTATCGGAAATGGTCAGGGTCTTGAGCTCTTTATCTGCCTCAATACGGATCTTCCAATCCCGGCTCTGGGAAGGATCTGTGAGGCTTTCTATGCGCGCTTTATCAATAGCATCGGCGGCGTTGGCAACCAATTCCCGCAGAAAAATATCTCTGTTGGAATAAAGAGAATGGATCATCAACTTCAAAAGTTGACGCACCTCTGTTTTGAATTCCTGACGCTTTGCCATAATTACAATAAAACTCCTTCAAGTCTCACAAAAAATCTCCCGCACGGACTGTGCGGAACAGTCCGACCGAACTGTCTTTTATACAATATAGCAATTTTTTTGCAAAATTCAAGTGGATTTTTGAAAAAATGGGTTGCAAAAATGAAAAAAAAAGCTATTATATGAATAATGCAATGCAAAATACAACCCAAAGTCCCGGAGGAATTGGTCAATTTCCAATTTTTCAGCTTTGATGAGTGTCCGGGAAAAGTTCGGAGAAAGATGATGATTGAAGAAAACAGCAGTCAGCCCCTGTCCATTGGGGAAGTTGCCCCTGAGGTGAAAGAGCAGAAGAAATGCCGTGAAGATCTTTGCTCTGCCATGAAAAATATTCCGGCTATGGCTCCGGAAGAGTTCCGGGCAGAGGTCGAAAGGATCAAAGCCGCATACGAAGCAAGTGTTGCTCCGCCCCCTGAGTATGCTGAACTGCTGGATAAACAATTTGCTGAGGCTGTCAAGTGCGCCGAAGACAAAATCAGGGAAATGGAGTTGCGCCACGCCAACTATAAGAGATTGGAAGCTGAGTTGCAGCGCCTTCTTGCCGATGAACTGGTGGTAAAGTCGGATCTGGAAAAGTTCGACGCAGAGTGCTGCAAACTTTTGGGAGCTGTTCCCGCCGGGTTTACGGAACTTTCTGCGGCACTCAGAGAACGCCTTGCCGCAGAAGAGGCTTTGCAGGCTGCCGACACTGTCCGGGCTGAAGCTTTGATGGAAGAACTTAAAAATCTGACCGCAGCTGAAGATGTTGCTCCCCTCAGAGAGCGCAAAAGTGCCATTGATGCTGAGTTCAAGGAGCTTGCCCATCTTCCCCAGCCCGTCAGAAAGCGTTTTCAGGAGATCAGCCACAAGGCTTCTCAGAAGATCAGTCAGTTTTTTGAAGAATTGGATCTCGCCCGTTGGGAAAGCTATACTCTGAAACAGGATATTTGCGGTAAGATCGAAGAGATGAATAATGCAGAAAATCCTGATTGTGTCAAATTTGCCAAAGAACTTCAAGAACTGCGGGAGCGCTGGAAATCCCTTGGTGCCGTCCCAAAAGAGAAAAACGAGGAGATCAACGCCCGTTTTCTCGACGCAAGCCGCCAGCTTCAGCGCAAAGTTGATGAGTTTTTTTCCAATCGCCGTCAGGAACGCAAGCAGGCTGCCGCCGATAAGCTGGCCCTGATCGGGGAGGCTGAAAAGCTCGTTTCTTCCACTCAGTGGAACGCCACTGCTGCTGCATTTAAGGAACTTCAGGCAAAATGGAAAACGATTCCCCGTGCCGGAAATGAAGAAAATGAACTCTATCTCAGATTCCGTGCCGCAGCAGATACATTCTTCAACGCCCGCAGTGCTTATTTTGCAGAACGGGAAAAGAAAATTGCTGCCATTATCGAGGCAAAAGAGGCTCTGATCGCAGAGGCTGAGGCCTTGACTCAGGGGGATCTGCGCCGTGCCCGTCAGCTTCGTGAGGATTTTCGCAATGCCGGAAACGCCGGAAAGTCTGAAAATGCCCTTTATGAAAGGCTCAAAGCTGCTCTTGACAAGTTCTTTGACACACGCCGTGCCCTCTTTACCGAAAAGGAAACTGAAAGCCGCTCCCTGATTGCTGAACTGGAGCAGCTTGCAAGTGATCCTGCAGCCAACATGGGGCGGGCAAGAGAGATCAAAGAGCGCCTTCAGGAGCTTGACTGCCGGGAAACTGCCGGTGCTGTCAGAAAGGCTTCTCAGGCATTTGATGCGGCTCTTGCCGAAAGCCGCAAGAAAGAGACCCGTGCCAAAGGGGATCTGGGAAGAGAAGTGGCAAGAGAACTTGCTCTTGCCGTTGATAAACTCCTTGCCGGGGAAAAGTTTGAATTCGCTCCCCCCGCTGCCGCTGAAGTCTTCTCCAAACTGAGCAGTGCCGCAAAACTTATTGCCGCCGCTCTTGGAGGTGACGCCAAGGCTTTGGAAAAACTCAACCGTCAGATCGCTGCTGCCAGACAGGAGCATGAGCGGATCTGCGGTGAACTTGAAAAGCTTTCCGGTGCTCAGGAAAGTGAAGCGGACAACCTTGCTGCTGCATTGCAGGCTGCCATTATGGGCAACTTTGCCAAAGATGAAGCCCGCGCCGCAGCTCAGGCGATAGATCCCAACAAACTTGCCTCTGAATATCTCAATGCGGGAATTCTCCCCTCTGAAGAGCTGGAAGCCTCATACAGCCGTTTTGATGCGGCAATGAGCCGTGTGTGATCGGGTGGGGGCGATCGCAGCCTGAAAGAAAAGAATGAAAAAGGCTGCCGCTTTTCCTTTTTGACAAGGTTTGGCGGCAGCCCTTTTTTTGTTTTGTCAGAAATTACTTGATGTCGGGCAGCTGTGAAAGTCCCTGCATAAGCTCTTCATCAGTGGGGATATAATCCTGCATGATGCCGTCGTTGAACTTCTGATAAGAGAACATGTCAAAGTATCCCGTTCCCGTAAGTCCGATGACGATAGTTTTTTCTTCGCCGGTTTCACGGCACTTGATCGCCTCATCTACAGCAATGCGGATGGCGTGGCTGCTCTCAGGAGCTGGGAGAATACCCTCGGTACGGGCAAACTCACGGGCGGCGGCAAACACATCGGTCTGTTTGACAGAGCGTGCCTCCATGAGTCCGTCATCGTAAAGCTGGGAAACAATGGAGCTCATGCCGTGGTAGCGCAAGCCCCCGGCGTGACTTGAACAGGGCATGAAACGGCATCCCAGAGTGTACATCTTGGAAAGAGGACAGATCATACCGGTATCGCAGTAATCATAGGCATACTTGCCCCGGGTCAAACTGGGACAGGAGGCAGGTTCAACGGCGATGAACTGGTAATCATTTTCACCCCTGAGTTTTCTGCCCATGAAGGGAGCGATCAGACCACCCAAGTTTGAGCCGCCTCCGGCGCATCCCACGATGATATCAGGCTCGATGCCGTATTTTTCAAAGGCGCTGGCTGTTTCCAGACCGATGATACTCTGATGGAGCATCACCTGAGAAAGGACAGAGCCCAAAGCATAACGGAACCCGGGGGTTTTTGATGCGCACTCAACAGCTTCTGAAATAGCGCAGCCGAGACTTCCGGGAGCATCGGGAAAGTCAGCCAGGATCTTGCGTCCGGCTTCTGTTGTGTCGGAAGGGGAGGGGACCACTGAGGCACCGTAGGTGCGCATCACTTCACGGCGGAAGGGCTTCTGTTCGTAGGAGCACTTGACCATGAAAACCTTGCAGACCAGTCCGAAAAAGGCACATGCCATGGAAAGGGCTGTTCCCCACTGTCCGGCACCGGTTTCGGTGGTGACACCGGTCAACCCCTGCTGCTTGGCGTAGTACGCCTGAGCAATGGCAGAGTTGAGCTTGTGGCTGCCGGAGGTGTTGTTGCCTTCAAACTTGTAGAAGATGTGGGCAGGTGTATTGAGTGCCTTTTCAAGAAAAACGGCATGGGTCAGGGGGGCGGGGCGGTACATTTTGTAGAAATCCTGGATCGCCTGTGGAATGTCAAAGTAAGCTGTGACATCGTCCAGTTCCTGTTTGGCGCACTCATCGCAGAAGACCTGTCTCAACTCATCAAAGGTGATGGGCTTCATGGTCACCGGATTGAGCAGCGGCGCCGGTTTGTTTTTCATATCGGCACGCAAATTGTACCACTGTTTCGGCAATTCATTTTCAGAAAGCTGCAATTTGTAGGGGAGCTTGTTGAAATCTACATTTGAATTCCGATTGCTCATTTTTTTTTCCTCATTGATTATATGACATAACGAAAAAGACGGATGGATTTTTCCACCCGTCTCTGATTCAACTTTACTTATTTTATCTGCACAACAAAACAGGCGGAAACTTCAGTCAAGTCGCCACCAGCACCAGTTGATGTTGTGAAGATAATATTTCATAATGTCCCTAATATAACACAAAAAATCTATTTTGCAAGTCCTTGTTCGGCAAAATCAGTTGTTTTTTGCATTTTTATTTTTCTGCAAGAGTGGGCTCCGGAACAATATCCGCCGTTTTTCCGGTGACGCAGTTGAAAAAACAGCTTTCAAGTATTAAATTATGGTTTTGACAAAAACAATGCAACCGATCAAGTGTTCAGGAGTGTGTATCCATGATTTGCAACCGTCCTCTTACTGCCGGGGAAATGAAAAGTTCTCAGCGGAATTATCTGCTTTACAATGGAGTCAACGGCGCTTCCTATATGTGCCTCGGGGAAACCGTTCTCATTCTTTTTGCGGTGAAACTTCACAGCCCTGACTATGTGATCGCTATTTTGGGCGGCATGATCTATTTCGGATTTCTGCTTCTCCCTCTGGGGAAGATCATGACTGCCCGGGGCGGTGCCGCCCGCACCCAGGCGGATTGCTGGGTCTACCGCAATATTGCCGCATTGATCGTTGCGGCAGCGGCTCCGGCAGCCTTCTATATCAGTGAGACACTGGCAACCTGTCTGATCGTTCTGGGGGCGTTCCTTTTTTACGGATTCCGTGCCGCAGGCGTGGTCATGAGTCAACCTCTGGTGGGAGAAATATGTGAAAAAAGCGCTGTCGGCGGTTTCCTTTCAAAAGCATGGATCTATTTCTATTCAAGCGGAGTGACCGCTTTGATCATTATAAGCTGCTGCATGAAATTGAGTCAATCGGTTTGGATGCTTTTCGCTATCATTATTGCCGGAACGCTGCTTGGGATCTACAGCTCCACCTTCTGCCGCAGGATCTGCGAAACCGGGGAGATCATGGAAAATGCCAAACGCCCTCTCTTGAAAGAGATCGTGCCTCTGCTGAAAAACAAAGTCCTCTCCCGGCAGATCATTGCAGGAATGATCTGTAATATGAGTGCCGTTTTTCTCGTCCCTATTTCAATGCTGACCCTCAAAAGAGGGTATGGAGTCAATGACAGTACAGCTTTGCTCTATTCTCTTGTTCAGTTCGGCGCCAGTATCGGCATCAGTGTGGTGCTGTCAAAACTTGCTGATAAATTCGGCGGCAGGCGTATGGTAATTGCCGGATTCTACGGAAACTACATCATTGTGCTGCTCTGGCTGCTGCTGCCCGGGGAGTTTCATCCCCTTCTTCTCATATTGCCATTTATCTTTTGCCCCTGTTGTGCAGTGGCGGCGACGACCTCTCTGTCCCAGTATTTCATCCACACCATCAAGCCCAAAGATCAGGTGGTCGCCAGTATGCTTCTGGCTGTGGGAACAGGTGTGCTTGCGGGACTCCCCGGAATGCTCCTGAGCGGTTTCTTTTTGAAACTTGCGGCAAAACTCAATACTTCTGCTGTGCCGCTGACGACCTATAAGTATTATTTTCTTTTCGTATTGATCCTGCTGCCTGTCATGAGCATTGCAGTACACCGTCTTTACAGGGAAGACAAACTTCCCCAGCAATAAAATTAAGGAAAAAACTCTCATGAAATACGCGTGTTACTCAGTGGATGAAAAAGATGTTGCTCAATACACATTGCCTGATCCTTTGCTGAAAGAGGACGGCAGTTATGTCACGACTCCTTTTGAGTGGCACAATTTTCAGCGCTCTTACATTCTTGGTATGCTTAAAAAGTATGAGTATGGAGAGATCCTTCCCCGCCCCGATGAGATGAGTTTTCAGCTTCTCAGCTGCCGTAAGGGGGCTCTGGGGGGCAAAGCTGTGCGCAAAGAGGTGCGGATCACCTGTTCCATGCTTGATGGGAGAAGCCACTCTTTCAAGATCCTGATCTATCTGCCTGCCAATGCCGCCGCTCCGGTGCCGGCATTTCTGGGGCTGAACTTCAAAGGCAATCAGAACACGACGGTGGAAAAGGATGTGATCCCCACCGGCTACAGATTCCCGGGAGTGCTCGCCGATGACGGTTCTGGAGTCCAGCATTACCGCTGGATCCCGGAAGAGATCGTGGCAAGAAATTATGCAACTGTCACCTGCTGCTACCATGATATCTTTCCAGACCGTGCCGACGGTATCGGGGACAGCGTGGCAAAACTTTTCTTTGCGCCTGCTGAATATGACAAATTCGGTGAAAAGTATTCCGTCATCGGTGCCTGGGCATGGGGATTGAGCCGCATCATGGATTATCTGGAACAGGATCCGGATATCGACAGCTCCAGGGTCGCTGTGCACGGTCACTCCCGCCTGGGCAAAACCTCTCTGTGGGCAGGTGCCGTTGACACCCGATTCAAGATGGTCATTTCTAATGACTCCGGCTGCGGCGGCGGAGCGCTCCACAAACGGAAATTCGGGGAAAATCTTTCCCAGCACTTTCAGCACCATATCAACATGGGGGTTCCCAGCTGGTTTGTCAACGAAGCAGAGCGCTTCATTTATAAAGAAGAGGAACTCCCCATCGATCAGCATGAACTTCTTGCCATGATCGCCCCCCGTCCTCTGGCTGTCGGTACTGCCACAGAAGATCGTGCCGCCGATCCCAAAGGGGAATTCCTTGCCTGTAAAGC
This sequence comes from Victivallaceae bacterium, assembly GCA_045596885.1. GTDB lineage: Bacteria > Verrucomicrobiota > Lentisphaeria > Victivallales > Victivallaceae > UBA1784. Next base: position 10,432 of record JAZODE010000105.1, read on the forward strand.
CGCTTCTCAGGTTTACAGACTTTACGGTTCCTGCGGCTTGACTGTTGATGAAATGCCCGGTCCTGACATACACTGTGCGGGCGACATCAGTTTCCATTACCGGACCGGCAAGCACGATCACACGCCCCAGGACTGGGGGTATTACCTTGATCTGGCGGACAAATATCTCTGACATCTGATCAGCCTTTTCCCCTTTCGTTCTTCAAAGAGCAAAAGGGGAAATAAATTTTAAAAAAAATCTGATATTATCAGTTGACATTATCAGAAATGGTGGTTATATTATATCACAGATTTTCTTTGCAGCGTGAAAAGGAGAGATGATCCCTTATGGCAGTACTTTCAGAGATACATGAATACATACTTGATCTGATCGAAAATAAACTTTCCCCGGGAGCAAAACTTCCCGGTGCACGGAGCATCGCTGAACACTTTTCCTGTTCTCTGCCCCGGGTGCAGACGGTCCTTGATCTGCTGGAACAGAGCGGTGTCGTTGAAAGCCGTCCCCGGAGCGGCACTTATGTGAGTGCTGACTACAAAGAACGTTTGCTTCTCCGCAATGTGGTGTGCAGCAAATTCAGCAATGCCCTGACCGGTGAGCAGCGCAGATGGTTCAGAAAAAGTTTCCCGGAACTTCACTTGACAGGGGCATTTCATGGGGGCGGCGTGGAAATACTTTCCTCTTTTACTGCTTTGACAAGGCGTCAGCACTATCAGGATCTTTCGGAGATCTTTCAGGAGTGTTTTCCCGACGGAAAGAAACGGTTCTTTACGGAGTCTCTTTCGCCTTTTTATATTGAAGGAAAACTTTTTGCGATCCCTGTCATGTTTTCCCCTCAGATATTGTGGTATAATCCTGATCTTTTCCGTCAGGCGGGGGTGTCCATGCCGGAAAACGATTGGGGAAAAGATGATTTTCTTTCAGCACTCCGGCAGCTGCATAAGAGATTTTCCGGCAGACGGGTCATCAATTTCTCTCCCCATTTTCAGCAGTGGAGCCGCTTTGTTCATGGATCAGGAGCATTGTTCTTTGATCCGGCGCTTCCTGAGCCCGTTCAGGCGGACTCTCCCAAAACGCTGGAAGTCTGTCTGAAATATCTGGAACTTTTGCGGGAACTCGATTTGGCAGTTGATTATGATCCGAACCCCATCAAATCCTTTGCAGAAGGTAAGCTTGCACTTTTTTCCGGATTCCGCCAAAGCGCTTACTATTTCAGAGAGCATGGCATCAATTTTACCCCGGGAGCAGTTCTCATGCCGGATCTGGGGAGCGGAGAAAAACAGCTTGGAGCAGCTCTGATCGGGTTCCGCAACAATTTTTACGACAGAGAAAAGATCAAAGAGCTGCTTCAGTTCTGGCTGTCCGATTCCATTCAGGAAACTTTGGGGATCAGCAATTACGGCGTGCCGTTTCTGCGTTCTGCCGCAGGGAAAACCCTTGATCCCGTCAAAGCCCCTGATTGTTTTCTGCTTGACAGGATCCCCGCGCTCAATGCCCACTGCCAGATCCCTTCAGAGGAACTGGGGGAGATATTGATGCGTTCAAGTTTCCTCATCAACAGCAGTACTCCCGAGCAGCTTCCCCAGATCCTGAAGGAGCTGGCAACGACCATGAGATTTATTTTTAAGCTCAGAAATCAGTCCATATAAAATCCCCTCAAAAACAAAGGAGAAAAATGAATTTCAAACGCGTGATCCTTTCCCCCGGGTACTCCGCCTTCAACGGAGTATTGCCGCCTGAAGAGTTCAAGAAATTCGCCGCAGTTGCTGCCGAGACCGGCTTCACCCATGTGGATCTGGGCTGCTCCATGCTGGAACGCAGCCGCCACCAGCTGACCAACAACGGTGTCTGGTGCAAAGACTACGATTTCTACCCTGAATACACTGCCGTTTTTCCCGGATTTTTCAAATTCCATGTCCCGGAAAAGCTTACTCCCTATCTGCCGGCGGATACTGCCAAACGGAATCTGGAATCCATGCACATCCGGGCAGAGATACTTCAATCACTGGGGCTCAAAGGCTCATTCCTGGGCGGAGAACCTCAGTTTCTGCCTGAAAAGGCTTTTGAGGACCATCCTGAATGGCGCGGCGCCCGCAGCGACTACGCCGGACGCAGCCAGATCGCCTATTTTTCTCCCTGTATCGATCAGCCGGAGATCCTTGAACTCTACTCAGAAGCCGCCAATGTCATCTGCGATGCCGCATCCTGTATCGAATATGTGCACCTGCTTACCGGAGACTCCGGCAACGGTATCTGCTGGGGGGAACTTTACACCGGCTCCAACGGTCCTGAGTTCTGCCGCCACATCTCAGCGGAACAGCGTGTTTCCACATTTTGCGGCGTCCTTGCCGATGCCATGAAAAAGCATGGACATGAGGAACCCATGGCAGTTCTGCACCGCTCCCCCCCGTGGGGACGGAGCATTCCCGTGCGCAAGGCAGCCGGCGCCCCCGGCGGTACCATCTACTCCGCCCGTGGATGTCAGGATAAACCTGTCTGTTTTGAAGACCCTGTCACCATTCTTGAGGAGATCGCTAAAGCCGACGGTTATGACAACCTGATAATCAACATCGAAGCCCCCGAACTGCAGATGCGGAAGGAGGGCATTTATCCCCGGATCATCAAGTCCGCTCTTGAGGAGAAGCCCCGGGGAACTGTTGACATCGCTTCAAGAGTCAAAACGGCAGTTGCAAACACCATGCCTGAAGCTGATGCCGAAGCTGTTACAGACGGATTCTTCCTGCTCAGTCAGGCTTTGCGCGACTATCAATCCACTCTGAGCTGCAATTTCTTCTACGGCAACATGAGTGAAAGGTGGCTCACCCGGCCGCTGCTGGTCTGCATCCCTCCCATGGATTCTGAAGAGACTGCCTACTACCGCAACCATATCTTCAGTGTCAACGGTGAAAAGGCGTTCCGTGACTATCTGGATTTCCACGGCGGTCGCTGGAAACGTTTCGGTTCTACCGTCGAAGAAGGGAGCTACTCCGCCTTTATCTGTGCCAACATCATTGAAAAGCTGAGTCGTGCCATTGCACTTTTCGGTGCTGAATCCGATATGGGCTGGCGCACCCGTGCCTTGCGGGTGCTGGTGAAAAATCTCCGTCATCTGCTGATTTTTACCGGTCTTCATGACGGACTGCGCAAGAACGGCACCACCAGCCGTCCTGCCGTTCAGGAGATCATGCGGGCTGAGATTGACAACTGCAGTGAAATGATCACCATCCTTGAAAAAGGACCTGCCAATGTGATCCATCTGGCAGAGACCAAAGAACAGGAAAATACCTTCCGTTTTGGTCCTGATCTGGCAGATCAGCTGCGTCTCAAGCAGAAACAGATGTTCGCACACTGGCACGATCTGGATGATATTTTGCTGGGCAAAAGACCGCCTGTCGAATAAGGCGCTCTTGCTTTATCTGTAGTCAGGCATCTCCTTTTTCCAAGGGGGGCTTGACTGTTTTTTGTGTTTTGCGGCAGCAGCCACTCATTTCCGCAGCAGGATCTCTCCTGCGGCAACGGGGGAAACGGTGTCAATAAATCTCCCGGTGCCGTAAATGGAGGCTTTCTGCAGAGGTCTGGTCTTTTCGATCTGGAGCTTGACTGCTTTGCCTGCAGTAAAGTCGATCTTGAAGGGCGCCCGGTCATAGCCGTAACCCTGATATCCTGTCATGAAGTTCAGCTGCACCCGGCTGCCGGGCTTGCCTTTGAGACGGTAACTCTTTTTGAAACATGCCTTGACTTTGGGGGAGGTGGAGTACAAAGTGAAAGCCGTTTCACTGCATTTGTCAAGTTCCATGGAAAGAGTATACCACCCGGGGAGCAGGGGAGCGGAACAGTTGGTTTTGCTGTTCCACAAATTGACGACCTCCACGCCGACGGCACCTTTGGCGTGAGGAGTTGATTTAACGCTCATCTCCTTTTTCAAAACAGGCACTGCCAGTGCTGCAACGATCTTATACCCTTTTGCCGTCGGATGGGCACCCCGGAGATTTTCACGCTTTTTCCATGACTCCAACTGAGCACGCAAAGGCTTTTCGTATTCGATCCAGACCACCTTACCTGTGGGGAAGAGTTTGTTGAACTGCGTCCGCAACTTGGCATTGATGAGGGAACCGGTGCGTTCACGGACTGTGGATTCTCCATTCTTACCGAAAGGACTTGGGAGAATGGAGCCCAGAAAAACTTTGCGGACTCCTTTCCTTTTCAGCAGACCGTCAACGATCTGTCTGATCCGCTCCACGGTGGCATCTGCCACAGCTGCGGAGCGTTCATCTTTTTTGGCACCACCGGCATCGTTGACGCCAATGAGCAGATGATAGTAGGGGGCGTCCGGGATCCTTTCAGGATCTGCAAGTCTTTGCAGAACACGCCGGGTGGAGTCGCCGCCTTCACCCGCATGAGAGTAACCCAGGATCCCCGTATGGGTTCCGGCAAAGGCGAGATAAGGCATCAGTTTAAGCATTTCGCCGCGAAAATGGTCTCCTGCCTGTGCCCAGGTGACACTGTCGCCGATCATACAGAGAATTGGCTGTTTTCCTGCAAGAGCATTTTTTTCCACATCGCTGAGGGGGCGTTTGGGCTCAACTTTCAAAGGAGTTCCTTCATTGGAAAGTTTGTCATAAGTGCATACAGGAATTTCTGCAGCAGCCAGCTGCAGAACCGCACAGATGGTTCCGGCGGTCAAAAAAAGTTTTTTCATTTATGCTTCTCCTGAAAATTTGGGAAAATATTGGAGAAAATATACCACACTTTGTGTAATATGCAATGGTGTTAATGAAAAAAAGTTAAAAATTTACCTCTCTTTACAAAAAGCGCTTGCAAATATTTTCTCAGACGATATATTAAATCAGCTGACAACATCGGTAACATAATTTACAGGAGAAAAAAATGTTCAAAGCCGGATATGCACAGGAAGTCATCACTCCTCCCGCTGGAGTGGGGCTGCAGGGTTATTTCAACGAACGCCCCAACGAGGGCATGTATGACGATCTTTTTGTCAAGGTCGTCGCTATGGAAATCGACGGCAAGCGTGCCGGAGTCGTTTCTTTGGAGCTCTGCAGTATCGTGCGGGTCCTCTTTGAGAAACTGCAGGAAAAGATCGAAGCCGAATTCGGCGCCGAACTTTACCAGAATCTGCTGATTTGCGCCACTCATACCCACACCGGTCCCAAGTTCCTCAACAAGCCCCAGCAGGTCGATGAGGTGACTCAGTACGCCTTTGATATGGTGGTGGAATCAACGGTGCGTGCCCTCAAACGCGCCTTTATGAGTCTGCTCCCGGCAGAACTTGAGGCAACCAAAGTTTTCAACAACCCCTACGGTTTTGTCCGCCGCTACTGGATGACCAGCGGTGATATCGTCACCAATCCCGGCTGGCGCAACCCCAATATCGACAAGCCTGAGTGCGACTACGACCGTACCATCAATATCCTTGCCGTCAAACAGGGGGGGAGGATCGCTGCTTTGATCTGCAACATCGCCAACCACGGCGACACCATCGGCGGAAATCTGGTCTCTGCCGACTGGTACGGACGCTTTGTTCAGGCTGTTCAGCATGAACTCAAAACCAGTTTGCCCGTTCTGGTGCTGGATGATGCTTCAGGCAATATCAACCACTTTGATTTCCACCAGCAGATCAACCAGACCGGCTACCACGAAGCGGTCCGTGTGGGCAGAGGTTATGCCCGGATCGTTCTGGATGCCCTGCAGAATCTGAAACCTGTTGCCGCAGACAAACTCCAAATCAAGAACACCACTGTCACCATTCCCCACCGTCAGCTTTCTGATGCAGAGGTGGCGGAAGCTCAGCACATCCTTGATACCGTCCCAGACATCAAGAAGGATGGGGACTTTGAAAGTCAGGATCTTGCCAACAAGGTTCCCGCAGCGTTGCGTTACTTTGCCCAGCGCGCCCTTGACTGCAAAGCCAAGAGCGTTCCCTCTCATGAATGTCGTCTGACCGCCATTGAGATCGGTGATGAGCTTGCCTTTGTCAGTCTCCCCGGTGAACCCTTCAACGGTATTGCTGAAGCGATCCGCAAAGCAAGTCCCTACAACTATACTTTCATTGCCGAGCTTGCCCAGTCGCCTTCCGGCTACGTTCCCATGAAAGAGTGTTTTGCCCGGGGCGGCTATGAAGTCCAGCCCGGTATCGACACTGTGGCGCCTGAGGCTGCAGAAGCGATCATCGAGGCTTCTATCAGGAACCTCTGAAAATCCTGCAAAAAAATTGTGCCGGTGAAGCAATAGCTCCCGGCACTATTTTTTACCGCTGTATTTTTCAGTGTTTGTCCCACACGGCAAGAAGATCTTTTACCCAAAGCTGCCATTGGCTGCGGGCTTTGAGATAGCTTTCCTTTTCAGGCACAGGTGCTTTGGAAACGATATTCCGCAAAAAAGTGGGACCATCAAAGGAAAGGAGCAGTTTGCCGTTTCCTTCAAGGATCTCTTTTTCTGTAAAACGGGCACAGAGGATCTCCCGGGCGTCACCCCGTCCCCGGTCATAGACCACCACGATGGAATCGTCATCAAGCTGTACAGCGTCGGGATAAGAAATGCCGGAACTGTCATCCAGCACCAGTGCTTTTGACCAGCTCTTGCCCTCGTCAAAAGAGAGCTTTGCCGAAAGGTTGGTTCTTGTGTTGGGGTGATCATTATAAATGAGAAGAAGAGCGCCGGAGTTCAAACGGCGGACGAAAAAACGGGAATTGGGGGCAGCTATGCCGCTGGAGTGTCCCGGACTCCAGGTGATGCCGCCGTCAGATGAAACGGAGTCGGCAATAAATCCCCCTGTCGTACGGGCATAAAGATGGATTTCCCTGCCGTCTGCAGTTTCAAAGAACATCCCCTCGTCAAAGTCTGTTGCCGCCTTTTCAGCTCCGGTACGCCGCTGCCAGCTTTTTCCCTGATCTGCGGATTCGCTCCAGCAGTAAAAGTTACAGCTCCAATCGTATGCAGGCAGAAGCCATTTCCCGTTCCGGAGAACTGTAGGCTGGCAGCGGAGAAAGCCCGGTGCAATGTAAACAGGCTCTGTCCATTGCAGTTCATCAGCATCAGGGGCATCGCAGCGGATGGCGAAAAGCGACAGATGGTTGGGATGATACTTGCTCAATGTACAATCTCTTTCCACCCAGAAAAGCCACATTCTTTTCAAAGGATCCAGCCAGAGCTGCACATCAATGGCGACCTTTTGCTTTTCAGGAGCGCTTGCAATAACGAGCAGGGGCGTTTGGGACCATGTGATTCCGCCATCGGTACTTTTTACAAGAAGATTGTAATTTCCAAGACCCGGTTCCAGTATATCCCCGGTATACCATGCCCCGTAAAGAGTTCCCCCCGGAGCGGCGCAAATGGTGGGACATCCCTGCCAGTACCGTTTGGCAAGAGAAAATTCTTCTCCCGGCTCAGAGATGATCCGGGCGGTGGAAATTTGCGGATCGGTTGCAGACATAAAAACTCCTTCCTTCATCAGAACATTCTCAGAAATCTTGCCCGCTTGCAGAGAAAGCGCTCCAACGCAGCTGATTTCTCCGCCTGCACATTGTTGCGGCTGCGGCACTTGAACTTGAAATGCTGCATACGGTCAAGCTGTTTTTTCTGCCGGGATGTGATAAATTCACTGACGAGATCTTCAAAAGAGACTCCGGAAGAGGAGCAAGACTCTTTCGCACAACTGTCAAGGTCATCAAATTCCTCCGGCATTGCAAAGTTGAAAAGAGAAAGTCCGTGATCAAAGAGAGGTGCAAAACCGCAGATCTGATTACTTTGGTTATCCACCATGACGCCAAAGTTGCCCGGATGACGGTCTGTGTTGCAGATCAGGGCATCAAAGATCATCATATCGCAGAATGAATCGAAATATGTTTTTCCGAGATCCCGCAGAAAGGCGGCGATCTTTTCCGGACTTTCCTCTTTGCAGATGCGTTTCATAGGGACAAATGAGGTTTTAAGATCGGTAAAAGAAGGGCATACAGAACACAATTTTCCCTCCCAGCTGCCCAGAGAACAGGGGACATGCTTCAACGCCATTGCCTCAGCGATCTGGGAGGCAAAAACTTCGGAATATGGTTCATTGCCTGTATTGTCGGCGCCTCCTGTGCTGCCTTTGTAAAGTTTGATCCTGCCTTGAAGTTTGCGCCATCCCTTAGGGAGCGTTCCGCCGGTGGTAAATTCCGGAGAGGGGATGAATTCTTTTCTGGGGAGACGGCCGTATCCGGAAAAGGCAATGAGAGAGAGTTCTTTGTGAAAAGGGTTTTCAAAGAGATTGCACTTGGCAAATGTACCTTTGAAATCTGCATCGGTGATCCAGTAGCAATCATTTAGCGAAAGCCCTTTCCCCAAACGGAGCATCCCGGGCGTATCACCGAAATCCAATCCGCAGGCGGCAAATATTTCTTCCTCAAACTCCCGGTCCTGCGGAATGGTTCTCTCCCTGAGCCATGCTGCAAGACCTTCATTGTCTGGAGTCATACCCGGAGGCAGCAAATGTTTTTGGGAGGTATTTATGCTGATGATTTGGCAAACTGCAGTTGTTTGCATTTGTACGGAAAGTTCAAAAGTAATCAGCTCCGTATCGAAAAATTTAAGAGTAAAAAGCATATTTCTGTACTTACTCCACTGGAAAACTCAAAAGAGATGTCTTTGGGCAAGCCGACACTGCCATCAGAGTTGACCTGGGACTTCAGACACGATTTCAAAATAACTTTTTCTTACAATACATCCGGATGTGAAAAATTGCAAGAAAATTATTTTATATCTGCCCGATTTATTGTAAAAATCCTCTTCTCCCTGAAAAAGAGCATCTTTCTGATTTTTTATGTAATGCTTAAAATCAGTTTTTTGATACAGAATATAACACTTTACCACTCCCTTTAGCAGGGCCTTGTCAGAGCAGACCAAACAGCAGCAGTTCACTCTGCAAAAGGCAGAAAGACCGGCTTGATGACAGGGAGTTCCCCTGAAAGAGTCCGGCGGAACAGATCTTGGCAATCTGCAAAGGAACAGGTGTGGGTCTGGAAAAGTTCAGCCGGGATCATACCGCTTTTGATCAGGGACAACGCTGCCGGGAAATTGAGGGCAGGTTCTGCAAAAGAGGGCTTCAGAGTGATCTTGTTGAAAATGCCGTAATTGACATCAAAGGGAATGATATTTTCTCCGGGCTTGAAACTTAATCCCAGATAGATGAGACTCCCCCCGTAACGGAGCACTTTCAATCCGTCAGCAATGGAGCGGGGAGGGGAGGTGACGATCACACGATCGACTCCTCCCGGAACTGCTGCAAGAAGCTCCTTTTCCCACTCCGGAGCAGCAGTTGTGATGATTTGGGAACAGCCCAGCTTTTCAGCCAGAGCGTTCCGCGCCTTTTGAGCCGGGGTGACGCTTTGACGGCACAGAAGCGCTGTGAAAGCTGCTCCTTTGAGCAAACAGAGTTTGGCGCACAGTAAACCTATGGGACCGGGACCCAGAATTACCACGGAACTGCCGGGGGCGATGTCGGCGCTTTCCACAGCGTTGTATGCCACCGCAAGAGGCTCTGTCAATGCGGCGTGGATGGGGGAAAGCCCCTCAAAAGGAACCACTGCCCCTTCATTGACGATCAGATATTCCCCCATGCCGGGGAGTCCATTCAAGGTGTACATATTGCGGCACAATTCCGGATGTCCAGATTTGCAATCTTTACACTTGCCGCACATGGTGCAATCTTCGACAATGACCTGTGTACCGGGAGCGATATGTGTGACATTGCTGCCTGTTTCAAGGACAGTTCCTGCGATTTCATGTCCGAGAGCCATGTGGGAGTCTTCCCAGTCCCTGAGGAAATTCAAATCGGTTCCGCAGACGCCGCAGGCATCGACTTTGACCAGCAGCTCATTGCTCTGCAACGGAGGGAGTTCTATTTCCCGTATCTCTATGTCAAGATTTTTTCTTCCGAATAAGGCACGGCTTTTCATGTTGTTCACTCCTTTAAGGCGGTGTCAATGGTTGGAGAGTCAGGGAAAAGATAACGGACTGCCAACGGTACTGTCAACTGTGAGGGAACGCAGTGGGTGGAGTCCAAACGGTCCCTGAAACTCATTTCAGGGGCAAAGAAAGTGCCCCGGCTCTGGTGGAGCGCCATGTGGCCTGCCAGAACTCTGGCGTGTTCCGTGTATTCCCCGTAATGGGCAAGACCGCGCAGGTAATTGTAAAGGGGCCAGTCATCCAGACAGCGCTCTTTGCCGTAAAGCGAAGCGTTGCGGAAAAGGCGGAAGGCGGTCGCTCCGTAAAAGTCGCCGCCGTGAGTACGCCGCCATGAAATGATCTTGCGGACTGTTTCACGGGACAGCAGACAACTTGAGAGCATTTCAGGATAGAAACGGTAGTTTGCGTATGAAGAAAGACTGTGGACTTCATTTTCAGGCGTGAACTCCACAAAATCATTCATATCGTTAAAAATACCGCACTCTTCCATGCAAGGGGGGATAAACTCCTCTCCTGCCGGAGTCAGGACACCAGCCGCAGAACAGAGGGCTGCTGTTTTTTCGGCAAAGCATCTGATCTCATTCAGCGGCAAGGCTGCGGGGGCAACAGCGCTGTATGCCAGAAGTCCCCTTGCGGTCCATAAATTGGACGAAAACCATTGGCGATAGGGCATTGCCCGCAAATCATCCTCAGGACACCCTTTGATAAGTCCGTTTCCGGCACTCCGGATAAGCTGCAGCAATCTTCCTGCCACGGCATCCATATAAGGTGAATAACGTTTGAAAAAGTCTTCATTCTTTGTCAGATGCCAACAGTTGCAGAAAGTTTCAAGGAGCATACCATGTTCTGAAACTGAAGCGCCGTTTCCCCGGTGCAATATCTCACCTTTTGAGTTTACAAAATCCTCAGTAAAACGCCCGAAGATCCACAGTGCCTCTTGAGAAAGTCCGTAAAAAAGGGCACTTTCCACCATGGTTATGACCGTTGGCGGGAATGATTCGGCACTTTTTTCCGTATCGCAGTAGTAGCGTGTGGCACCGTAGCGTATGGCGCCATCGTAACGGGTGATGAAACTTTTGACAAGAGCGCTCAATATGGCTTTTTTCAACTGTTCATGGGGAAATTGCCATTTCATGACAGGAGCCAGCTTCTTTTCCCAATGGTGCCGGAGTGCGGTCAATGCAGCATCGAAAGATGCTCCATTCTCCCGGATCGGCTCAGGATCCGCAAGCTGCAGCACCTCGGAAGGGACCTGTGTGACGGGGGAAATGACTTTGAAGTATTCCGTTACCCCATCGGCAGTGACAGCTGCCCGTAAATTTCCCTGTTCATCGGCGAAAAACTGAGCTTCAACCTTTTCAAAAAGGTCAGTACGGAACTTGACCACCGAAACCGGGAGCCATCCATCAAGACAAGTGTGGCTGATTGCCCCTTTGAAGGTGCCGTACCCCGTCTTTTCAGGGGAAAAGAGCGTCAGAAGCGTTCTTCTTACGGCACCGTAATAATCGGTGATCGCTTCATCACCTTGAACATATTGGGTCTCGATGGTCACGATGCCTTTTTCGCTGATGAGGAATTTCCAGCAGGACTCCTCTGTGCCAACAATGTCAAAGGTGTTGTTCTGCGGCACTGCGGCACATGTTTCACGGTAAAAGGCGTCGAATTGCCCCAAATACTTTTTCAGCTCAGCAATCTTCATTGATACCTCAGCGGACAGAGACTTTCAACTCTTTGACAACACCTGAAGCGGCATCTTTGACGCTCAGGCGCCATGTACCCTTTTCATTGAGGGCAGGGGCAAATTTGAAGGTGAATCTGCCGCCGGGAGCCAGACGGATCTTCCGGAGTTCCAGACTTTCGCTGCCGTCAGGACGGTATGCCCGGAAAAGGAGAACATGATTTTCCGCTTTGGCATTGCCCGCAGCTTGAACTTGGGCGGCAACAGAGACCCCGGTGCCAGCCTTGACAGTAGAGGGCACTGAAACTTTCACTCCGGCAACCTTATAGGGCAGCGCCGACAGCAGCGTGCCGACGCCCTGATGCAAGGTCAGATCAAAGCTTTTGCCTTTGCCGAGGAATTTACCTTTTGTGGAGTCATAGAGGAAAGCTCCTTTTTCAAGTTCAAGTTTGCCTTTGACGGTGTGCTGCAGAGCTTTGGCGAGGGGAGCATTTTCCCACGATCCGAAGCGGGGCTGGGGCAGCAGGGCGATGTGTGCGGTCTTGCCGTTGGTGTAGGATCCGTGCATGACAGGGGTTTTTGAAGTAAACTTTGCAGGAACTGAAAGTTTCAGGAAAGAACCGATCAGATCACGGAACGCCACATCACGCTGAGAATCGTAGAGAGGCTCAAAGTTCAGATAAAGGGTGTTGCCGTTGACAATGGCAAGGGGAGCTTTGCCCCTGCGGGTAACGGCGGTCCCCAGAGCTTTGCCGGTCTTGCAGCGGATACCTGTCACGGCATTTTTGATGGAAATACCTTTAAGCGTGTGGCTTTCCACTTTGCGGAGCACCTGCCGCATGGAGGTGATACCGAAAAGGGCGTTGAGGGCAGGGGCGGAACGGTTGATACAAAACTCATCCTGAATGGCAGCGTCGTAGTCGGCAATGACCTTGCCTCCCTGTTTGACAAACTCTTTGATCATGGCGATCTCTTTGTCGCTCAGGGCGCTTGCTTCACAGAGGATCAGCACTTTGAGCTGTTTCAGGAGTGCGGGGGTAAGTTCCTCCTGAGCCACGAAACGGTGGCAGATCCCTAAGTCTTCCAGCACTTTGGCAAAAGAGAAGAGTTTGCCGGGAAGGTCAGCTTTGACCTGCTTCAGGAAGTTGGAAATAACGGAGCGCTGAGAGAGGAGGATCCCTGCCTGAGAGGTATTCTTTTTGGCGTGGAAGAGCAGATCTCCGGGACCGCTGCGCAGTTCCCAGATCAGTTTGCTGTAATAGTCGCGTACAGGTGAAATGCTCAAGTCAGGCAAGAGATAGATGGGACTGTACCAGTGGTTGGTGTTTCTTTCGCCTGCAACAAGTCCTTCCCAGATGTTAAAGCGGATCCTGCCTTCAGGGCTGTCGTAGCCGTGGTAGCTCATAACGAAGCGTTTTTCTCGGTTGAAACTCACCGGGATACGGGCGTTGCCGTACATGCTTGCGCAGTCAAAGCGGCTCATGCGCCAGAAGTTCCAGTTGCCGCCGTAGGTGTTGGGCTTATTACTGACGCCCGTGGGACCCACCATGGCTTCGGGAAATTCTTTGCGGATATTGGCTGAGATACGCTCAAGAGAAGTGGCAAAGACATGGTCCATGTAAAGCCTGTGGGCAACAAAGGCAGCCGGATTGGGCTGGAAGAGCGTTTCTTTATAGGTTTGGGGCATCACCTCATCCCATGATTTATAAGAGCTCTTCCAGTGAGCGTTGAGCTTTGCAAGGGTATACCCCTGTTCTTTCTGCAGCCAGGCACGGAACCCTTTGAGACAGTGAGGACAGAAACAGAAGTCAAAGGGATAATGGAAAAAGGTCATGCTCATTTCATCCCCCAGCTGGAACAGGTAGCGGGAGTAGAAGGGGGCAAAGTCTTTGGCGGCAGGCATCATGGCTGTGTTGAAGGCAGGATCATTGTAGCAGGGCTTTCGGACGATGAATTCTTTTTTCCCTGTTTTGTACCATTTATCCAGGGTTTTATTCACATGGGCGTAGCTCTGGTGGTAGCCTCTGGCGCCCCCTGCGTGCCAGTTCATGCCGGTTTCCACATTGGCGTAGCGGAGCAGAACGGGGGCTCCGTCACCGAAGCTGCCGCCATAGAGGAAGTTGAATCCGAATTTGCGGAGCTGTTCATAGTGGTCGGGGTAAACATATTCAGGGTACATATCTGATCCCACCCAGACAAGATGGCTGTACTCTTTGCGCAAATCAAAGATTTCAGGGAGGAAGAACTCTTTTTCCACAGTGTCGATGACTCTATCGCCTTTGCGGAGCGTGACACGCAGCACATGGCGGTTGACAGCAGCGTTGCGGCCATCCCATGTGAAACTTTTGCCCTTGCCCTGCCAGAGAAGACGGTTCAAATTGTCGATGATCTCCAGTTCAGGAGTCAACCCTGCGGCGGCAGGTGAAAGCTCCACATTTCCTGAAACGCTCTCATTTGCCTTGAAGGAGTTTTTCATCTTCACAGCAGTGATCTGTTCAGGCGTTTTGAATTTCATGGCAAGGAAAGCAAAATCTTTCCCGGGAGCTTTGACATGAAGATAGTTGTTCCCATTCTGGAGCTGGGGCATGGAAATGGACTGTTTCCCTTTTTTCAAAACAGCTGAGAATTTTGCATAAGAGTTGGAACGGGCGTTGAAAAGTTCAAACTCATATTTGCCGGGAGCGGCACATTCAATTTCCAGTTTGCCTGTGACGCGCCGCTTCAAAGAAAGTATCTGCGGGTTTTCTCCTCTCAGATAATTGATGACACGGGCGAGTATGGCAAACTGATACTCCTGGAAACGGTGCGTTTGAGAGAGTTTCTGAAAATATTTATGCCGGTATCTCAATTTGGGGGCGATAAAGGCAGGCACTTTGAAGGTTATGGCGCAAACTCTGCCTTTACCGTATGTTCCAAAGAGGAGTTTTGCTCCGGGGAAATAGGGGGCAGCACTGAGTGACATGGAATTTGTCAGGAAGGCGGGAGCAGCTTTCAGAGATTTCAGGATTTTCGCCATTTCCACATCGGCATCCTGAGGATTGATGAGCAAAAGACCTGCGCCTTTTTTTACCTTGTCAAGGATCGCCTTTCTGCTCTTTTCAGGGTAAGCAGACCAGCAGGAGACCTTTCTGGCTTTGCGGTTGATCCGGACCGTTGAGTTGCCATCGCCGATGACGATGACATCGTAGGATTTGGCAAGGTAGGGAGTCAGGCGTTCCACACCTGATTCACCGCCTGAGGCAGGGGCAAAGGGGACTTTTGTACGCCATGCCCGTGTCCAGCCCCGGGGGAAGAGCGTGGGGGCTTGAAAATCAAAGTTCATGCGCTGATAAAGTTCCACGATATCCCGGGCACCGGTGGCTTCGGTCAGGAAAAGAATGTTGAACTTTTTGTTATCCAGCCATTTGAAGTGGGGCGTTTTATAGGAAACTTCAGGGTCATACTGCCAGGGATCTTTATCTTTTGGGGGCTCATTGCGTTTTTCGCGGGGGGCAAATTCCACACCTTTGGTAAGGGGGAGCATAAGGTCAAAAAGCACTTTGCCGTCATTTCCGGTGATTTCCAGAAGGGCTTTCTTTCCTTTGATCGTTTCTGCAAAAGCGACTGTAACGGCTTGGGATGAAAGAAGTTTTACCTTTTTTGAAGCGATTTTTTTACCGTCGATTTTCAATACTGCGTTGACATTGCTATCGGCAAATCCCTGCAATGTGGCAGTAAGGCGGTTGTTGCGGAGCTCCAGTTTGCCGTATCCGGCACTGCCTGCACCGTGGATCTGGTCCATATTGCGGAGCAAGCCTGCTTCGATCCGGAACAATGTTGTTTTTCCGGGGGCAACAGCTTCTTTGACAAGTCTGAATTCAAGAGTGTTCCGTTTGCTGCCGCCGAGACAGTTCCAAGAGAAACAAAGGTTGAATTTTTTGTACTCCGGCATCAAAACGATGCCGGATCTGCCGCCGATGAAAGCCATCCAGTTGCGGACAGGCTCTTTGTGAAAGATGTTGCTTCCGGAAAGTTCTTTCAAAACACCGCTTTTTGTGGGGAAGAAGAGATAGTTGGGACAATCGGCAATACCGAAAAAGCTGTTGCTCCAGTATTCATAGACCTTCTCCTGCATACTTTCGGTCTGATTGAGAACTGTTACCTCAACGGTGAGTTTGCTTTCATTTTCCTTGAGGATATATTTTTTACGGATCAATGTAAAAGTATTGGGACCATCGCCTGCAGGAGAGGTCAATTCCAGGACCGCTCCGCCCCGGACAGCGGAAAATTTGCCTCTGTATTCGCCTTTGGCAAAAAGAGTGTTGCGTGAGCCGAATTGATCCCGGAATGCGCCTTCGCCCTGAAGCAGAACGGCGCTGTTTTTTTTGTCAATAAGGGTGTGGAGCGTTCCCCCCTGAGAGCTGAAAACAGCTTTGAGGTGCTCATTTTCCATCTGCCAATAGGAATTGCCTTTGTTATCCTGAGGCAGCGTGGCAGTGGTCACGGCAGCTGATGCAGTGACAGCTGCAAAAAGCAGCAGAAAAACTTTCAGAAGTGTGTGCATGACTGTTTCCTTTCAGAATTTATTTGGCAGGGATCACTTTAAGTTTGAAGTCGTCAAATACGATTTCAGCATCGCTGTAAACCATGATGACAGGCAGGATCGAGAAATCGGTGTATTTGCCCTGAGCTCTTTTGGGAGGAATGAATTTGACCTTCACCCGGTGCTGTTTCCAATCCTCTTCAGAAGCTGCCAGAGGTTTCCCGGTGCCGAGAGTGGAAAGGAATTTTGAGTGTTTGGCATCTTCAACACCGTAGGCGATGTACTGGAGAGTGAATTTGCCGGAGCCTTTATGGTATATTTCCATTTCAATAAAGTCACCGCTTTTGATACGGACTGTTTTCAAAGATCTGAAATAAAGTCTGCCGTCCTTTTCCGTTTCTGTCAGAAGTCCGAATACACCGGAGCGGAAACAGCCGGGATCTTTCGTCAGACGGGCGGTGCCGTTTTTGGTGACGGCACGGTTGCTGACCCAGTAGGTTGGCATGGCGACTCCTGCCGAATTGGGGGTGCAGCTCTCAAAGCCGCCGTTAAAGAAATCAGCGGCGCCAAGTGTACATGCTAAAGTGGAAAGAAGTGTGAAAAGCAGCTTTTTTTTCATTTTTGAGCTCCGTTAAAGAGATGTTTTCTTAAATTGTAAACGTTTACACTTAATTACTATATCACCCGAATTTCCTTTTGTCAAGAAAAAGAGCAAATAAAATAAGATTTTTCTTTTTTTTTTCGTCCTGAGGCTTGACAACGGAATAAAAAGGTTGTATTGTAATAATGTAAACGTTTACAAAAAAAGGTTTTTTTTATGTTGTCCATAAAGGAAGTTGCGAAACTGACAGGACTTTCCACAGCAACGGTTTCCCGTGCTCTTGATCCCCGCTATGCGGCACGGGTAAAGCCTGAGAACCGTGAAAAGATCCTTGCGGTTTGCGATTCAGAAAATTACCGCCCGGATATGGCGGGGCGTTCCTTCGTGACGGGAAAGCGCTTCAAAGTCGGCTTTATCTCTGCTGATCCAGCCGGGGATTGCGGCAATCAGCTTTTCGGCTTTTTCATGCAGGGCGTAACCCTTGAATTGCAGGAAGCAGGCTTTAACCTTCTGCTTCTGGGCTCCCGGCACAGTTCCGGATGCGATGAGCGTGTTGTTGATTTTCTGCGCTCCAATGTGGCGGACGGCTACATTATCGGAACATCTCTTATTACAGAAAAGGTTTCCCGGGTGATCTCACATTGCAAGGTGCCTGTGCTGCTCCTGGAAAAACAACCGGACTGCGGCGACGCTTTGATCGTCAGGCGGGATATGAGGAATGCTTTCAAGGAGATTTGGGCAGATATCCCTCCTGAGGCATATAAACAGGTGCTTTTCTGCTGTCAACCCAGGGTTTTATACCGTTATCAAATGGCGGCACAATGTGCTCCGGCAGGCGTTGAATTGCCTTTGATGACCATTGAATCCGGTAAAAACTTTGCTGAAGTAAGACACCAGAGCTATCAGTATGCCCGCCGAATGATCCCTGAACTCAAAAAATACAGGATCTTCTGGTGCTCTTCTGATCTGGCGGCTTTGGGGATCATGGATGCCCTTGAAGAAAGTGATTGGAAAATGGGGAAGGATTTCTTTTTGATCGGATTCGATAATTTGGAGTCCAACGGTGCCTTTTCTGATCCCCCCCTTCTTTCCACTGTTGACAGCTGCTGGGAAAAGATCGGGAAACTTTCGGCACAATTGCTGCTGGAGGCTATTGAAGGAAAGGTTACTGCCAAAACTGTCGATTTTCAACTGCCCTATATCCGGCGGAAAAGTTTTCCCGGACAGAGGGGTAAAAATAATGTGAACTGTTGAGGAGAGGAAATGATGATAAGAAAATGTTATTCTGTTGTCCCGGATACGGCAAGTTGGCGTCAGCGCTTCACCCTGATCGAGCTTCTTGTTGTTATTGCAATCATCGCTATTCTTGCTGCTATGCTGCTGCCTGCGCTGCAGCAGGCAAGGGAGCGTGCCAAAACGACCGCATGTGTCAACAATCTCAAAAGTATTTCGACAGCTATGGTCCAATACTTTGATGATAACAAAGGCTTTTATACCAGCGGTGATTCTCCCTGGACTCTCCCCGGCGTTTCAGCCAAATACAATGGCGGTATCTCCGGGCAGCTGGCTCCCTATCTGGGCATGACTTTGAATCGCTTTCTTTACGGCAGAAACAGACATCCCTTTTATTGTCCGGGGGATACGGTCAAGCGCTCCCAGCTCTACCCTCAGAGTTATGGTTTCAATGCTTACGGATCAAATTGCCTTAACGGACTTAAAGTTTTGACTAAACTTTGGGGAACTCTGGTTTACTGCCGTAAACCCGGTTCTTTGCGCCGTCCTTCCATATATATTATGGCTGTCGAATACCGTGACAGCAATCTGACTTTGTTCCGGAATCAAAGTGAAGGTCTGGTACGCGGCAGTTTCAATGAAAGTTCTGCTGCATGGAAACAAGTGGTGCACAACGGTCTTGCCCGCAATGTGAGCTTTATTGACGGGCATGTCGCCCCGGCTCCTGTGAAGACAGCGCTGATCTACCAGAATGCTGACCGTTGGATCTACGACTACAACAACAAATGAACTGAAAAAAGCACTCAGTCAATGAGAGCTCTTCCCCAGGAGCGTCTGCTCCTTTTTTTGAGGGGAGGGGGGGAGAAGAGATCACTCTTTCCAGACAATGCCGCTTTTCAAAACCTGCTGATTCTTTCCAGAGCTGCCGATAATGGCGCCGGGCTCGTGGAATGTGCCGGTCAGCACGCTTCCGGCGGCTGCAATGCAGTTGTCTGGGATCACGGTCCCTTTGAGCACCGTGGTCCGGCATCCAAGCCAGACATGATTACCGATGGTGATGGGACGGGGAGGATTGAGTAATTCGCCCTCTTTGTTGAAAATATTGTGGCGGTCACTGTCCATGATCAAATTTTCCCAGGAGGAAAGAAAACCCTCCCCAATGGTTATGGATTTTTCACAGATGATCGCCGTATCGGCGGTGATGCGAAACTCTTTGCCCAAACAAAGTTCACCTCCCCGGCTGACGATCAAAGCTGAACCGCTCCCCAGGGAGGCTTTGCCGGAAAAATGCACGGTACCGTCAATATGGAGCACTGTATGGGCATATCGTTTATGGGAAACTTCACACCTGCCGATCTTGATCATGCCGAATTTGACCGGACCTGAAACAGTGATCCTGCCTTTAAGTGAGCATATCCCGGTGCGTTGAAAGATGAGGAGCGGGAGTTTTACGGCATCTTTGAAGGGGAGCGCCCGAAAGTTGATGTAAAATGTTTTCAACCAGTTTATTTGGAAGCAGTATCTCAGTTTCATCAGTTGCCGTCCTGTGATTTCAATTCCTGTCTGAATTCTTTATTTCCGACTGAGGAACAAAACGCAAACTATCACTCAAGTTCCATTTCCGCCAGACGCCGGTGGAGTGTTCTGCGGCTGATTCCCAGCAGTTTGGCTGCTGCGGTGCGGTTGCCGTTGCACTGTTTCAGAGCTTGTTTGATAAGTTCATAGTTGTTCTCTTCCAGAGAAAGAGCGTTGCCGTGGGGATTTCCTGCGGCAGGCGCTGTCTTCTTCTGAAAATCGGGGGGGAGATTTTCGATCCCCAGTTCTCCGGTGCTGGAGGTAACAGTCATAAATTCTATGGTGTTGCGCAATTCACGGATATTTCCAACCCAGGGAGCCTGAACCAGCATTTCCATAAGTTCAGGGGTGAACCCTTTGATATCCCGGTTGTTCTCTGTGGCAAATTCTTTGAGGAAATGTTCTGCCAGTCCGGGGATCTCCTCACGCCGTTCCCGCAACGGGGGCAACTGCAGATTGACCACCGAAAGACGGTAGAAAAGATCTTCCCTGAAAGTTCCTTCTGCCACCATTTTCCGCAAATCCCGGTTGGTTGCGGCTATAAGTCTGGCATCTGTTTTGACAGGCTCTGTGCCGCCCACACGCTCGAAAGAGCGGCTCTCAATGACACGCAGGAGTTTGACTTGGGTTTGAGCGTCGATTTCGCCGATCTCATCCAGAAAGACAGTTCCGCCTGCGGCGATCTCAAAGCGTCCCCGCTGGCGGGATTCAGCACCGGTAAAAGCGCCTTTTTCGTGTCCGAAAAGTTCACTTTCAAGCAGATTTGCATTGAGCGCCGCACAGTGGACAGGGACAAAAAGACCGCTGCGTCCGCTGAGATCGTGGATCCGGCGCGCCATGACCTCTTTGCCTGTCCCGCTTTCCCCCGTAAGGAGAACTGTACTCTTTGAAGGTGCCACTGTGGCGGCAAGTTCCATGACTTTTGCCATGGAAGGGGAAAGAGCACTTTTTGCGGCTTGAGGAGAATCTGCTGCACCTGTTTGACGGGGCGTTCTGGAAACCAGTGCCTGAGAGATGACTTCGTCAAGTTTTTCCAGTTTGATGGGTTTGGCAACAAAGTCAAAGGCGCCTGCTTTCACTGCTTTGACGGCATCACTGATGGAACCGTAAGCGGTGAGAAGAATGCACAAGGGCGGTGGATTTTTTCCCTGAACCGCCTCAAGGACACTCATGCCGTCGGCACGGGGCATCCGCAGATCCGTGAGGACAAGATCGAACTCCTCAGATCTGATGTATTCGATAGCCTCCGCGCCGTCGGCAGCTCCCTTTACCTGAAAGTTTCTGCGCAGATACCGCAGAAGCGCTTCACGGGTAGGAGCTTCGTCGTCAACGATCAGGACTTTGTACTTTTCAGCCATGGAAGATCCCGGAGTTTATTTTTTCCGCCGCCAGTCAAGAGCACCGGTGGGGCAGGCTTCAACGCACTTGCCGCACTCAGAGCAGCTGGCAGGCAGTCCCTGATCAAAAGCGGTTCCCACACAGGTGGCAAAGCCACGGAGTTTGGGGGAAAGCAGCGTCAAATTCACCACCTCTTTACAGGTCTTGACGCAGATACCGCATTTGATACATTTTGAACGGTCCTGAATGATGTGGGGATGACGGATGTCATAGCTCAGCTTCTGACGGGCACCGGGAATGGCTTCGGGGTTGCAGTGATAACATTCACCGTGTTTCCGCAAAGCACAATCGTGTTTATCGGTACAGGAACACTCGATACAGCGGTCGCCCTCCTTCTTGAGCTGTTCCGGCGTCATGGAGGAGTTCACCTCTTTGAAAGAGCTTTTGCGTTCCTCAAGAGAGATGTATTTGAGCTGCTCTCTGGGAGCTTCTGAAACATCGTCACGCAGGAAAACAAGATCCTCTTTTTTGAGGGACTGCCATTTCCCGCGGGAAACATTGACAGTGTGTTCCTGGGGGACGGGGATACCGAGGAGATCTTTCAGTACCAGATTGGCGGCATCACGGCCTGAGGCGACACCTTCGACAACGGTGGCGGCACCTGAAACGCAGTCTCCGGCGGCATAGATCTTTTCGCCGGTGATTTGAGGAATATCGCCGTATTTGTTGGTGGGCACTGCTGCGGGAGCTGCTGTTTTCTGACCGATGGCGGCGATGACAGTGTCGAATTCCAGAGTATAGTCGCTGCCCGGGACTTCAACGGGTTTGCGTCTGCCGGAGGCATCGGGTTCCCCCAGTTCCATCTTGCGCAAGGTCAGAGCGAGAGCGCCGTTGCGCTTTTCAAGTTTGACGGGAGCGGCGAGGAAGTGGAACTTGACGCCCTCTTCTTTTGCCTCTTCTATTTCCAGCTTTTCTGCGGGCATTTCATTTTCGGTACGGCGGTAGAAACAGTTCACATCGGCGGAACCGAGGCGGACAGCAGTACGCACGCAGTCCATGGCGGAGTTGCCGCCGCCCACCACTGCAACACGGCCGGGGTTGGCAAGGGTGTTGCCGCTTTCGACGACTTCACGGAGAAAGTCGATACCTGAAAGAGCCAGTTCTTCGCCTTCACAGCGCATGGAACTTCCCGCCCAGCATCCCACAGCAAGGATCACTGCATCGTACTCTTTTTTCAGATCCTCAAGATCCACATTGACGCCGATCTTGCTGTTGAAACGGAATTCGATACCCATTTTCTCAAAGTGGGCAAGTTCCCGGTCAAGAGTTGCTTTGGGAAGACGGTATTCGGGGATACCGTAACGCAGCATACCGCCCGCTTTGGGCATGGCTTCAAAGATCACAGGAGCAATGCCCCCCAAACGCAGATAGTAAGCTGCAGAAAGTCCCGCAGGACCGCCGCCCACGATAGCGACCTTTTTGCCTGAAAGAACAGGCAGTTGCTCCATATACTCATCGTAGCAGATGTCGGCAGCGGTGCGTTTGAACTCATTGATTGCCACAGGTTCGCCGTAGACATTGCGGCGGCACTGCTTTTCGCAGAAACGGGGACAGACTCTGCCGATGGAAAGGGGCAGGGGGATCCGCTGCTTGATGATCTTGAGCGCTCCCAGAAAATCGCCGTTTTTACCGGCTCGGACATACTCTTCAACGGCGGCATGTGCCGGACACCCAAGAGTACAGGGGGCTTCGCAGTCGCCGGCGTGTTCGCTCAAAAGCAGATTCAGAGCGGTCCTGCGCATATCTTTGACCTCTTCGGAAGAGGAGTCGATGTTCTGCCCGGGAGCAGGACAGGCGGAACAGGAAGGAATGAATTTTCCGGTCTTAAGATCTTTCACCACACAGACAAAGCAGCTGGTGGTTTTGCTGACTCTTTCATCACGGCACAAGGTGGGGATCTCGATCCCGTTTTTCCGTGCCACATCCAATATGGTCTCGCCGGGTTCTGCGGTGACAGTCCGGTTGTCCAGTATGAATTCAATACTCATCTTTATTTCGTTCCTTTCGCCACCCGTTTGATCGCCCCTTTGGGGCAAACATCGGCACAGCTGTTACAGCGGGTGCATTTTTCATTGTCAATCACAAAGTCATCGCCGATGGCGCCCACGGGACAGGTTTTGATGCAAAGTTTGCATTTGACGCATTTATCCTGTTCCAATGCCAGATCCACAAAGGCGTTGCACTGCAGTGCGGCGCAGCGGTGTTCGCGGACATGTTCTTCGTACTCTTTGCGGTAGAAACGCAATGTTGCCAGTACCGGATTGGGGGCAGTCTGTCCCAGACCGCAGAGGGAGCCCGCTTTGATTTTGGGACCCAGATCCTCAAGCATGGCAAGATCTTCTTCAGTACCTTCCCCGGCGGTGATCCGTTCAAGGATCTCAAACATACGCATGGTTCCCACACGGCAGAAGGTGCATTTGCCGCAGCTTTCCTTGTGTGTAAAGTCCAAAAAGTAGCGGGCGGTTTCCACCATGCAGCGGTCATTGCCCACCACGATCATGCCGCCGGAGCCCATAATGGCGCCCAGAGCCCGCAGAGAGTCGTAATCAACAGGCGTGTCAAAGAGTTCAACCGGGATACAGCCCCCAGAGGGACCGCCGGTCTGAACTGCCTTGACCACAGAACGGTCTGCGCCGCCGATATCAAAGACGATCTCGTTGAGAGTGGTTCCCATGGGGACTTCCACCAGACCGGGGAATTTCAAATCCCCTGCCAGAGCAAAGATCTTGGTACCTTTGCTGCCTTCTGTACCCACAGAAGCAAAGGCGGTGCCGCCTTCACGGAGGATCAGAGGCACATTGCCGAAGGTTTCCACATTGTTGATCATGGTGGGGAAACCTTTGTACCCGCTGTCAGTGGGGAAGGGAGGACGGAACCGGGGCTGACCGCGGCGTCCTTCCAGAGAAGCGATCAGAGCGGTCTCTTCACCGCAGACGAAAGCGCCGGCGCCCTCTTTGATAACGATCTCAAGTTCTCTGTCGCTGAACACATTGAGTTTGTGTTCATAGATCTGAGCGATGGCAGAGGAGATATTCTTGATCGCCAGAGGATATTCGGCACGGCAGTAGATGAAAAGTTTGGTTGCTCCGGTAGCGTATGCGGCAATGAGCATACCTTCAAGGACCTGATGAGGAACGCTTTCCATAAGGGCACGGTCCATAAAGGCACCGGGGTCTCCTTCGTCGGCATTGCAGACGACGATCTTTTCATCGGCTTGCCTGGCAGCCAGAAAACCCCATTTGTTTCCGGTGGGGAACCCGCCGCCGCCCCGTCCGCGCAGTCCGGCGATCTTTACTTCATTGACCACCTCTTCAGGCTTCATGGTAAGGGCTTTTTTGAGTCCTTCGTAGCCGCCGTTTTGTACATAGTCGTCAAAGTTTTCAGGATCGACTTTCCCAGCCAGAGCCAGCACTTTGACCAGCTCTTTGGACTTTCGCACTGCGGGGATCTCAAAACGGTTTTCTTTCCCCAGTTCGATGATGTTTGCAATCGCCTTCTCAGTGGCTTTTACTTCGCTGTAAAAAACGGATGTGCCGTCATTGAGAACTGCTTCAACGATGGGTTCGGCATAGCAGTGTCCGATACAGCCGACGCCGATGACGGGAACGGAACTGGCAGACTCCAGCATGGAACGGACCTCAGCACCTCCTGCAGCGATACCGCAGCTGGCGACGCCGACCCGGAAAAATTTAATGTCAGGATTCATTTGTCTTTGTACTCCTTGAGGATCCGGTTCAATTCGCGGCGGTCGAGTTTACCGTAGACTCTGCCGTTGATGCTCATGACAGGGGCAAGACTGCAGCAGCCGAGACAGGCAACTGCTTCAACAGAGAAACGCCCTTCGGCATCGGTTTCGCCGGGAGCGACGCCGATAGCCTGTCTGATCCACTCCTGGATCAAAGGGGCTCCCTTGATATGACAGGCGGTACCATCACAGACAGCGATTTTAAAACGCCCCGGTTTGACCCGTTTGAATTGGGCGTAGAATGTCAAAACTCCCTCAACTTCAACGGGAGTCTGGTGAAAATACTCTGCTGCAGCACGGATCGCTTCGTCGGAGACATACCCTTCAGTTGCCTGAATGAGCTGGAGTCCCCGGATCAGATTTCCTGATTCATCCGGCAGCTTCTTCAAATACTCAAATTGCTGGTCCATGTGATCGTCCTTAGTTATCAAAAAAACAATACTGTGATTAGCACCCTATAATATAGCACTGGAGAAAAGATTTTTCAATTTTTTTCCTGCCTGACCTTGACAAATTTGCACAAAAGTATTATATTTAGGTACACTTTATCAAAAAGGAGGTCGTTTATGAACAAATTTTTTGCCACAGTTGTGTCAGTTGCCGCATTGACCGGCTCAGTTTTTGCTGACGGGATCGAATTCAAACTCGACAAGCCTTCCGATTGGAAGAGCATGGGCGGCTCTGTCCAGTGGGTCGGGGCTAAAAAAGATGTGCTTCAGGCGACCGGATCCGTAATGATCTCTTCCACCAGACTTTTTGATGTGGATATCAAGAAAAAATACAAACTTGAAGCGGATGTCAAGAGAATTTCCGGCGGTGCTGCCTATATTTACCTCGGATTCATTCCCTATGACAAAAACGGCAAAGCTATCGGTGCTGAAAGTGTCAATATCCAGCCCGGTTCTGAGACCACTGTCTTGAAGGCAGGAAAAGTCGGCGATACCAAACTGATCCTCAAAAACAACTCCAAGTGGGCAGTCCAGTATCTGTATGCAGTTGCTCTTAACGCAAAGAAAGATTACTCCGATCTGCCCAACAGAGATCTTCTGCCTTGCTCCAAGGTCGCTGTTGTCAACGGTAATCTGGAAATTACTTTGAAGAAACCTCTCGCCAAGGCAGTTGCTGCCGGAACTCCTGTCAGAGCCCATCTGGGCGGCGGCTATATGTACACCGGCGGTTATAAAAAGCTTTCTGACGGTCAGACCGCAGAAATGAAAGGCGTTGCCAAAGGCAGGATCCCCTACTCTCTGAGAGGCGGCAGCTGGACTGCAGGGGCTGCCAAAGCACAGGTGATCATGCTGATCAACTGGGGCAACCACAAGGCTGTGACCCAGGTCAAAGATATTGAGCTGGAAATCGAAAAATAATTTTTCTCCGGCTTTATACGATTCCGATCCTCTCCCGTAAAAAGGAGGGGATTTTTTTTGTCTCAGTTGCATTGACCGCAAAAGAGAGCTATATTAAGGAATGTAAGAGGCAAAATGTGTATAAAATACCCGGGGGCAAAGCATGTACAGAATAATTTCAGGAGCGTTTGACAACGGATCAGCGCCAGTTACTTTTTTACCGGAATTCAAAGTTGAGTACCGCAACGGCGTTATCACTGTTTGCAAAAGTGCTCCCCTCAGCGGAACGCCCTGGCCCCCTACCGCCCGGCAGCGCAGGATCCATCAGGCGCTTGATGAGAAAAATCCGGCTCTCATGAACAGTGTTGTTCCTCCGGGGATCCCCCATGAACTTCCGGAGGGAAAATTGAAGATGGAGATCCATGTTTCCCCTGCTGCCGGGTTGGAACGCTGGGGATTTGAATTTGACTCCGGCATAATGAAAATTTTTGACGGCAGAGGGATGGAGGTCGAATTTTCCGGCGAACGGGAAAAAAGTGACCGCTTCATGTTCCGGGGAAAAGGAATCCAATCGTGCCGGGTCATTGAAGGCAGTTGGAAAATTTATACCGGAGATGGGATTTTCTGTTGTGCCGCACGGACTCCTGAAAGCAATGAGGAATTTTTCAAAGGCGAATCGGAGTGGGAGCACTCTGCAGAAAAGAAACACGCCTGGTGGAATGAGGCCTTTCTGCTGACGCGGCATCTTGCGGGATTTGAAGAAGAAAAAAGAATAGAACTTCTCACCGCTGTGCATCAGTTGCTGATGTATCCGGAGGAGTCGTTTTATTTCGACGGTAATTTCAGCTGCTGGTGCAGCGGTATGAGAAAGCTCAAATTTGCCGAATTATTGAAAAATCAACTCTTGAAGATATGCCGCAATTCTTTGATCTGGCGCTATAATGCCAAATGTTTTGCGGGGATAGACGATGGGCTCCGGCTTCCCAAAAGGAGCGACCGCAACGGTTTGCCTCTGGGGCTGGACTGGCTGGGCGCCCTTGATGTATCCCCTTCCTGTCTGACGGCGATGGAGATGTTTGAATACTGCAACGATATGCACGATATCGGATTTCTCAGGGAGTATGCTTTTGATTTTATGAAACAAGTGATGCAAGTGATCGAACTTTCTGTCATTCCGGAGAATTTCAAACTTTCTCTGCCTTTTTCGCCGCTCCCCGGCGGAAAGAACGATTCCCTTGCCAGTTGCGGAAAAAATGTGGACCGCCAGCTTTATTTTATCCATGCTCTCTGCCGGCGACTTGTCACAGCAAGCGACATGCTGGGCGTAAGAAGCGATCCTGTATGGCAGGATATTCTTGAAAGACTTCCCCGTGCAAGGGGCTCATGGGAGCTTGCGCCTGATACTTCGTGGGGTTGCGCCGGGAAAAAAATATGCGCACTGATGCCCTGAAAGGTGACGCGTTACTTTTCCACTGTGACCGGCACTGAACCATCGGCAAAGTGGAGCTGGAGTTTTGTTCCATCGGAGAGCGCACTGGTGGAAATGACCTTCTTTTCGCTGTCGGTCACAAAGGCGTAGCCCCGTTCCAGAACTCTGAGGGGATTGAGCGTATTGAGGGCAGTAGAGAGACGCTCCAATGACGCTGATGAGCGGTCAAGGGCGTAATTTGAAACATTGCTCATGCGCATTTCAAGTTCATCGAGGAACTGACAGCGCTGTTCGATCATCCTGAGAGGCTCACGGAAAACATAACTTCCGGCAGCGCGTTCCACCCGGTGTTGATTTTCCTGCAGACGCATCATGACGGTGCGTTCCATATCTTTGGCACACCTTTCTATGGAGTCGGCAAACTCCGCCCGTCTGCCTATGACCAGTTCAGCTGCTGCTGAGGGGGTAGGAGCCCGCAGATCCGCCACAAAGTCGCAGATGGTAAAGTCGATCTCATGCCCGATGGCGCTGATGACGGGGATGCTGCTTGCGGCAATGCTCCGTGCCAGATGTTCGCTGTTGAAGGGCCACAGATCCTCCATGCTGCCGCCGCCCCGGGTGATGACGAGGACATCTGCCGCCCGGGTCCGGTTGAAAAATTCAACAGCCGCCGCCGCTTCTGCAGCTGCGGTGTTTCCCTGTACCTGACAGGGGAAGATAGTGATGTGGACATTTGGGAAGCGGCGGTTGATGATCTGGAGAAAATCCCGGATCGCTGCTCCTGTGGGACTTGTGATGACACCGATACGGCGGGGCAGGGTGGGGATGGGCTTTTTGCGCTCAGGGGCAAAAAGTCCTTCGGACTCCAGTTTCCGCCGCAGCTCTTCAAATTGCCTGACCAGATCGCCGATACCAGCCAGACGCATTTGGCGCACATTGATCTGGTATTCTCCCCGGACCTCATAGACGCCCAATTTGCCGAAGGCTTCCACAAAACTGCCGTTGTTCAGCCGCAGCGCCTGAGCTTGAGCGGCGCCGCCGAACCAGCATCCCTTGATTTGGGATCGGGCGTCTTTGAGGGTAAAGTAGACATGTCCGGAGCGGTGGATCAGCAGATTTCCGATCTCACCGCAGATCCAGAAAGGTGCAAACGCCCCGTCGATAGTGTCTCTGACAAAGGCGTTGACCTGACTTACGCTCCAGACTTGTACATCCATGGCAATGTCCTGAGGATCTTACTTGAGGTTCAGGATGCCGCGGTAGGTGGCGATGTCGCCTGAGAGAACGGATTTGACCTGGCGGATCTTCCACTCGATATGCCATTTGTCGCAGACATATTCCATGGAGGGCTCCCAGCCCAGACGGGAATCCTGTTCCACAAAGGGGATGGCGCTTTCAGCGTTGGCGATTTCGGCATAAGCAAGGGCTTCGATTTTGTCGAGGAGCTTCAATGCTTCTGCCGGATCGTCGCAGGAGACCAGTGCATTGTTCAGGAGCCACCACCGTTTGATATTGGTTCCGGTGATGATGGCGCAGCGGATGAATTCGCCAAGATTGATCTCCCTTTCGGCGCGCTCTTTTTTCCGTTCGGGAATAAGGGGCAGAGCCTCTTTCATCAAAGCAAGACCTTCATCCCAGAGTGCGAGCATCTTTTCCAGAGAACGGACTTCTGCGGGGTAGCGCATCTTGCCGGGGAACTGGTCCTTATTTTCGTAAGGCTGGTAGAAGGTTTTGATGATCTTCCACCCGAAATGAGCATGGGGAGCGGTGGGGAACTTGATCTCCTTCTGTCCCATGGTACGGGTGATGTTGGGCTGGAAGATGAAGGGATAAGAGGGACCTACGCGGAAGGGACCGTACTGATCTTCATTACCGGGGGTGTAGTGTCCCATGGCTTCGCTCCACTTTGCCCATGCTTTGACCATGGCGGGAGCAGCTTCTTTGCCGAAGTAGCGGACAGCGATCTTTTCGAGGAGTTCTTCGGGATCTGCCTGAGGCGTCTGGAAGAATCCTTTACCGAGGTCGGTCACAACCGACTGCCACCAGCCGTAGTGGTGGTTGTCGTAGAAGCGTGAGACATCCCAGTCGCGGCGCGCCTGATCCAGATGCTTGAAACGGGTGATCCAGCGCTGGGGGGTGGGCAGATAGGGAATATCACCAAAGTCCCAGGTGGCACCGGCGCAGTTGCTGGTGGAAAAGGGCTTGATGCCGAATGAATGGGCGTTACGGGATTCTGTGACAAAGTAGTCGCCGGGTTCATCGGCAAAGAGAGAGTAGTCCATCACCACACTGGGGATGCCTTCGCGTTTATATTTTTTGCCGATATCGTATGTGATTTGTACATAGACATCTTCGGGGAAGTTGCTCAGGAACTCTTTGCGGCGTTCTTCATCCGCCCAGAACCAGTTGTAGGTGTTGAAAACGATCATGGCGTTGGGGGCGGCTTTGTGGACGGCGTCCCGCACCCGGGCGATCCATTTGGGATAGTCTTTGCAGGGCCACCAGCCGGGGCTGGGACGGGGATCAGGAATACCGTCAATAAGGCTTTCACGATAGCGTTTGCCGGTGGTTTCGGGGTCTTTGCTGGGGAATTCACCGGATTCGCCCACCAGCATGATGCCGAGGGCGTCGGGGTAGTGGTTGAAAATGTTGGTGTAAACAGATTCAAAGAACTCCTGCGCATCGGGATCGTCGGGATGCTTGTATCCGGGGAGATAGCCGTAAAGCATGGTATCGAGACCGAACTTTTTGGCGCGCTGGATCACATCGTTGATATCGAGATAGCCCACATTGGTCTGGTCAACGCCGGTGGTGAATACCACGGCGGTGTCGAGTCCGGCGTGGAGCATGGCATTGAGGTGGCTGTCGGGAAATTCGTCGATCCCCCAGCCGGAGTGGACCATACGGGGAGTGACCAGCCGTTCATGGACTTCGGACTGCTCAGAGATGAAGGGCGCTTCCCGGAAGTTGAGGATATCTTCCAACCCCACGCCGCCGAAACGGACGCCTCTGGGATCTTTACCTGCGATGGTGATTTTGTTTCCCTTTACAGTCAAACGGTAGGAAAGGGCTTTTTCCAGAGTGTCATCAATGGTCAGTTCGATACACTTGTCAGCGGCGCTTTCACGGATGGTCAACGGAAGCTGCATTGCCACGCGGAAATAATCCTGAAGGTCAACGGCCGTTTTGGTGATACGCTCGTCGGCATTGGCGGGACAGACGATGCACCAGGAGTCATCAATAACGATCTCGCCTGCTGCGGGGCGGGCTTCGGGATCACGGGTCTCAGGATGGTGAACGATATCCATCCGGTGACGGAAATCATAGTTGCGTTCGATTTTCATACAGAAAAAGTTCCTTTTGAATTTGGGAATGACTGTGTTATCTTGAAATATAACCTCCAAAAACTTTTTTTCAAGCAGCACACCAAAAAAAAGAAGAAAAATCCTGATCTTTTAACACAAAAACGGGCTGCCGAGCCCCTGGGGAGTCAGGAGCGGGCAGCCCGTAACATGCTTTGTTGAAAAAATCAGGCAAGCATACCTTTTTCTTCAAAGACCTTGCGGGTCGTTTCTTCCTCAAAGGCTCCTGCGGGCAAGGAGGCATCGCTGCCGAAGCGGAGCGTCACGTTGATACACCCGGACACGCTGACAGAGTTGACGCCGTCAGAGTAGGTCATGGTAAGAGCGTTCCAGTTGCTTTCGGAACCCGTCTCAAACCACAAGGTGACGGAGCCGTCGGCAAGCTGTTCAACGGTGTCGCATCCCCAGGCGCCGCCGAAGGTAAAAATGTCACTTCCGCCGCCGCCGTGCAGGGAGTCGTTACCTGCACCGCCTGCGATCACATCATTTCCTGCAGCGCCCACCAGACGGTCATTCCCGGCATCGCCCCAAAGGATGTTTGTTTCAGCGCCGCCCCAAAGGGTGTCGTTGCCATCCCCTCCGTGGATCTCGATTTCAGAACCATCGTAAGCATAGCGCTGTGACGTCATATCCACGATATCGTCTCCCGCTCCGGCACGGATTTCGTCGATTTGAGCGAAACGGGCGTGATCGCCGAGATCAGTGTAGATATCATCCACAAACAAAGCATCGCCGTTGGCATCGTCGGTCAGGACAAGGATATTGGCATCAGTTGAACCGGCAAAGAGGTCTGCAAGTTTGTTTTTGCCTGCAAGTATGACTTTTTCCCCGGTTCCGCTCCATCCTTCCATAGCGCCCAAGTGCTGAGCCGCATAGCTGCTTTCCCATGTCCCGGCGGCATTGGCAAAGAAGATATCCATATCACCGTCAGCATCCGAGAAGATGTTTTCCGCTTCGGGCTGCGTTTCAAAAATGATTTGTTCGCCATTGATCCATGTATTTCCATCAAAAGAGACCCGCCATTGATAAGTTCCTGCTGCGGGCAGATAGTTATCCATCGCAGAACTGTTGACATTCACACGGAACACATTGGCGAAATTGTCTGTGGAATACTCAAGGATGTACTGCCCGGCAGCTCCGTTTGTTTCCCAGCTGATACTCTTTTTGTATGCCTGGATCATTGCATCGATGGAAAGCATACCATCATCATTACTCAGAGTGTAAACGACATCATCCACTGTGAGGAACCCCTGGGTGGAAAGCTCTCCGGTGACGGCTCCGCTGCTGTCACGAACTTCCACAGAACCGCAGAAGCTGTCAGCATTTCCTGCAATCAGATATTCACCAGCCTTGCTGTCGGCAACGGTCACACTGCAGCTGCCGCCGGTAAGGCGTGAATAGTCGTTCAGCATGGGGGCTGAACTATTTTCTGAGAGAACAAAGTTCACATTGCCATTATTGACAGTATCATCATCCAGATACATGGTACCTCTGACATTTATCTCTCCGTCAAGAATTGCACCTCCGTAGAGATAAAGTTTACCGTCACCGGAAACAGTGACATCAGAGAGCATACCGCCGGTGGCGACATGGACGGCACCGCCATTGACGGCAACATTTTCAGCTTTTGCTGTAATGGCAATATAGAGATTGCCGCCGGAGCTGACGGTGATATCTTCACCTTTCGCCCGTGTGGTCAAATAAGCGATACCGCCGGAGTGGATCAATGTTTTCTGCAGAACGGCCCCCCTCTCCATGTTGAGGACTCCTTGAATATCGCCATTGGAAACGATCCCCCGGTTGCACATGTCAAATTCGCCGCCTCTCTGGACGGTAAGAGTGTTAAATACCCTCTCTCCTGCTGAATCACCAGCAACTCCAGGAGTCAAATAGACGTTGTCAACAACTTCCATGATCCCGCCGGAGTAAACAATAGTGTTTTCAAAATATACTGGTTTGATAGCGACAGCATTCACCATTTCTTGCATATATACGGAAGCCCCTGAAAGAACCTGGGTATGCAAGTAAGCACTGTTCAACATTGCATACATGCCGGTAAAGTAAGCAAATCCTGAATCAAAAATCTTGCTGACAACAAAGATATTATGAGAGACACAAGAGGTCTCTCATTTTTTTGCACTGAAAACAAAAAGTGGTTTGCCTCTTGATAAAAACGGATTTATGTTAATCCAAAAACACCGAAGTCGCATACTGCGCTTCAAAAATCAGGAGGACAA
>JAZODE010000106.1:0-6298 GCA_045596885.1 Victivallaceae bacterium
GAGGTAATTTCAAAAGTCATTCAAAAAATGGCAAAGATGCCATTCGCAAAGAGCTGCAAAGGGTAGTTTGAGGTTGCTACCTGTAAGGTAACAGCCGAAAACGCTCCCTTTGTCAGATCGAAGCGAGGGCGCTTTGACAATTTTGAGGAGTTTTGAAATTGCCTCTCAAGTCCGTTTTTAATGAAATATCTCCTCTTTCATTACATTTCCGCGCCCCGTATTTTCACAAATGACGGTTCTTTTTCTCCTCAAAAATTGCCTTTTCCCCCTTGGCAAAAACAAAAGAAAAGTTCATTTTGTTCACCAATGAGATTGAAATTTCCTCAAAGTGGTGTTATATTGAGGATGTCTATGTAAATATCAGGATTGTGTATGAAACCGATAACGGTACTTCTTTCAATATACGGGGAGTCCCCCTTTCTGACCGATTTCCTGAAGTCTCTGCAAGAGCAGAGCTGCCGGGAATTTCAATTATTGTGCCGTATTGATGGGAATTTTACTCTTCCGGATGAACTGAACGCCCGCTTTCCGGACTTTACGGTTCTTGCAGATAAAGAGCACTGCGGAGTTGTCCGTTCATACAGCAAACTGCTTGCAAGCGCTCCGGAAAGTTCTTATTACATGTTCGCCGATCAGGATGATGTCTGGCATAGTGATAAGGTTGAAAAAACTCTTTCCGCTATGAAAAAAGCGGAAGAAAAATGGGGCAGCAGTACCCCCATTCTGGTCCACAGCGATTTGCATGTGGTCACGGAAGAGCTGTCAGGGATTTCGGATTCATTCATCCGTTATCAATCACTTGATCCCGGCAAGACAGATTTGAAAGATCTCCTTATCCAGAATAATGTGACCGGCTGTACAGTCATGATCAACAAAGCCCTGTACGACCTTGTTTCCGTGCCTTCAAATGCGGTCTGTCACGATTGGTATGTTGCCCTGACGGCGGCGGCCTTCGGCAGGATCGTTTTCGTCAATGATGCCCTTACTGAATACCGCCAGCATAACTCCAATGTTTACGGTGCAGTGCCCCGGAAGAACTTTATCAAAAAGTTTCTGTCCAGAGGATCTCTCAAAGAACGGCTCCGCCTGACTCAGATGCAGGCGGCTGTATTCGCAGAGCAATACCATGAAAAGCTCTCTCCCCGGCAGCGAGAGATGCTGAATGCCTGGGCAGACAACCTGAATGAGCCCAGTTACCTGAAAAGAATTTTCTGCGTCTGGCGCTGGGGCTTCAAAAAGCACGATTGGATCAGAACACTCGGCATGTGGTGGTCGGTGTAAGCTCTGGAAACAGTTCTTTTGCGCAAAGTATTTTTTTCGCGCCTCTTTTAAGGAAAATTCCCCGAAAACTACTCTGTTTTCCTGTAAAAATATTTGCATTTTTCCATTTCATGCAGTAGATTATCCTTGTGTTCTTCTCAGAAAACAAATTCAAATCCATTGGAAAGGCATAAAAAATGTTTACTGTGACCATCATATCTTTTCTCCTCTTTACATTTCTTGTTGCCGCCGGAACATGGCTTCTGGTCCGCAACAAAGAGAACACATCGCAGGAAGGCTTCTTTCTTGCAGGACGCAGTTTGACCTTCCCTGTCATTGCCGGATCATTGCTCCTGACCAATCTTTCCACAGAACAGCTGGTGGGATTGAACGGTTCCGCCTTCAAAGAGGGCATGAGCGTCATGGCGTGGGAGGTGGTCGCTGTGGTCGCCCTTGTGCTTATGGCACTCTGTTTTCTCCCCAAGTTCCTGCGCGCCGGGATCACCACGGTGCCGGAATATCTGCGTCTGAGATTCAACGATACCACAGGAGCCGTCTGCAATCTGATCGTTCTTCTTTCATATATGGTGATATTGCTGCCCATCATTCTTTACACCGGCGCCCGGGGGATGCTGGATATCCTCGATCTGGGCAACATTATCGGCGTCACAAATGAAGTTGTGCAGCTTTACATACTGGTCATTGCGGTGGCGCTTATCGGCGGCGCCTACGCTGTTTTCGGCGGATTGCGTTCCTGTGCTGTCTCTGACACCCTCAACGGTATCGGATTGCTTATCGGCGGCTTTCTGATCGCTTATTTCGCCTTTGATGCCCTTGATGCAGGGGGATTTTCTGCAGACCTTGCCGCATTCCGTCAGGGGGGCGGCAGCCGCGTCAACTCTATTGGAGCCAATGACAGCGAAGCGCCCTTCTTCGCCTTGTTCACAGGGATCCTGCTGATACACACCTTTTACTGGTGTACCAATCAGCAGATCATCCAGCGGACACTGGGGGCAAAATCCCTTGCGGAAGGACAAAAGGGCGTGCTGCTCACAGGTTTTCTGAAACTTCTGGGACCTCTTTATCTGGTGATCCCCGGCATGATCGCCGCCATACTTTTCACCAAAGGCACACTCCATATTCCCGTTGATCCGGAAACGGGGTTGGCTGTTTCAGACAAAGCCTATGGTGCTCTGGTGAATATGGTGCTCCCCGCCCCTTTGAAAGGATTTTTTGCGGCTGTCCTTCTGGGAGCCATCCTTTCAAGTTTCAACTCTGTGCTCAACAGTACCTGTACTCTTTTCAGCCTTGAGGTCTACAAAAAATACATCTCTCCCGGAGCCGATGACAAAAAGGTGGTCAGGATCGGGCAGTATTTCGGTTTTGCCGTCACTGTGGCAGCGATCATCATCGCCCCCATGCTGATGAAAGCCGGGAGCATTTTCGGATACCTCCAGAGTATGAACGGTTTGACCTTTATCCCTCTTCTTGCCGTAGTCGTCGTGGCGATGTTTTCCAAAAAAGTTCCTGCCGCTGCCGCCAATACAGTGCTGATCTGCGGTATCGTTCTGAATGCTCTGGGGTACTTTGTTTCCCCCTTCAAAGAATGGGCTGCCGCAGTGGGACAATTCCACTTTGTCGCCATGGTCTTTGCCCTTATGGTGTTCGCCATGCTGCTTTGGGGAGTCATTGCCCCCATGCAACACCCCTTTGAAGATAAGGATGCAAAAGTCACGGATCTTACCCCATGGAAATATCTCTACCCTGTTTCAGCAGTATTGCTGGTGGTGATCGCTCTGATTTACGCTTCCTTTGCAAACTTCTCTGTTTTCAAGGAGGGTAAACCCGCCTACCCGACCGCCCCGGCACAGAAGATCGTACAGACAAAGTAAGCAACCTTTTCAGGAGATATATTTATGAATTCCATTGTCGAAACCTCCAGGAGTGCCAAAGCAGCTTCTCAGCTTCTCAGAACTCTTTCCGGCGAATGCCGTGCCGCTGCCTTGAATTCCATGGCAGATAAACTTATCAGCTGCAAAGAGGAACTTATGGCAGCCAATGCCGCCGACCTCGCTGCGGCACCGGGACTTTCGGATGCCTTCAAAAAGCGTCTGCAAATCACTGAAAAAATCTTCAAGTACATGGTGAATCGTCTTCAGGAGGCAGCGGCGCTCCCTGATCCTGTGGGGAAAGTCCTTGAAGGACGCACCATGCCCTCCGGACTTCAGGTGAAACGCATAGCCGTTCCCATCGGTGTGGTCGCCATCATCTATGAAGCCCGTCCCAATGTAACGACAGACGCTGCCGCTGTTGCGCTGAAAAGCGGCAATGCCGTTATTCTCAAGGGGGGCTCAGAGTCTCTGCGGACCAACAAGGTTCTTGCCGCCGCCATGCGCCAGGCAGCAGAAGAATCCGGACTCCCCGCCGATGCCATTCAACTTATCGAAAGCACCGATCACGCCGTGGTAGGCGAACTGCTCAAGCAGGAGCAGTTCATCGACCTTATCATCCCCCGGGGCGGCAAGAGTCTGATCAAAGCCGTTTCCGAAGGGACCCGTATCCCCGTCCTCAAACACTACGACGGTATCTGCCACCTTTACGCGGCAGAGGATGCCGACACGGATATGACCATTTCACTGACCGTCAACTCCAAATGTCAGCGTGTCGAGGTGTGCAACGCTTTGGAAACTCTGCTCATTGATGCAAAGTCCGCTCCCCGGCTGCTCCCTGCGGTGGCGTCAGCGCTGGGTGAAAAAGGGGTGGAACTCAGGGGATGTGCTGAATGCTGTGCATTGCTCCCCGGTATCAAAGCCGCTTCAGAAGAGGATTGGGAAACAGAGTATCTGGCGCCTGTTCTTTCCATAAAAATCGTTCACGGCATTGAAGAAGCGATGAAACACATCGCCCGTTACGGTTCAGGACACACTGACGGTATCATCACCAACTCCCTTTCTCTCTCAGAGCGCTTTATTGCAGGTGTCGATTCAGCCTCAGTTCTGGTCAACGCCTCCACCCGGCTTTCAGGGGGCGGAGATTACGGCATGGGGGCTGTGGTCGGGATCAGTACCGACCGCCTTCACGCCCGTGGTCCCGTGGGACCGGCAGAGCTGTGTTCCTATAAGTGGGTGGCAGTGGGCAGCGGACAAACCCGCTCCTGAAACAAACCTTTGCAGTCTGCTGCAAGAGCGGGATCATACAGAGGGGAAAAAGAATTTTTCAGCGCTTTTTCCCCTTATCTATTGCCGCCCGGACATTGATGACCTTGCGGCAGGCAGGGCAGCGTCCCAAAACCTGATTGATCCTTTCGTACTTCTCCAAGGGACTGGAAACGCGGCACTGTGTGCATTTGACCTCCTGCTTCAACTTTTCAAGAAGTGCAGGGTCCGCTTTGGGGGCTTTTTTACCGCATCCGCACAAGAAAAGCACTCCTGCGGCACAAAAATAAAGAAAAATCTTATTCATGGAAAGCGGCTCCTTCTCAATAACGCGGATCAAAGTATCTGTTGCGCATCTCATCATTATTGGCGCAGGGATGTCCGAGTTGATACTGTTCATCTCCGTACGCTGAATCCAGCATCGGTGCTGTTGCGGCGTGTCCGTCACAATAACTGATTACAGCCCGCTTGTTATGCCTGAAGTGCATGGTGGGATTCATGATCCAATCCCCCCCGGGAGCTTCGATACTGGCACTGTATCCGTGACGGGTGGGCGAAGGGCTCCAATTTCCGTTGTTATCCACCATGATGGAGGAATCGGCAAACATGATTTTTTCTCCGGCTTTTTTCATGCGTTTCAAAGAAAATCCTGAAGAATATGCTTCAGGGCTGAACTCCCCCGGATACAAGGTTCCCACCAGGGTGTTGTAACCATAGCCGCCGCAATTCTTTTCAAAACTCAAAGGAGCATCCACAAGAGTACTGCAATGGGAAACCCCTTTCCATCCCGATATATAGGGTGAAAGAGGCGCACTGATAAAGTCATATTGGGCAGCTCCGGAATTGCTTGACACATCCGCAGTGCCGCACCAGCGCTGCACATTGGTGGTCATCATATCCCGGGCGTAAGGCACAAGATAGCCTTTACTGGCATCTGAGTATTGCAGATTTGCCAGAGTCAGCTGCTTGACGTTACTTATACAGTTGGCGCTTTTTCCGCTTTCCCGGGCATTTCCCAGTGCGGGCAGCAGCATACCGGCAAGAATGGCGATAATGGCAATAACAACCAAAAGTTCAATCAGCGTGAACGCTGATCGAATGGAGCACGATTTTGCCGAGTGAAGCACATCCAAGTCGTACAAAGCGTGCCCATGCGGG
The DNA here is from genome assembly GCA_045596885.1 of Victivallaceae bacterium. Lineage (GTDB taxonomy): Bacteria > Verrucomicrobiota > Lentisphaeria > Victivallales > Victivallaceae > UBA1784. The sequence goes on from JAZODE010000106.1 coordinate 5,574, forward strand.
CGTGAAATTACGGTTGCGGGCACACTGCCGCAACCCCGACGGAAAAAGGGGTGTCTCATTGTTTTTGGGTTCCTTTCATGCCTGTGACGCGAGACAATACGAACAATTCTCAACACGTCGTCTTCTGGCTCGCTGAAGGTTCCTTGCCCTGAACATCAAGCCTTCCCGTTCATAGAGGCAATTTCAAAACTCTTTGAGTTTTGAAATTACCTCCATAAAAAACAGTGACCTGAATGGCTCACCCTTTTGCCGCTTATCAAAGCGGTCAGCTTACAGCAGCGCGTCTGCGACGGACTTTCACCGTACTTCCGTTTCGTGCAGAGAACAAACTGTTCTATAATATAGCACTGCTCCCCATTTTTTTCAAGAAATTTTGCGGGGTGCAGAAGCGTTTTTCAAAGCCTGATCATGGCACGGATGTCATCGTGACCATATTTTTCATGTTAGCCGATGCCGCCGTCATCTTTGCCGTTGCCGCCTGCGCTCCATACTGCGGCTGCGTCAATCCCTGAGCAGTTTCAGGATAATCCCCTTGCTTACGCTTTTCCATGAAGATATATCAACTGCCGGAAATTTCAAGAGAGAAGAGGTAATTTCAAAAGTCATTCAAAAAATGGCAAAGATGTCATTCGCAAAGAGCTGTAAAGGGTAGTTTGAGGCTGCTACCTGCAAGGTAACAGCCGAAAACGCTCCCTTTATCAGATCGAAGCGAGGGCGCTTTGACA
>JAZODE010000107.1:0-20895 GCA_045596885.1 Victivallaceae bacterium
TGACAAAGATGCCATTCGCAAAGAGCTGTAAAGGGTAGTTTGAGGTTGCTACCTGTAAGGTAACAGCCGAAAACGCTCCCTTTATCAGATCGAAGCGAGGGCGCTTTGACAATTTTGAGGAGTTTTGAAATTGCCTCAACACACACAGGGAAATTTTCAGCAGGAACAGTTTAATATACTCCCCATACAATAAAAAATCAAGGCTTCGGAAAAAGATTTTTTTCAAATCTTCCCCAAAGCCTTGACCTTAGCACACTTCTGAGAAAAATCTCAAAAGATCTGCTTACAAAACGGTAAAGGTGGATTCAAAGATCACTTCTTTCCCATCTTCAGGCAGCACTGCTGTGCGGCTCAGCTGTTTCACATCCCCTTCGGCATAAAAATAAGCCTTTTTCAAAGCGTTTTGCCAGCCGCGGGTCAGGTAGGAACTTTCTTTGACCTTGACTTTGCCTGAATCTTTGAAGCGGAGTTCAGCACACCCGCCTTCCTTCTGAGTCAGAGTCCACACATTCTTTTTCAGGGAATTTTCCCCCAGAGAGTTGAACTGGCACTCCACAGAGACCGCATCACCCTCAGCTGCCTTTTTCACCTTGTCAACGACATGGAGTCCCTTTTCAAGAAGGGTGACGGTTCTTTTCCAGATGCACCCCGCAAAGGTGACTTCGCAGAAAAGAGTATCCCCGGAACGGCGGAAGAGTGAAAACTCCGGTCCCTTGATGGCTTTCCCTTCCTTATCCCGCAGAATTATCATATTGTGACAGTGTGGTCCCACCTCACGGGCGGAGTAGGCTGAAACCATATTCACAGGGGTATTACGGACATCAAAACCGTATCCGTTATCCACCAGCCAGAGGTGCTTACCGTACTGGAAGGTCAGGATCGCCCCTGTATCATAGTGCTTGTGGGCATCACATGAACAGGGTTCAAAAAGGAGATAGCGCTTTTCATCACGGAAGACTGCTTTATCGACTTTGCTCTTGACTGCTTCAGGGAAACGCTTGTAAATATGGGAAACCAGAGGCTGCATTTGCCAGCCCTTCCCGGGAAGAGTCCCCTCCCTGGGAACAGGGGGCAAACGCAGGTATCCGCCCCAGCCGGGAACGGGCAGAGAAGAAGCGCCGCCATAAAAGAGACGGTCGGCAAGATCTGCGGCAAGCTGATCGTTGGAAACCTGAGCCAGAGCATTAAGCATATCCCTGTGCGTTGAACCGGTCAACGCCTCACAGTCGCCGTAGCAGACCTGCCTGCCGTCATTGTCTGAAATAAGCTGCACCGCCTCAGCCATCCGGCGGAATCCGGGGGAAGGCTTGCCTTTGACGGCAAGATCCCACTGGAGCTTCTGGCTGGGAACGATCCACTGATAGCTGCCTGAATTCTCTTTCTGACGCCATGTGCGGCTGAGTTCGCCGCCTTCAAAAGCGATTTTGGCGTAGAATTTCCACCTTACCGCATCTGCCTTGAGTCCGTACATTTCTCCGTAATAGAGTGCGCCCCAGTAGCAGCTCATGGCGGGGAATGTTTCGTGGTTGAAACGCAACACACCTTCACGCATGGGCCAATGGCTTTTGCCGAACTTTTCAATAAGTCTGAAAGAGCTGAGCATGAAAGCAGCTCCCAGCAGACGGTCATCTTCAGTGAAAAGCTCTTCCCGTTCCGCCGCGGCAAAACAGTTTATCAATGATCCCAGATAGAAGTCGTAATCTGAAATATAACTTGCGCCGCCCGGCAAGGTCAGGTAGTAACGGACCATGGCGAAAAACAGCTCTTTGAAGGTTTCAAGGAAACGGCTGTCACCAGTGTACTTGTAAGCGTAAAAGCAACGGATCATGGGAGGCACGGTGCAGTGTCCGTTATCTCTGCCAACCTCGGGGCCGCCGCAGTCAAATGCTTCGGAAGTCAGTTTTACGAACTCCTCAAAAGAGTTGACCTCAAAGTGGTGGCTGACATGTTCTTTAAGGAGCTTTTCAGCATCGCGATATATTTCAGGGATGAAGGGACCTGGGACGGTCTTGGGAGTGCGGCTCCCCTCCCAGTGTTTGAGAAAAGCCTTGACACTTGATTCATCGCAGCAGACAACAGCACGCAAAGTTTTACCGTAGGGGAACTCCAGACTCCACCCGCCTTTGCCGGGGAAAAGACCGTTTGCCATGACCTTCTGCAATATGGCAAGACGGCAGGCATGTTTATTCTCGGCGGAAGATCCGAAGATCACTGCAGGCTCATTTTCAGGCAGTTTTTCTGTGTCAGCAATGACCTTGCCCCCCATCTTTCCGGCAAGTTCAAGGTAGAAGTTGTTCCCCTCAGGCACAGAAGCAATAAAGTTCTTCCCGAACTCAGGTGCGGCAAGGGTATAGGGTTGGGAAAACTCTGTTGAAGGAAAAAGAATATCCTCTGTGCCCCAGAGGCGTTTGCCGTAAGCACCGGGATTTTTCCGGCAGCGTGCCAGCGCTTCGGGGGAAAGATCAAGGATGGAAGGTTGACGCAATCCCCAGTTCGGCGCCAAACCGTAATGCTGACGCCAGTTGAGTCCGCGCTCCGAAAGAATAGAATCCAGACTTTTGCTCATTTTCGATATGATCCTTTACAGTTTTCAACTCCAGAAACATTCAGACGATTCACGGCATACTTTCAGCAGCCGCATGATCTCCAAAGTTTCCTCCAGAGGAACCAGCGGCGCAGCAATGCCATTGTAAAAATCCCGGCACTTCTTGTACCAATCATAAGATGAAACTTCCGGATTTTCAGCAGTTTCTTCAACAAAGTTCGTTTCTCTCGGGGGATAACGGCGGTCGGGAGCGGCAAAGCCCTCATTCATCACAAGTTCTGCCATATCGGGGCAATATTTCAAATACCACTTGCCGGAGTGAAAATAAGCTGTCCCCTTGTTTCCGAAAATCTCGATTTCAGGGACACTCATCGCCGCCGCCATATTGATTTCAAGTTTATAGAGGGTCCCCTTTGCGCCGTGCATGACCACAGTGACCACATCTTCGGCATCGCCGCCGGAAAGGATCTGTTCTGTTTCACAGCGGATCGCCTCTGCTTTGGATTCTCCCCCAAGATAAAGAAGCTGATCCAGAAAATGGGCGCCATAGTTGTTGAGCATCCCGCCCCCCTGGGCAGAGAAGGACTGCCAGTCGTTGCGGCGGACAAATGAATAGACACTGCGTTTGATCTGCCAGATCTCCCCCAGTTTTCCGGAACGGATGATCTCCTGAGCCTTGAGGGTCAAACCGTTAAGGCGGTGGGGCTGATAGATCATGAGTTTTTTGTTGTATTTTTTTGCGGCCTCTGCCATGACTTGAGCATCTTCAAGAGTCAGTGCCATGGGCTTGTCGCAGAAAACATCAGCGCCTTTGCTCATAAAGTATTCGCACTGTTCCCGGTGAAAGATGGTGGGAGAAGCCAGGACCGCAAGATCGATCACTCCCGCATCAGCCATTTCGTGCCAATCGGTAAAACAGTGTTGGACGCCATAGACGCTCTTTGCTTCATCAGCTCTTTCCTGCAGAGGGTCGGCAACAGCAGTTGCCTCCATTCCTTCAGTATGCTTGATTGCCGGAAGGTGGAACCCCCAACCGATACGACCGAGTCCGCAAACCCCGCAACGGATCACATTTTTCATCAAAAAACTCCTTACATCTGGAATAAAAAAGAATTCTCTTGAATATAATTCCACAAAGTTGAAAAATCAAGCTGTTAAAAAGAAAATCTCCTGCAAATCACCTGAAAACTGCCACGGGACCTGTTGAAGAAACAAGGATCTCAGCGTTACAGCCGTACACAGAAGCAATGTTCTCTTTTGTAAGGACTTCTCCGGGAGTCCCCGCAGCAAAAGTGCGCCCTTTGTTGACAAGGATCAATTCATCGGCAAAGGCAGCGGCAAGGGTCAGGTCATGGGTGACAAGGGCGATAGCCGTTTCGGACTTGAGGAGCCTGAAAATTTCCATACACCTGAGCGCCCCCGCCGGATCAAGGGCGGAAGTGGGTTCATCCAGAAGCATGATGGGGGTCTTTCTGGCGAGCAGAGCGGCGATAAGGACCTTTTGATATTCTCCGCCTGAAAGCTGATTGCAGGGAGTACAGCCAAAGGATGAGATGCCCATATAATCCATAACCTCTTCCACGCTTTTCTTATCTTCCGGTCCCGGTTCAAAAAGCCGGGGCAGATGGGCAAAGCGCCCCATCATGATCCTCTCTGCCACTGAAAAATCCAAAGCAGGGAGCTTTTCCTGAGCCAGAACGCCGATGCGGCAGGCTCTTTCGATATGTGAAAAACTTTTAAGATTTTTTCCGTCAAGAAGCACCTCCCCTGCCCCGGGCTGCAGGAGTCCTCCCAGCAAGTGTACAAAAGTGGATTTACCGCTGCCGTTGGGACCTGTGATGACGGTCAGTTTCCCGGGGGTGAGGGTAAGGGAACAATTTTCAAGGATCTTCTTTGAACCGTAGGAAAAAAAGATGTTTTCGGCTTGGAGTTTCATTAAAATCACCTCTTCCTGTTCAAGATCCACAAAAATACCGGTCCTCCTGTAATGGAGGTCACGACTCCCACCGGCAGCTCCTGCCCCGGCAGCACCAGACGGCTTAAAATATCGCACCCCATAAGAAAGACCGCTCCCCAGATAAACATGGGGAAAACATTTCTTCTGTGTGAAGAGGAACAAAGGCGCCGTACCGTATGGGGCACGATCAGTCCGCAAAAGCCCACGGCTCCCGCCAGTGCCACCGAAACGGCAGCTAAGACAGAAGCGCAAAGAACCATGATGAAGGTCATTTTTTTAACATTGACTCCCAGAAAGAAAGCCTCTTTTTCCCCCAGCGCCAGAAGATCCAGTTCCCCGGCGGACCAGCGCAGATAAAAGAGTATTGCCAATGTCACGCCGATCATGGGGAAGAGCAGTTTTTCATTGACCGACTGCAGATCCCCCAGAAGCCACCATGATGCGGCGGCAACTTCATCACTGCTGGCAACTGAAAGCAGGAACATGAGGATGCTTGAACAGATGGTTCCGGCAATGACACCTGAAAGGAGCAATCTTTCCCCTCCCCCTGCCCGGCTGATGTAAAGGACAAGAAGCAAAGTCACAAGAGAACCTGCCAGAGCAGTAAAGGGCACGGCGTAAATGCTGACAGCGTGGAGCCCCAGAATAAAAGCAGCTGCCGCTCCCACACCGGCACCGGCGGAAACTCCCAGAGTATAGGGTTCAGCCAAAGGATTCCGCAGCACTGCCTGAAAAACCATGCCGCTGAGACTCAGGGCGCCGCCAATGAACATGGCTCCCAGCATACGGAAAAAGCGCAGTTCGGCAACACTTGAATGAAACACCTCTTTGACACTGAGAGTTTCAGCACCGAAAAAGATCCCGGCGGCAAAGACGGCGAAAAGAAGCAGTAAGGGTAAAAAGATCCTTTTTATCATTTTTTCCATTGCTCCAGAATTCGTTCCAACTTTTCAATTCCGCCCTTGAGCCGGGGACCGGGACGGAGGAGAGAGTCCTGTTCCAGATCGGCAAGTACCCGGTTGTTTTTCACGGCGGGGAATTTCTGCCACACCCGCCGTTGTTTCCACCCGGAACTGGAGGCGCTCCAGATAATAACGTCCACATCTTTTTTCAGCAGCTTGTCAAAAGAGGGGCGGACATACTCCTGATCGAACTCCCCTGTGGCGTTTTCGGCGCCTGTAAGCTTGATGATCTCATGGAGATGTGAACGGCGCCCCGGAGCCATGAGAGGGGTATCCCACACGACCCACAGAACACGCAGATTCTTTGGAGAAACTTTTCTTTTCTGAAAAGTGTCAATGCGTCTGATTTCCTCTTCTGCCGCTTTACGGGCATCAAGTTCCCTTCCGAGGATCTCAACACATTTGCGGTACTCCTTCAAATTCCGGCAGGGGAGCTGTAAAGTTCTGATACCGGCGCGCTGAAAGTTCACCTTGACACCGGGATTGACAAGATCGTTGGAAACCAGAAGTCCGGGCTTCAATGCAAGTACTTTTTCAGTAAAAGGAATGGCAAAGCGTCCTGCAACGGGCAGCTTTTTCACATCAGCGGGATAGGTGCAGACATCACTGCGCCCCACAAGCAAATGACCTTTACCGAGAAAGCAGATCAGCTCAGTCAAAGCAGGCGACAGTGAAACTACCCGCAACTCTGCTCCATGGAGCGAAAACAACATTGCCAGAAAAAAGAGAAAAACACGCATGATCATTTCCTGAACTGTTAACAAAACCTTTTATAATATACTCTCAAGGCGGCATAAAAGCAAACGCCGGAAACCCCTGTGCAGGCAGTTTCCGGCGTATTTTTGTAACGCTGTGTGTTTTATTCAGCGTCAACTTTGGAACAAACGATCCTCATGGCGCCGTCTATGATCTTGAGTTCATCGTCGGTACATTCAGCAAAGTACCCATAGATGAAATCATTAAGACGGTCGTCGATCTCTTTGAGAAACTTTTGTCCCTCATCAGTTACGGAAATCACAATATTCCGGCGATCGTTGGGATCTTCTTCCCTTTTCAGGACACCGGCATTGACCAGTTTGTCCACAAAGAGAGAAGCTCCGGCAGAGGTAAGTCCCGTAATGCCCATAATGGTCCCCAGATTGCAGGGCATTGAAAAACGCACCAGCATCAGGTGGTTGAATTGGGCACGGGGGATGATCCTTGAACAATTCTTCCAGTCGCTTTCAAAGAACTGCCGTCTCTTGAGTTCAAGCATACGGACCATTTTCTTGAAAACAGAAACATCGACCTGGAAGGCACCTCTTTCGCAATCTCCGTCGGAATTCATTATCTGTGCTCCCGATATTTGTCGGTGATGGTTTCGGAAAGTCTGTCGAGCCGTTTCTCACGATCAGCACGATCTTCATCAAGCAGATACTGCTGGAAGAGCATGTTGCCGATGGGGCTCTTGATACCTTTGTTGACCTGCTTGATGATCTTGCCGACCTCTTCCTGCACATCGGCGCCCATCTTGTCGTCGGGGTTGGAAAGTTCAACCTTGGCGATCAGCACCAGCTGGGACTGTTTGATGGACTCAGTTTCTGTGGAAACAAGACGACCGATAAGGGGCAGATCCTTCAGGAAGGGCAGACCGGCAGTTCCGCGGACAGATTCGGATTTACGCAATCCGCCGATAACGAACTCCTGGGGCTCAAGTCCCACCTGAACGGTGGTGGCAGTTCCGGATTTGCTGGTACGGGCAGAACCGTCAGAGTTCCAGCCCAGCAGAGAGACACTGTCAAGTTCAAAGCGCAGCTTGGCAGCCTTGCCGGTTACTTCAGGACGGACCTTGAGGTCGAATTTGAAACCGTCAGTGACCATGGGGTACTGGAGCCAGCCGTGGATGATGCCGGGATGGGTATTGGCATGGTCACGATCGGTGTAGTCATTGTAGTAACCGGGAATGACCCAATTGCCGGAGCTGTTGATAAAACCACCGAAATACTGGGAAAGAGCACTGGTACCAAGTGTTGCCATACCGGCAGTCACCTGAGGTGTTGCAGTAGCGAGACATTGGGGCAGGGCTGCATCGTAAACAGCCTGGAAAGTCGCATTGTAATCACCGCCTGCGGCAGCAGCCTGAGCAGCTTTTCCTGCAGCGATCTGAGCGGCAGCCCGTGCAGCGGCAGCTTGAGCCACCTGAGGAGTAAGCAGAGTTTTCTGGGCATCAGTAACCTGGCTGAGAACATCACCGTAGATGGAAGTACCTTTCTGGACACCCATAACACGCTGGGTGTAAGTGATGTGGGGCAGGAACTTTTCAGGCATGGCTGAGATAAGAGCTTCAGGGAGGCTGTTGGGGTTATGCGAAGAAACAGTGCCATAGAATCTGACAAGATCCTGATAGGGCATGATCTTGTTGACACCTTCACGCTGGATGGCATCGGGGTTGAGATCAAGATAAGCGAACTCAGTGGTTCCCTCAGCAATGGTAGTAGCTCCGGCGGTGTAGTAGGTGCGGTCATAGAAGAAACCGCTGCCGACCTGAAGCTGGGTAGATCTGCGGTTCTGGGCAACCAGAACGCCGCGGGCAAGGCACTTGGCTTTGCCGATGGAGGTCATGAAGTCCAGATAACGGGTGTTCCACTTGGGGTTGAAATTCCAGTAAGAGGTACGGTTCCAACCATTCTCATGCACACCGCTGGTGAAGAAGGTTCCCCAGTTGCGGCGGGAAGTCATACCGGCAGAAAAGAAGTCCACACCTTCGTTGTTCTTCCAGCTCTGGAAGTCCACACCGATACGGTCATCGTTTTCTGCATAGATCTCAAGAACTCTGTAAGAGATCTTCACCTCGGGAATGGCACGGTCGTATTTCTGCAGCAGTTTCTGCATTTCACGCCAGCTCCATGCGGGAGCCTTGACCAGAAGAGCGTTCAGCTCACCATCGACCACGATGCATGAGGGAGCCACAGCGAACTGGGGATCCAGTTCATGTGAACCGACCTTGAGCAGCATATCGCGCAAGTTGGCAGCACGGCTGATCCGGGGGAAATAGACATAGACACCGGCTTCGGGAGCGTATGAAAGACCTTTGCGGTCGAGGGACTTGATGATGGAATCAATGCCTTTCCCCGCTTTGGAGTCTTTGAAACGGTACTCTTCGGCAGAGACCAGAACGATACCGGTTCCGTCAGCCATCTTGACTGCCATGACCTGAGCGGGATTGGCAGAGATGCTGCGGGCGCCCACAGCAGCTTCAAGGTAGCTGCGGACGGCGTAGGGATCGGCATTTTTCAAGGTGTAGGGCTTGGTGATCACAAAAGGATCGGTGTTGTCACGGATGACCTTCACCTCTCTGGTGGAGTCCTTGACATCGATCTTGAGCTGAGCCTGCACATTGGAGGGGGCATAGCCGCCGGTGGTACCATTATTGACATAACGGGGAGTTCCGGGAATAGCCTGAGGAACGATGGAAACTTCACGGCTGCCGCCATTGTTCACAGGCATGGGAACCATCTGAGCAACAGGGAGCTGTCCCTGATTCTGACATCCGCAGAAAAGGAAACCTGCCGCAGCAGCGGAAAAAAGAATAGTTTTGCTGTTCATTATTTATTGCCTTTCTCAGCAGATTTCTTTGCTGATTTCTTATCTGCCTTCTTGGGAGCAGCCTTCTTTGCTTCTTTCTTGGATTCAAAGTAGCTCAAGATAGGCTGATCTTTGCGTCTTTCGATCTTAGTGGTAGCGCTTACATGCTTTCTGCTGCCGACGTTAGCGTTGAGGGGAGTCGCTTCAGCGGTGACGACCATATAAGTGCGTTCCTGGATCTTGGTGGTGGTGCTGAAAAGGTACTTGAGGATCGGAATACGGCAGAGGATAGGCAGTCCGATGGTCTGTTCGACCCAGTTTTCCTTTTCATAGACAGCCAGCAGTTTTTCAGTGCCGAAAGCAATGGTGGCGGCGCCGGAAAAATTCACAGAGTTGAAAAGTTCTTCGCCGGTATTGCCCCGTTCCACAACCCCCTTGAATGAAAGTGCATAGTTGAAAATCAGACCGCCTTTATTGCCCTTGGAAGGCATACAGACAAAGGGATTGATGATCTTTGCTTCAAGCTGCGGGGGATTGCCGTGTCTGGTACCATCGGCATCTTCTGTATAGCTCTTACCGATAAAGGTACGGCCGAGACTGTTTTTACCGATGGTCTGGTATTCAGGAGTCATGGAAATGGAGTAGATAAAGGGAGCTTTGGCAAAATTCTGAAGCTGATACATCTGAAGTCTGCGGAACTGCTCCATAGAGCTGACAGGAGTGCTCAGCATACGCAGTTCAGCATGTGCGCCGACACTGGCATTTCCGGACTGCTCAAGACAACGGATAAAGCTCATGTCGAACTGGGGAGCAGTAAAGAAACCGCCGGTTGCCCAGGTTGCAGAGGTCGCAACGTTGAGGGCAGTATTCAAAACCTCATCCATAAAAAGTTTACCGGCATTGTAGCCGACGTTGAAGAGGTTGACACCGGGACCGTTCTTCCATGCAAGATAGTCAAATCCCCAATCCTTGAGGTCGCTGTCGCGGAGTTCATAGTAGTTGAGACGGACATTGACCTGGGGCAGAGGCTGATCGAGAAACTCCACATATTTGAGAGTCTTCTTAGCGGCGTCTGCCTGGTCACGCCAGAAGATGGTATTGGTTTCACGGTTGACGTATGCTGCGCCCACGGAAGATCCGCTGGTGCTGTTGATGATGCCTGCAAAATCAGCAGCGGCGCGGTACTTGGGAGTATAAGCGATACGGGCGATTCCGGTACCGTCGATACCTTTTTTGTTGTTCTTGGCGGGACGGTCCAGAGTCTGGATGATCTGGTCAACATAGACGAGAAAATCCTGACCGGTGGAAACCAGCAGAGCTTCACGCTTGCCGTTGACAGAGGTCACACGGCGGACAGTGGAATTGGCACTGTAACGCTTGACTGCAGAGTTGACAAAGGGAAGGATCGCCTCAGAAGAGACATTCTTCAACTCATAAACCTTGCTGACGTATTTCACCTGAGCGTCGGATTGACGCAGATGAATGGTACGCACAGCACCATTTTTTCCTCCGTCGGCAGCAACTGCCGGGAGAACCGCCATGGCTGTCAATAAAGCCATGACTGAACAAATTTTTTTGTTCATTGCTTGTTTTCCTTTCTTTAATTGGGAACAATTTTATAATTGGAACGATTCAAGAAAATAGTAAAAATAATAAAGACCGTCCATATCAGAAGGTCTTTATTTATTCAACGGTACTCAGAGGAAATTAAATCCCATGACCAGCAGTTCGTTTCTGCCGGTTCTTCCGGTAATGACACGGAAAAGGGATTCGCTGTAAAACTCTTTATCTTCACGGGTCTTGGGATCCTTGCCGAGACGCTTGAAGCGAATTTTCCACACATGGAGTTTGAAAGCCACAAACTCAAGCTCTGTAAGATAGGAAAAGGAAACGGGAGTCCCCAGAGACCGCTCCATATCCTTGCGGGTCTCCGCAAATTTTTTCACATCAAACTCCTTGCTGTTTTCAGGAGAGAGCTTTGCACAGAAGCCTTTGGGATCATTATTCATAAAGCAAATCAGAAGGTCGCGCGAGATCTTGTACTCTGCTGTAGAGGGTTCCCCCTTGCGTTTTTCAGGAGCAAGTTCTTTGACCGTGGCACAGCCGGCAAACAAAAAGAGAGCAGCACAGAGAAAAAGAGGGACAAAACGAAAACTTTTCATAATTGCAACCTTTGAAAATCAATGATTATTTCGCAAAACATCTAAGTGTATTAGATAATATACACCTGAATTCATATCTTTTCAAGTATTTTTACACAAAAATATCTAAATATGTTAACTTTTATTACTTTTAAGATATTTTTCAGGAAAGAGACATAAAAAAACCCCTTGCATCCAAACAAGAGGTCTTTATGGAAGCGACACCTTAAAAGCTGCCGCAAGATTTGAAGAAGGACTCAGTAGTTCTGAGCTTCGATCTCAAAGTAGGCTTTGGGGTGTTTGCATGTGGGGCAAACTTCGGGAGCCTTTTCGCCGATATAGACATGACCGCAGTTGCGGCACTCCCAGCGGTTCTCGCCGGTGCGGACCCAGACTTCGCCGGATTCGATGTTGGCGATAAGTTTCCGGTAGCGCTCTTCGTGACGCTTTTCGATAGCGGCAACGCGCTCAAGGACCCGTGCCAGTTCGGCGTAGCCTTCCTGTTCAGCTTCGATAGCGAAAGTGCGGTACATTTCGGTCCACTCTTCATGTTCACCGGCTGCTGCGGCGGCAAGATTTTCCAGAGTGGTGCCAATGCCGTTCAGCTCTTTGAACCAGAGTTTGGCATGTTCCTTTTCATTGTTGGCAGTCTGCTCAAAGATGGCAGCGATCTGCTCATAGCCTTCCTTGCGGGCTTTGGAAGCAAAATAGGTGTATTTGTTCCGTGCCTGGGATTCCCCGGCGAAGGCGTACTCAAGATTCTTCCAGGTCTTTGAATTTTTGTCAATAGCCATTTTCAGTTTCTCCTTGATTTTCGACTTTCGGTAACGAGGGAAAACCCCAGCTGTCCAGCGGGGGCTCACCTCAGTCAATTTAATATAGCAAACTTTTCAAAAATTTCAAGCCTGCTCTTCACAGAAACTGTCAAAATTCTCAATGCGTTTTTTGCCGAACATGGCGGCATCGGCAGCAAAAACCAGCTGATTGCCGATGACAGAATCGCAGAGATCGGTGGAAGAGATGGAGGGCTCTTCGCCATTGATCCGGGCGACAAAGTCCTCAACCAGACGCAGATCACCGCCGCCGTGACCTTCTGCATTGGTCACTTTGACATCGATGGTCTCTTCGGTATAGTCGTTGCCGGGACGCAAATCATGTTTGCGGAGCACGAAACGCTCCTGACTCATGAAGCCTTCGATCTCCCCCTCGGTACCAACGATATGGATCCGGCGGTCGGCACGGCAGGTATCAGCAATGAGCTGATGTGTTGCAACGCATCCGTTCTCAAAGTCAACGATCACACTCTGGCGGTCCACCTGATCGTTGTTGCACTTCCAGACGCAACGGGAGTGGGGATTGCCGGGCTCCATCAATTTAGCAAGACGGTTTTCAGGAGTATTGAGTTCCTTGCGGTAATCAAACTCGGGCCAGACATAGCTTGCCCAGCGCTCGGGATGGTCAAGATACATCCGTTTGGAAGAGAAGTCGCAGCTGTCCACAAGGGGGCAGTCACGCAGACAGTGATTTCCGGAATCAGCAGGGGCATTTTCCTTGCAGAACCAGCGGAGTCCGCCGAAGCTGTCCACCCGGACCGGCTTGGAGCCGCAGGTCATCCATGAAACAAGGTCCATATCATGGCAGCACTTTGCCATAAGCATACTGGTGCGGCAATCCACGGAGTTACCCCATTTGCCTCTGACAAAACAGGTGGCAAAGTGGTGATAGCTCACATATTCAGCCGTGGAAAGGGAGATCATGCGTCCGATCTCTCCGTCAAGGATCCGCTTTTTGATCTCAGCGTAAAAGGGCGCATAGCGCAGCACATGGCAGATCATGACGACCTTGCCCGCCTTCTCCTGAGCGGCACGGAGCTGGTTGAGCTCCTTGAGACTGATCGCCACAGGCTTTTCAAGAAGGATATGGTATCCTTTTTCCAGAAGCGGCAGAGAGGTGGGAACATGGAGTTCGTCCATAGTGCCATTGATGATGGCATCTGCCAGTTTGGGTTTGGTGCAAAGTTCATCCACGTCACGGAAGAGCATGGAGTCGTCAAGTCCGAACTCCCGCTGGACCGCTGCACGGCGGTCGGGAATGGGATCCACCACGCCGGTGATCTTGAACTGTTCGGGGTGTTGATGAGCGTACTGTGCGTAGCACAAAGACCGGTGACCGGCGCCGACAATAATAGCTTCTACCATTTTTCAACCTTCTGAAAATTTTTTAGAGCTGGTGAATTGTTACTGTTTATAGTATAATATCAAATCCTGCCAAAAGCAATGGATTTTTCTGCTTTATTGTGGACAAATCAGCACAAAAAGCAAATTTATACACTTTCTCATCTACAACTGTGCTATAATATACCTCTCCACAAGAGAAAAATCAACTTTTTCCGGAGGACTCTTGACAATAAAGTCGTTTCATGTTATATTAAGTCCGACAAAACAGAAAAGTTTTTGAAATCACCTCAAACATACAAGGAATAAAAACATGTACAAATCTCTTTTCACATTGGTAACAGCCGGTCTTCTTTTTTCTCTTTCTGCATCGGGGATCCAGATCAAAAACAATTCCCGCGTCGCCTTTCTCGGAGACTCCATCACCCAGCAGGGGCAGCGCCGGGAAGCCGGATATGTCAATCTGGTGATCGCCGTCCTCAATCAAAACGGCGTGAAAACCACTCCCGTCAAAGCCGGTGTCAGCGGTCACAAGTCCAATCAGATGCTCGCCAGACTCAAACGCGATGTTATCAGCAAAAAAGCGGACTTTCTCTTTTTGAGCTGCGGTGTCAACGATGTGTGGCACTCCAGAAGAAATATGGGGATCCCCTTGGATCAGTACAAAAAGAATATCACTGCCATCGTTGACAACGCTCAGAAAGCCGGGATCAAAGTGTGCATCATGACTGCCACCATGATCGGCGAAGATCCTGCCAACGATATGAATAAAAAACTTGTTCCCTACAACGATTTTCTGCGCCGGCTCGCCGCAGAGAAAAAATGCCTTCTGGCAGACACCAATGCCGCCATGCAGAAACAGCTTGCCCTGCTGAAAAAGCAGTACCCCAAAGTCAAAGGATTTCTGCTGACCTCTGACGGAGTCCACATGGCTCCTGCCGGGGACATGATGATGGCAGAGTGTCTCCTCAAGGCGGTGGGAGTCCCCGGAAACAAGATCGATTTTGCCAAACTCCCCTGCAAAGCGGAAGTCAAATTGATGGTTCCCATAAGTTTCTACAACACCATCTACAAAGCCAGTCTCAAGCAGGGTAAGGCTGCCGGTTTCGTGGGAGAACAGATCGATCTTACCGTCAGAAAGTGATTTTTTAAGAAATATTGCAAATTTTTACGGCAGACCGTTTGAAAAAAATGCTCCCGTGTGGTAAATTTAGCATACGGCAAGTCATGAAAATGGAGATGGAATAAGATATGGGCGGTTTTTTCGGAGTCGTTTCCAGCGCAGAGTGCGTTGAGGACATCTATTACGGTACAGATTATCACTCTCATCTGGGCACCCGGCGCGGCGGTATGGCAATGAGCTGCGGCAGTAGTGTTATCAGAAGAAGGATACATGATATTTCAAACACCCCTTTCCGCACCAAGTTCGGCGCAGAAAGTCTGGCGGTCTTCAAAGGATGCAACTGCGGCATCGGTGTCATCAGCGATGACGAAGATCAGCCCCTTGTGGTCACATCGAAGTTTGGAACTTTTGCCATCATCACTGTGGGCAGGATCAACAATATAGATGAGATCATCCGCAAAGAGTTGAGCGAAGGTCTTTCCCATCTCAGTGAATACGGCTCAGGCGAACCCAACCCCACTGAGGTCGCCGCCATGCTGATCTGCCGGGGGAAGTCTCTGGTCGAAGGTATCGCCCACGCCCAGCAGGTCATTGACGGTTCCCTTTCTCTGCTGCTGCTCCACGAAGGCGCCATCTATGCTGCAAGAGACCGGTACGGCAGAACTCCCGTTGTCCTCGGCAGCCGTTCGGAAGAAGGCAGCGTTACTGCCCGCTCCGTGACCATGGAAAGCTCCGCCTTCCCCAATCTTGACTTTGAAGTCGATTGCGAACTGGGTCCCGGAGAGATCCGCAGGATCACTCTTGAGGGGACTGAAGTGATGAAAAAACCCGGTTACTGCAAAAAGATCTGCACATTTTTCTGGGTCTATTACGGATATCCGTCAAGCTGTTACGAAGGGGTCAACACTGAGCTTGCCCGCTACCGCAACGGCGCCTCCATGGCAGATCAGGATGAGGAATACAAAGACAAGATCGATACCATCTGCGGGATCCCTGACTCCGGAATTCCCCACGCCATCGGCTACTCCAACCGTTTCGGACGCCCCTATCAGCGTTCCTTTGTCAAGTACACCCCCACTTGGGCACGCTCCTTCATGCCCCCCAACCAGAGCATGAGAGAAAAGGTCGCAAAAATGAAACTGATCCCCGTGGAAAGCCAGATCGCCGGTAAGAAACTCCTTTTCTGTGATGACTCCATCGTCCGGGGGACCCAGCTGGGAGACACCGTTAAGCGTATCTACGAAAAAGGAGCTGTTGAAGTGCACATGCGTTCCTCCTGTCCTCCCTTGCTCTATGGCTGCCGCTTTCTGAATTTTTCCCGTTCCCGCAGCGAACAGGAACTGGCGGCAAGAAAAGCCATCGCCGAACTGGAGGGAACGGAAGATCTGACTCCCGAAATCATTGCCAAATATCAGGTATTCGGTTCAAAAGAATATCTGGCAATGGTCAATGTGATCCGTAAGAAACTCAATTTCACCACGCTGAAATTTCAGCAGCTGGAAAAACTTCAGGATGCCATCGGTATTCCCAGAGAAGATTTGTGCACCTACTGCTGGAACGGGTGTGATCCCACCGTGGATGAGAAAAACAAGTAACTTTAAGGAAAACTGTCGCTATGAAAAAGAAAATCGGTTTTATTGATCTTTTTATTGACGAATGGCACGCCAATAATTACCCCAAATGGATCCGGGAATCCGCATTGAAAGATGAATTTGATGTGGCTTACGCCTGGGAAAAGTGCACCCCCGCAGGCAAAAAAGATTTGAAAGCATGGTGTGCCGAACAAGGCGTTACTCCCCTTTCTTCCATCGCCGAAGTGGTGGAAAAAAGCGACTGCATCTGCGTCCTTGCCCCCTCCAATCCCGAGGTCCACGAAGAACTTGCAGAGCTTCCTCTCAAGAGCGGCAAACCTGTCTATGTTGACAAACCCTTTGCCCCCAACGGCGAAGCTGCCAAGCGGATGTTCGATCTTGCCGCCAAATACAACACGCCTCTTATGAGCAGTTCTGCATTGCGTTTCGGTACTGAAATCATGGAACTGCAGCAGAAAAATATCGGTCCTCTTTTCGTCAGCACCTGCGGCGGCGGCGGAAATTTCCCCGAATACGCCATTCATCAGATCGAAATGATCGTCTCTCTGATGGGCGTGGGTGCCAAAGAGCTGCAGATTTGCGGCAATGACAAGCGCCTCACCGTCGCAGTCCGCTATGCCGACGGCCGTCTCGCCAACATGAATTACTCTGCCTTCTGGGGCTTCAACCTCAATGCAGCGACAGAAACTGAAGCTGTTGCCCAGATCAACTCCATGAGCAACATCTTCCCCAATCTGCTCCAGAAGATCCTTGAATTCTACAAGACCGGCAAAAATCCGATCCCTGTGGCTGAAACCATTGAGATCGCCACCATCCTTGACGCTGTAGTCAAAGGCATGGCGAACTACGGCAGCTGGATCAAGATCAGCTGATTTCAGCTGAAAACATTCGGGGGGCACTGAAGAAAGATCTTCAGTGCCTTTTGCACATAAAAACTTGAGGAAACAAGATGCCGCCTCATTCCGGAGTTTTCATCAAAAATCCCCCTGTTCTCATGCTGGATGAAGCGACAAGTTCCCTTGATAACGAATCAGAAACTCTTGTACAACACACTTTTGACAAACCGGGCAGCGACCGGAGATCTGTTGTCATTGCCCACCGTCTTTCCACCATTCAGGACGCCGACTGCATCTATTGTATGAAATCAGGTACCATCGTGGAATCGGGAACACATGCTGAACTCCTTGCCCATAAAGGATATTATTACGCACTTTATTCAAAAACCGTTTCTCAAACAGGAGCATGACATGAAAAAACTCCAGGAACTTTTCCATACACTTACAACGTCGGATAAATTCTGGCTTCTTCTCGTTGCCGGAGTGACCTTTGCCGCCTTCGCCCCCTCTCTTGCTTTCAACGCAAGGATCTCTGACGACAGTTATTACTATCTGAATGTGCTTTCCATCACAAATTCCCCCTTGAGGATCTTTGATCCGGTGCTGAAACTTGTCACGCCTTTGACCTCTCTGTCTTTGTACCTTGATTTCCTGCTTTGGGGAGAAAAGGGATTTGTCACAGGGGCACGCCTGACCAATATTGTACTCCACAGCGGTGTTGCCGTACTTTTTTACCTTTTGCTGCGCAACTTCAAATGGGGGAACTCCTCTCTGACGCCTGCATGGGCAGGTATGGCGGCATTGATTTTTTCTCTGCACCCGCAGCGGGTGGAGTCGGTGGTGTGGCTGTGCGAAAGAAAGGATTGTCTTGCCATGTTTTTCGGAACAGGGGCACTGCTTCTTTTCTACCGTGCCATGAAGGAAGAAAAAGTTTCCATTGCCGGTGCATTCTGTTTAGTGCTGTCAATGCTTGCCAAGCCCATGTGGATCTTTTTCTTCGTTCCCGGAGCGGCATTGATCTGGATGGAAAAAAGAAATTTCCAATGGAAACTCTATCTGAAACTTCTTGCTCCTTCTCTTGTCATTTTTATTCTCTTTCTGCTCTGGCATGTGCCGGGGATCCTGCCAACTCTTGCTGGTTCCGGCAGTACCAAAGGAGTCTCATTGTTCTTCAAGATCGAAACTATCATGCACAATTATGGAAACTACTTTATCCGCACCTTCATGCCGGGGAATCTTTTCCCCTTGTACCCCCATTATAACCCAGCTCTTGATCCCCGGTGGATGGCGCTTATTCCGGCAGCACTCATGCTGACGCCCCTTCTGGCAAGGCAAAAAGAACTGCGTCCGGCGGTGATCTACGGTGTCGTTCCACTCCTTATCTGTTTTGCCGCTGTTCTTATACCTGTGGTGGGCTTCATGCGGGTGGGGAACACCGACTTTGCAGACCGTTACAGTTACTTGCCAGCCCTCTTTCTTGTGGCGGGAGCGGCATTTCTGCTCAAATTGAATCTGCCTTCAAACAGTGCTTTCGGCTGCTGGCTTCCCACATTGGGAGTGCTCTACTGCGGGGGACTGCTCTATAAAACAGAACTTTATATACCGGTCTGGAAAAATAATTCTACAACCACTGAACGGTCGGTCTCGGTGCAAGTCCCCAATTTCCATGCGGCAATATCAAGTGCGATCCATGCCTATCAGAACAAAGACTTTAAAAAAGCGGCAGAAATTTGTAAAGAAAAATTGCCTGAGCAGCCCCATTATCCGGAAACTTTCAACAATATAATAAGGGTTTTCAAGCTGGGTATGCAGGGGCTTATCCTTTTTCAGCTGGGAAAACCGGATGAAGGGATCCGTTTTCTCAACACCATCTACATGTCATCCCACAGCCATCTGATTGCTGACTTTCCCATTGACTTTGCACAGAAGCTCCTTACAACAGGCGCAGAGTATCACCTGAAAAAATACAATGACCGCAAAGCAGCTGCCAACTTGTATCAGCGCTGTTCTGTGCTCTTCAAAGCTCACTCAGAACTCTACGAATCCTTTTATGCCGGAATGGCGGCGCTGACCTTGAAAGATTATCATGAAGCCGCCAGACAATTTGCCCGTGCTCACGCTTTCAATCCCCGGGAAACGCGCTGTCTGCAAAATCTCAAGTTTGTTGAATCCAAATTGAAGGAGCTGAAAAAATGAATATGCTGCTTTTGGATAAAGAAGATTTCACATCACAAGGTCTGGTTTCTGTGACCGGAAGGCGTTTTACCCGCCTGAAGGATTTCATCCATATGGAAATCGGCAAAAAAATCAAAGCCGGAGTCCGCAACGAAAGCTGCGGCAGCGCCGAAGTCCTTGAGATCAAACAGGATCAGGTCACACTGGATTACCACGCTTTATCTTCACCGCCCCCTGCCCCGCCTTTGACATTGATCATCGCCTTGCAGCGACCTCAGACCTTCAGCAAGGTGATCCACAGTGCCGTCACACTGGGGATCAAAGAGATCCACTTTATCCACACTTTCAAGGTGGAAAAAAGCTACTGGCAGAGCTCAAGGCTCCGCCCGGAAAGTTTGCAGGAAGAAATAGACCTTGCTCTGGAGCAGGCGGCAGATCCTCTTGAGCCGCAACTCTTTTTCCACCGGCGTTTCAAACCCTTTGTTGAGGATGAACTTGAAAAAATTGCCGGAACCTCTGTCCGCCTTTTGGGAGACCCTTCAGGCACAGCCCCCGTTCCCCTTCCCGGAACGCCCATCACACTTGCCCTGGGACCGGAAGGGGGATTTACGGAATACGAAACAGACACATTGAAAGAACACGCCTTTGAGCCCATATCGCTGGGAACAAGAATATTAAGGACAGAGTTCGCCTTGGCAGCCTTGCTTGGCAAATTACTTTTTTAAGAAATCTGCGGAGCAATATGCTAAGTTCTTTTGCCGGTATAGCTTTTAGGGATTCTTGATACAAATATCTGTAATTTTCTTACATTTATGACTTTTTTTATTTGCAAAATGTATAATAGGGTATTATATTAATTCAGGGCAAGATAAAAATATACTTATTTGACATAAAACGATTGTGTTTTGTTCCTTTTTGCAACTCTTTATCTGTTTGAATGTCTGAGTGTTTTGCTCTTGCCGACAATGAGAGACAAGGATTATAACCCAGCAGGAGGAAGTTATGGCAAATTTTCAGCAAATTCTCAATGATGAGATCCGGCGTCTGGCACGGAAGGAAACCAGCGGCACATTAAAAGAACTCAAAGCGCAGCTTGTTGAACTCCGCAAAGTTACAGCAGAACTCAACCGCCGTCTCAAAGCTCTGGAAAATGCGGTTCCCCGTGAACAGCAGCAGGAAGCTGCTGTGTGTGTGGAAGAAAGTGAAAACACCAAAGTTCTCCGTGTCACTGCTGAGCGCATTGGCAAGTGGCGTAAAAATCTCGGATTGAACAAATCCCAGTATGCCGCACTGCTGGGAGTGAATCTTCTTTCTGTGATCCGCTGGGAAAGCGGTCAATCCACTCCCCGAGAGGAGCAGAAGCGCCGCATCGTCGCTGTGCGCGACATGGGCAAACGCGAACTTGCCAAACTGATGGCAGAGAAAAACATTACGGTAAAATCCAAATAAGCGCTGTTGCTTTTGTCGGAAGGGGCTGTTGCAAAACCTCAAAAGAGGTGAGCGCCAGCCCCTTATTTTATTGGTGCATCTCCTCTGAGAGCAAGGGGGCTTGCACTTGACAAGCGCCGCAGTACTGAAAAGCGCTCTGAGTGTGCCTGAGTGTGCGGTGCGGCGCATTTTACGGACATTTACGGACTGAAACGGACTTTTACGGACTTCAGTTGGTGCGCCGGTGCGGCGTGAACAAAGGCTTAAAAAGGGGGCTGCGGCAAAAACTGCCGCAGCCCCCTTTGTGTGTGTTAAGATCAGGAGATCTTCAAGGCAAGAGTGCCGTTGTTGTTTTCGAGGGTGTAACGCTTGTCGTTGTAATCAAGGTACTCACCCAC
>JAZODE010000108.1:0-26404 GCA_045596885.1 Victivallaceae bacterium
AAGATAGCCCCCGGAGCTCACCGTGGTGGTATTTGCCGTGGTTCCGGAGTGCAGTGTGGCACTCGTATATGACAATACAAGTCCGCTGATCGTATTGGGTGTAAAGGTGACATTGGCACCTGTTGCAACAGACACATACCCACCGTTTTCAACAATGTTAAGCGCCGTGCCGCCGGAGGAGACGGAAAGCCTGCCCCCGGAGTTCACCGTGGTGTCGTTTGCCGTGCCGCCGGAGGAGACGTAAAGAGAGCCCCATTTGTTCACCGTGGTGTTGTTTGCCGTGCCGCCGGAGGAGACGGAAAGCCTGCCCCGGGAGTTCACCGTGGTGGAATTCACAGTACCGCCGGAGGAGACGTACATTGAGTTGTTAGCTCCCGAAGCAATTGTCTCCCCGGTAAGAATGGTTCCCTGTTTGACCAGGGTGCCGCTGGAGTAGACTGTAACTTCGGAACCTGTGGCTGCGGCAATGATCTTGTCTGAGCTTTGCGGTTCAGGGAGTTCTCCGTTGCCGTCGCAGGTCAGCCCCCCTGTCAGAATCGGGGACTCAACTTGCGGTACTGAACGCAAGCTGCCATCTTCTGATATTTGATTTCCCATCTCTTGTATTCGCATTTTATACCTCATGATTTACAGATTTCCTGTGTAATATAGCCTGCTGACAGAAAAAAGTCAAGCATTTTATTTGTCTTGGTTAAAAAATATATCGTGCGGGGGCGGCGCACCAATAATGTCTGACAGGTCTGACTTGTCTGACATGTCTGACCAAGCGCCGCACCAGACACTCATGCACACTCAGAGCGCTTTTCTGTACCGGGGGGCTTGTCTATCGCAAGCGCCTTGTTCCCGGGGGCGGCGCACCCACTGAGTCCGTAAATGTCCGTTTCAGTCCGTAAAAGTCCGTATAATGCGCCGCACCAGACACTCATGCACACTCAGAGCGCTTTCCAGTACTGGGGGGCTTGTCAACTGCGAACGCTTTCTTTTTCTGGCTGACAATGGGGCACTTGGGGGGGCACACGATATTTTTGCCATTTTTTGAGTAATTTTTAAAATTACCTCTGTTGAAATTTTTATTTTAAGGTGCTATATTAATAATATGTTACGACGGGGTGCTGCTGAATATCGCACAGCGGCTGAGATCAAACCCGTAGAACCTGAAACGGATAATACCGGCGCAGGGATCGGAAAAATGCCATGTGCAGAAAACCTCTCCTGAGCGTCGCCGGAGCGCCTAAAAATAAGGAGAAAGATCATGGCGGCAATCGAAAACGTTATCTCTCAAGCGATCATCAGCAAATTTTCCTCTAAACTTCAGGCAGGTCTGAATTTGGATGTGGCACTGGTTGGTGCCGGTCCTTCCGCCCTTGTGGCGGCAAGATACCTTGCCGATGCCGGTCTCAAGTGCGCCATCTTTGAACGCAAACTTGCCCCCGGCGGCGGCACCTGGGGCGGCGGTATGCTTTTTAATGAAGCCGTCGTTCAGGAACAGGCTCTTCCCATCCTTGAGGATTTCGGGATCCCTTACGCTGAAATCGAGGGAAATCCCGGATACTATACTCTGGACTCCGTAGCTATGGCTTCAGGATTGATTTTCGGCTGCCTCAAAGCTGGGGCCACTATTTTCAACTCCATGAGCGTGGAAGATCTGGTCTTCAAAAACGGACAGGTCGGCGGACTTGTCATCAACTGGACTCCCGTCGAAAGATTGGGAATGCATGTCGATCCTCTGACCGTCCTTGCCAAAGCCGTTATTGACGGAACCGGACACCCCAGCGAAATCATGCGCATGGCAACTGAAAAGGCTGGTATCAAACTTGATACGCCCGACGGCAAGATCCAGGGCGAGCGCCCCATGTGGGTGGATCAGGGAGAGGCTCAGACCGTGGACAACACCAAAGAGTATTTTCCCGGTCTTTATGCCTGCGGTATGAGCGCCAACAATACCGGCGGCGGCTACCGTATGGGACCCATCTTCGGCGGTATGCTGATGTCCGGTAAAAAGGTGGCTGAACTGGTCAAGACTTCTCTGAAATAAAATTGGGTACAGAGGCAATTTCAAAACTCCTCAAATTTGTCAAAGCGCCCTCTTCTTCGATCTGACAAAGGGAGCGTCATTTTTTGAATGACTTTTGAAATTACCTCCACAAACAAAGAAAACCCCGTGCTTTCCTTGCGGAGCACGGGGTTTTTGATTTGAAAAATTTTACTTCTGACGGAGAAAATACCGTTTGAAGAAACGCTCAGGATCAAGGGAACGCTTGGCGTGACGCAAGTTGGGTTCGTTCATATCCTGTTCGCGGTTCATGAACTTGGCTGTGCCGCGCAAAGCAATGGCAAGCTGCCAGGTCAATGTCTGGGAAGCACCTTTGACGGAGTGGTCGGTCTTTTCAAAGTGAACATCGACTGTTTCGGCAGGGAGCATACTGAAGATGGAAAATCCGGCAGGGTATCCGGATTCAGCGTACATGATGATGCCGCCCAACCCCAGAGCTTCAAAGTTTTTCCACGCTTCCTGCATGGCAATGGCTTCTTCGTCCAGAAATTCACAAGGCTCCAGACGGGAGTTGAGTTCGATAGCCATTTCCGCCACGATGGGGAGCTCCTCTTTGGTGACAGGACGGATCTCGGCATAGGGCCAGTTCGCCTGGAATTGCTTGACCAGATTGTGCTTCTTGCGCAGTTTGGGACCGTTGAAGGTGGCGATCTTGTCGATGGAGAAAAGATAGTCGATCATACCTTCATCGTACTCAAGCTCAAAGAAATTGTCGCAATCAGGGTGACGGTCCAGAAACTCTTCAGGCACATCGTAGATGCCGCCGTCGGTCAATCCTGCCTCAATGAAGGCTGCATTGATTTTCTGAAGCTCCGCCGGGGGAGTCCACTCTCCCATGGGGTAGTGGATGATCCGTGCTTTCTGTTCGCAGACAACCATGCGGTTGCCGAGTTTGATGCAGGAAATTTCGTAAGGCTCCCGGTACATGAAAAGATTGGCAAAGCTGCACTCGCAGCTCTGGGTGTTCATCTTGACGGCAGCTGCATCAAAGTATTTTTTGTCGCTCAGTTCAATAGGTTTGAGCTTGGAAAGGTCAATTTTCATTATAGTCCCACAATTCTTCTTCTGTCAACATCAAACCGGTGCCCTTGGCAACGGCATTCAAAGGCTCATCGGCAACAAAGACCGGAAGACCCGTTTCTTCTGTCAGGAGTTTATCCAACCCCACCAGCATGGCACCGCCGCCAGCCAGCATGATACCGTGTTCAACAAGGTCAGCGGCAAGGTCAGGCTTGCAGTGCTCGAAAACGGCATGGACCTTTTCGGCAATGCTGCGGACCTGTTCCTGCAATGCTTCTCTTGCCTCTTCACCGGTGATGGTCACGGTTTTGGGCACATGACCGTTCATGTCAAGTCCCCGGACCTCCATCTTCATTTCGTCCCGGACAGGGTAGGCGCTGCCGATGGCGATCTTGATGCGTTCCGCAGTCAAAACACCGATCATCAGATTGTAGCTCTTGCGCATATACTGCATGATGGCTTCGTCAAGTTCATCACCGCCGACACGGATACTGTCTGAGTAGACGATGCCGCCCAGAGAGATCACGGCAACTTCAGTTGTGCCGCCGCCGATGTCAACGATCATGCTTCCGCAGGGATCACTGACAGGAAGCCCCACGCCGATGGCGGCAGCCATTGGCTCCTCCACCAGCTTGACCATGCCGGCTCCGGCACGTTTGCTGCTGTCTTTCACGGCGCGGATCTCAACCTCTGTGATCCCGGAAGGAACTGCAATGACCACCCGCGGCGGCAGAAGACGGCGGTACCAGGGAACCTGGCGCAGAGCCTTCTGGATAAATTCACGCAGCATGGCCTCAGTAACTTCAAAGTTCGCAATAACGCCGTCTTTCATCGGGCGGATCGCCTCAAGATTTACCGGGGTTTTTCCAAGCATCTCTTTGGCTTTGGCTCCGACATAGCGCACCTCATGTGTATTGACCTGACGCACTACCACAGATGGCTCGTTCAGCACCAGGCGGTCAAGATCCCGGACATAAACGAGACAGTTGGCAGTACCGAGATCGATACCGATATCCGTCGAAAAAAGTCTGGTCAGAAGAAAGCTCATTTTTGCCTTGTTTTTTTTAAAAGATTACAATGTCATGCTTTAATTTAACACATCCGGAGCTTTTTTTCAAGCATTTTTCCAACTTTATTCACTTTTTTTTCGCCATTGACTTGAAATAAAATGCTCCGGCAGTTATTTTATGACTCAGTAACTTTCAATGTTCAATAACTCATGGAGGATCTGTTTATGATTTACGACCGTTTGGAAAATTTGCCTTCTTACATTGCCCTTGCTCCTGAAGTCATGCCCAAGATCATCGACTTTCTCGGAAAATGCGGCGCAGGTGCAGTCGCAGAAGGACGCCACGAACTTGACGGCGACAAACTTTTTGTCAATGTGCAGAGCTACGATACCAAGCCCTTCAACCCTGAAATGCTGGAGTATCACAAAAAATATGTGGATCTTCAGCTCCTTCTCGCCGGAACAGAGACCCTTTACTACGCCCCTGCCGGTACCCCTGTCACCAGGGCTTACAACGCAGAAAATGATTGCGGATTCAATCAGGTCCCTGAAAATGCTCTGCCTCTCAAACTTGAAGTGGGCAACTTTACTTTGCTGCTCCCTGATGAAGGACATCTCCCGGGAGTGGGCGACGGCAGCGGCGTGGTCAAAGCTGTTGTCAAGATCTCTGTTGATCTTCTGGCGTAAAAGATAAGGATTTTTGACTCTTTCATGAAAAATGCGATAAAATCTCCCGGCGGCAGAGTTTTTGCTTTTGACACTGAAAGCAGATCTTTTGAAATGTCCGGTGCCGGTATCAGTAAACTCTTTTCTCTGGGGACATTTCTGCGGTTTTCTGAAACAAAACCCTGGAGCGTTCCGGCAGGAGAGTATGAAACAGTCCGTCTGGCTGTGACCCCCGGCGATGAAGCGATGCTGGTGGTCGCCGTTGAGGATGATGAAATGCTCTGCGGCATGGCGTTCAACTTTGATGGTGAACTGCTCAAAGGTGATTTGCTGGTCTCTTTCAAAAAGGACTCCTGCAAAAACTTTGTTGCCCTGGCGCTCCCTGTTGACGGGGAGTCCAAATTCACCTGTCCCGGCGTGCTTTACAATGACAATCCTTCAGCTGAACGGCTGGTCGCACATTTTCCCTCTGCGGGAAAGGCTTCTTTGATGCTTGAGGAAAGCCGCCTTCCCATTACCGGCGTCAACGCAGAGAAAGAGAAAAAATCCTTTTCGCTCTTTTCTGTTCCCGAAATGGAACAGGAGTGGAGTCTCGGTCTGCACAGGGAAGGGGAGGAGTCGTTGCTCATGCTGGCAAGCGGTTGTGTGAGCTTCAACGGCGTTCCGGATCAGGTCTACATTGCCAAAGCCGTTGCCGGGGATCCCGGATGTGTCTACCGGAATTTCCGGCAGGGAGAAAAGTTCGCCAAGCGTTTTGCCATTTTCTGGAATGAAGCAGCGCACGAAGGTCACGGATTCCGGGATCTTCCCCGGAAGGGATTCGACCTTCTTATGCCTTCAACCGAAGAAGCAAAAACTCTTGAAGAGGTCATTACGCTAAAAAAACAGGCTCTCAACGAGCGCTGGACGGGCAACGGATACCTTTGCACTATGCCCGACAATCTCTACCGCAGCCCCCAGACCTTCCTCTACGGCTGGACGGGGCAGTCATTCAGACTTGCTCTGTGCGATATGCGCTACGCCATTTTGAAAAATGAGGAGGAAGGCATCAAACGTATGCGCCGCTGCGTGGAGTTTTTTCTGCAGAACAGCAAGACAAATGTTCCCGGATTGCGGAACAACTATTTTTACCTTGACGAAATGCAGTGGAAAGCCAACGGCACTTCTGAAGAGCCCTTGTATTCATCCCGCGCTCTGGGAGAGACCTGGAGCGATCTTGCCCGGATCCTCCGCTGCTGCCGGGAGAACAATATTCCGGAG
This sequence comes from Victivallaceae bacterium, assembly GCA_045596885.1. Lineage (GTDB taxonomy): Bacteria > Verrucomicrobiota > Lentisphaeria > Victivallales > Victivallaceae > UBA1784. The sequence continues at coordinate 6,009 of JAZODE010000108.1, forward strand.
CCTCAAGGCGCTCTTGAAGCTTTGCGTGAAGGTTTGCAGTTCTTCCTTGATCACCGTCTTCCCGGCGGGGCTGTGCCCCTCATGTGGAAAAAGGATGGTACGCCCGGTTCTGACAAGATCACTTGCGCCGGGTCCAGTGTGCTGGTCGCCTTCTTTGAATTCTACCGTCTGACAGGGGAAGAAGAGTGGCGTGACCGGGCAGTAGAGATGCTGGAGCTTTTTTACAATATCGGCGGCAATGACTTTGCCACTCCCTTTTCTCATGCCACACTTGATGCTTCATGTGAAGACAAAGAGGCGTGCGTTCCCTTTTTCAACGCTGCCGCTCTGGCTTACGAGATCACCGGCGAAGAAAAGTTCAAGAAATATGCCGAGGTCGCCGCAGACTGGCTGTTGACCTGGGTCTATTTTCACGAAGTGCCCTTCCGTGAAGGCAGCATTTGTGCCGTCAACAACTTCCGTGCCACAGGGTGGCCGACTGTCAGTGTGGAACACCATCACCTTGATGTGTTCTTCCCGGCATGGGAACTTTACAAGTTCGGCAAAAGTTCCGGAAACGCTTATCTGCGGCACATGGGACGGGTCATTTTCAGTGCCTGGAGCCACGGTATTTCCACCGGCGGCGGGGACTGGCTGTTCTACACTCCCGGACGCCAGGCAGAACAGTTTTTCCAAACCAACTGGTATTTTACTGCAGAAGAAAATGGAAAATGGGCAAACTATCACCCCGCACTGCGTTATCAACTCTACCGTCACGGCTACAATGCTGACAATCTGGTGAAAATGCACCGGCGGGGCGGATGCAATCCATGGGATGTGGCATGGATCATCGCTCTGGTGATGGATGCCGCTTTAGGATTTGAAGAGGAAAGAAAAGAAAATGGAAATCAAAGCAGTTCACTTTGACATGAAGGCTATGATCCCAACTGCGGATTATGCCTTGACTTTGGTAGATGAACTCGCCGAACAGGGGATCAATGCCCTGCTGGTGGAGTTTGAGGATAAATTCCCCTTTGAGATAACTCAGGGGATCCATCACCCCTGCGCCTGGAGCAAAGAGGAGTTCCGCAAATTTGCCGATAGATGCAAAGAACGGCAAATTGAGCTGATCCCCCTGCTGCAGAGTATCGGACATCTTGATTATCTGCTCAAATATCCCAAGTTCCGCGACTTGCGGGACGGCGGACCTGAAGGATCGAGTTACCAGTGGTGTCTGGCTCTTGAGGAGTCCTACACGCTCTGGTGTGCCATGGTGGATGAACTTCTGGAGCTCTTCCCTGAAACAAGAATATTCCACATCGGTGCCGATGAGTGCCGCATGAATGTTCCTTGCGAAAAGTGCGAGGAAAACCGCCTTGACCTCTATGTGAAGCGGGTGGCACGCTGTGCGGAATATATCCAAAGCAAAGGTCTCAAGGCTGTGATCTGGGATGATGTGTTCCGCAAGTACGGCGAAGAGAAGTTTGCACAGCTCCCTGAAGGCGTGGTCTGCTGCATCTGGATGTACGGCGCCCTTGACAATGATTACATCGACCGCATGGCGGCTAAAGGTTTGGAACTCTGGGGCGGTTCGTGCATACAGGCCCACAAATTCCATCACGCCATGGGACCCCAGGAACCCAAGATGCGCAATGTGGATGCCTGGGGCAGAGTCCATGAAAAACACCCCCGGAGTTTTTCCGGTCATGTGGGGACCATCTGGGGCAGAAATCAGTGTCAGAGTCCTTTTAATTCCAATTTGCCTCAGTCCATGTTCATGACCGCCTATCTGGCAGAAACTTTGAACAACGGTGTCATCAAAGATAGAACTTCTTTCATAAGCAATTTCGGCAGAAACTTTTTCGGTACGGAGCTTGATTACAACACCATGATCAACTACTTCTGCTATGAACCCGGATACGCCGAGCCCATCGTCACAGAACTGAAAGATAAGGCGCCCCGTCACCGGGATATTGCTGAGATCTGGTACGGACTCAACGCCGTGGATCAGCTGCTCTTTGAGCTTTACGCCTGTATCTCAAATAATGACTGCCAGCTGACCACCTACAGCAATGGTATGGCTCCCCGTGAAATGACTCAGGCGTGGTTGAAGCATGTTGACCGCTGCAAAGAAATTGTCCGGAACGCTCTTGTTGAACTCAAACCGCTGATGACAAAGTATTTCCCTGAAAAGATGTGGGAGGAATTCATCGAACAGCGTTTTAAAGCAAAACTTGAATACAATGAGTATTTCCGGCATCTGCTCTCAGCAGCTTCCCTCAAATGGGATGAGAGACTGAAAGGCGAATAAATCTGCCCGATACCACAGCAGAGAACTTGAAAAGGTTCTCTTGTTGTGGTATATTATTACGATAGTAAAAATCGTAATAAATCAAGAGGGTGGATGAAGGTCTCTTTTACACTGATCGAACTGCTGGTCGTCATTGCAATCATTGCCATACTGGCGGCAATGCTGCTGCCGGCTTTGGGGAAAGCACGGGCACAGGCGCTTTCTGCCGGCTGTTCCGGGAATCTCCGGCAGCTGGGGATCGCTTATGCCTCTTATGGAGATGACTATGGATTCACACCCTTTGTCTACTCCGGCGGGACCCGTTGGAACCATTTGCTTTACCCGTACCTTTACGGCAAAGGTCCCTGTGACGGCGGAAAGGTCTTTCAGTGTGCCTCAGACAGACGCAGTGAAGAGTTTGCCCGTTTCCCCGGCTCCATGTGCCGGACAGGGTACGGCATGAATCAATGTTACTCCAAAGGGCATGAAGAAGACAAGAGTTTCAAGCTGTGGTACGGCGTCAAATCGGGCAGGATCGCTGCGCCTTCTTCTTTTATCTCTTTTGCTGACAGCGGAGCCTATTACATCGGCACCGGCATCACTCCGGTGGGATTGGGGCTCTTCAATAATGAATGGTGCGTGGTTGAAGGGTGGTGTAAAAACCTTTCCTTCAGACACGGCGCGCTCCGGAAGCGTTTCAACAGCGCCAGAGCTGACGGTCATGTGGAAAACAATTCCTTTGATGAAGTGAAACACAGTGCTTGGGATTTGACGGGAAAATGGGACGGTTCTTTTTGATATGCTGCATGACGCTCCTTTTCGCAGGGTGTTCAAAGAAAGTTGCGGCGCCGGAAGAAAAACGCATTGCATCTCTCAGCACTGCTGCTGTTGTGATCCTGAATAAACTTGGGGTCCCCCCGGTTGCAGTGGATCAATACAGTGCCGTTGTTGCGCCCACGACTCCTGTTATCGGCAAGGGCACTGCCATCTCAGTTGAAAAACTGCTGGAACTCAAGATCAGCACGCTGATCGTGTGGAGCTACCAGAAAAATGCCCTTGAGTATCTGACAAGATATGGTATTGAACTCTTTGCTGTCGATCCCTGCCGGGCTGCAAATTTTTCGGAACTCATCGAAAAACTGGGCGCCCTTACAGGAAAGAGGGAAAAGTGCGCGGGAATCATTTCAGAGTACAAGAAAAGTTTTGAAGGCATAACTTCTTTGGCAGGAACGAAAAAACGTGTCTATCTTGAACTCTATACCCGCAATCGGGGCGCCGGGGATGAATCTTACATGGGGGATCTCCTCCGTGCCGCAGGAGGAAAGAGTATATTGAAAAAAAGTGCCCTGACCGGAACTGAATATATTGTCAAACAGGATCCGGAAGTGATTTTCTTTGTGGAAAATTTCGGCAGTAAAGATGAAATCATGGACCGGAGCGGATTTGCTGCAGTCGAGGCTGTGAAACGCAAAGCCGTTTACCCGGTTCCCAGAGAGCTTCTTGTGGAAGGGACATCCCCCCGGGAAGCTGTGGAATATCTCAGAAAAAGGATCAACTGAACAATGGCTTTTTACCGCATTACTTACAATGAAAAATATGACTTTGCCACTTTGCACAACTGGGGGTGTACTTTCAGATGTCCCTACTGCAGTTACAAACTCCGCAGCGGTGCAGCAGGACGCCCCGGATTTGCCACACCCAAACCGGAAAAGTTTCTGAGTGTGGCAGAGCAGAAAAAGGCACTTCTTGAAATTCACCCCTCCAAAGTTTACTTTATGGGCGGAGAACCCACCGTTGCCGCTGAATTGGAAGAAATGCTCATCTTTGCCAAAGAGGAACTGGGCGCCGAAACAAAATTGGGACACACCAACGGATGCCGTCTGCCGCTGCCTTGTCTGGATGGCGCCAATGTGGGATTCAAGGCGTGGAGTGAAGAGCGCCATCTGCAGATCACCGGGAAACCGAAATCTCTCATCTATGACAATTTCCGCAATGCTTTTGATGCCGGAGTGAAGATGGCAGCCAATATGGTCTATATCCCCGGATTTGTGGATTTGGATGAATTGGAAGGCTGTGTGAAATTCATTAGTTCTCTTGACAGAGAGATCCCCTTTCACATCGACGGCTACATCCCCATCCCCGGTCAGCCCCACCGCCGCCCCACAGATGAGGAGATGATACAGGCTGAACAGCTGGTCAAAAGTTATCTCCCCAACTGCCGTTATTCCCATTTGACCTCTGAAGAAGCTCTTGACCTGAGTGCCCGTGATGACCGGTTCCGGGTGAAACGCATTGCGGGAGTGTAAAACTTTTGAAATATCTTCTTCTCATACTTCTGGCGGCGATCCCCATAGCATGGGGGGCAGGGACAGGCGATACCGGGTTCCGGCAGCTCTGGCAGCTTCTTTCCGGAACTGAACTCAGCTTTGCGGAAAAGACCATATTGCTTGATTTGCGTCTGCCCCGTGTGCTGGGCGCCCTTCTTGTCGGCGGAATGCTCAGTGCGTCAGGCTGTGCCGCACAGAATCTTTTCCGCAACGATTTGGCATCTCCTCATGTTCTGGGGTGTGTCAATGCCGCTGCTTTGGGAGCTGTGGCGGCGCTTCTTTGCGGAGGCGCTGCCTTGAGCATGAGCTGTGCCGCCCTTGGTATGACCCTTTTGACATTGTTCATACTGCTGATTCCCGGCTGGCGTTCCCGCTGGGAAGGGGGCTCGATCATTCTTGCCGGAATCGCTGTCAATGCCTGTTGCGCGGCGCTGAGTTCAGGAGCGCTTTATCTGGCTGATGAAAGACTCAACTCTGTGGTATTCTGGCTTCTGGGTGGTTTCTGGCGCATGGGATGGCAGGAGATTTTTCTGTTGTTGCCTGCAGCTGTGTGCGGCTGGACACTGCTCTACCGGATGGCTCCTGAAATGGATATGCTGCTCCTGGGGGACCGGGGGGCTCTCATGTCCGGAGTCAACCTGAGAAAAGTTAAAATAACGACCCTCGGCGTTATAGCATTGTTGACAGCTGTTGCCGTCAGCTGTTGCGGTGTTATCGGATTTGTGGGGCTGGCAGTGCCCCATATCGTCAGATTGACCGGCGCCGGAACTTTCAAACGGCTCCTGCCCCTGACTGTCTGCTCCGGAGCTTTGCTGCTGCTGCTGGCAGATCTGGCTGGGCGTCTGTTGACTCCTGACCGTGAGATCCCTGTGGGGATCATTACCTCTATTGCCGGAGCTCCTTTCTTTTTCTATCTGCTTTTGAGAAGGAGGACGCCTTATGCTTGAGTGCCGTGCTCTTTCTTTTTCATACGATGGAAAAACAAATGTCCTGAAGGATATTTCATTATCCTTTCGATCCGGGCGTTTTTACGGGATCTTCGGTCCCAACGGCAGCGGAAAAAGTACTTTGCTCAAACTGCTGACAGGAGAGTTGAAAACTTCCCGCGGAACGATTGCCCCTGTGTGGGATCCGCCTTTGCTCAGGGCTCAGCATATCGCCCTCGTTGAGCAGCAGATCCCCGCTTCTCTGCCCCTGACCGTGGAAGAGGTCGCTCTTTTGGGGAATTATCCCTGGATGAGGACCGGGAAAGTTTCAGGCGCTGCAGCTGAGGAGATCTTTGATGAACTGGAACTTTCATCTTTCAAAAAGCGTTCTTTCAACGCTTTGAGCGGCGGTGAACGCCAGCGGGTCATGCTGGCAAGGGCACTGGTGCAGAATACGCCTGTCCTCTGTCTGGATGAACCGGGGAGTTCCCTTGATATCGGATTTCAGCATACCCTTTGCCGTATATTGAAAAAACTTGCTGCCCAGGGCAAATGCGTTATCATGGTCTCTCACGATCTGTTTTCAGCTCCCCTTTATCTGGACAGGATGATCCTTCTTGACAAAGGGGAACTTGCAATGGAAGGTGATCCGGAGTGTGTGAAAAATTCTCCGCGTTTGCGGCGCATTTTCAATCTGCCGGATGAGGAAACTTGAACGATCCCCTTGGGGCTGTGAAGATTGTTCCCTTTTTTGAAGCAAATATTCACGGATAATTTGAAAAAAGCACCTTGAGAGTGTATCTTATAAGAAAAACTTCAGGAGTGTAAGATAATATATGAGTTTTAATTTTTATAATCAGAGTTCTGCTGTCCATAAAGACGGCAATTCCATGGTCTGGTATCTTATCATCGCTAATGTGATCCTTTTTCTGCTCGACAGCAGAACAGCGGATCTGCAGATGTTTTGCAACAGGGAATATTTCAGGATCTGGCAGCCTTTGACTGCCGGATTTCTCCATGGGGATTTCTTTCATCTCTTTTTCAACATGTACAGTATCTACCTTTTCGGAACATTGGTGGCTCCCCACATTGGCAAAGTCAATTTTCTGATCCTTTATGTGCTTTCTGCGTTGTGCGGAAATCTGCTCTTTCTTGTTCTCAACTGGGGCAGTCACGCCATTGTTGTCGGCGCTTCCGGAGCTGTTTTCGGCATTATGGCAGCGGCGGCTCTCCTTGAGCCTGAACGCAGATTTACCTTGCTTTTCATGCCCTTCAAGCCTTTGAAAACCACTTCCATGGTCATCTGTTTTGCCATTATTGAGATCATACTGCAGCTGACCGGTGCTCAGGCAGGCGTTGCCCACCTTGCCCATCTGGGAGGTCTGGTTGGCGGTTATTTGTACATCCGTCTGGGATTCCCAAAACAGGTCGTTTGGGATATTTTCCGCAAGCAGGTGCGTAATGTTCCTTTCAACGAACCGCCCAAAGAAGGTCCCGGAAGAACGGGAAAAGTCTCCTCCGCTGAACTTGATGCCCTGCTGGATAAAGTTTCACGATTCGGGATCAATTCTCTTTCGGAGCATGAAATGGCACGGCTCCGTCAGGCACGGGAAGAAATGAGGGGGAAATAAAAATGCTGCCTGTTTCTTTATTTGACTTTGATCTGCCTGATGAACTGATCGCCCGTTACCCCGCTGAGCGCCGGGATGGCTCCCGGATGCTGGTGGTTGACCGTAAAACGGGTGAGTTTGAAATACATCCTTTTTATGATTTGCCCCAGTATCTGTCAGATGGTGATGCGCTGCTTTGCAATGACGCTCTCGTGCGCAGAGCCCGGATGTTCGGACGCAAGGAGGGCAGGGAAGATGGCGCAAAATTTGAGATATTGCTCCTTGCTCCCGATACCGACGGCAGGTGGAATGTGATGCTCAAGCCCGGCAAGCGTGCTTTGCCCGGAACGCAAGTCTTTCTGCTGGATCCGGAAGGGAACCTGAACGATAAAGGGGATCACTTTACCGTTGTTTCAAAAAATGATGACAACAGCTATAAAATCGAATTTTCAGATCCCGCCATTGAAAAATTTGAGATGCGTTACGGGCACATGCCCTTGCCTCCATATTTGAACCGGGAGGCAGAAGCCCTTGATATTGAGCGTTATCAAACTGTGTATGCCAAAGTCCCGGGGGCTGTGGCGGCGCCTACGGCGGGGCTCCACTTCACACCCGAAATACTGGAAACTCTCAAAAACAAAGGCGTGAATCAGGCGGCATTGACTTTGCGGGTCGGCGCCGGAACTTTTCTGCCGGTCAAGGCGGACTACGCCGAAGAACACCAGATGCACACGGAACACTTTGACTTGAATCCTGCTGCGGCACAGTTGGTCAACGAAACCCATAAGCGCGGTAAAAAAGTGCTGGCAGTAGGAACGACCACGGTCCGCACACTGGAAAGCTGTGCCCAGGCGGACGGTACCGTGATCCCCCGTGAGGGCGATACGAAGATCTTCCTCTATCCCCCGTATCAAATCCGCTCTGTGGATATGCTTTTGACCAATTTCCATCTGCCCAAAAGTACATTGCTGATGCTGATATGCTGTTTCTGCGACAGAGAAAAGATCCTTGAAGCCTACCGTTACGCCGTTTCTCAAAAGATGCGTTTTTACAGTTACGGCGATTGTATGCTTCTGAAATAAAAGGGATGAAATGATGTCAAGGATTTTTATTACAGCTCTCTGGCAGGATCCTTACTGGTTTTTCTGTGCATCGTTTCTGGTGGTCTTTTCCATCTGCTGTCATGAATTCATGCACGCATGGGTCGCTCTTAAAGAAGGTGATCCCACTGCTGCCGATGAAGGACATCTGACTTTGAATCCCATAAAACAGATGGGGATATACTCTCTCATACTGCTGGCTTTTTTCGGTATCGCCTGGGGACAGGTCCCTGTAAATCCTGCCAATTTCCGCAGCAGGTACAGTGACTTGAAGGTTTCCCTTGCAGGTCCCCTGACCAATCTGGCTCTTGCCTTTATCATGCTGTGCATTTGCGGCATACTGCTGTATTTGGGGGTGCAAATTGAAAATGAACGGGCACTTTCCATGATTTTTTACGGATGTGTTCTCAATCAGGTGCTTTTTGTCTTGAATATGCTTCCGGTGCCCGGTTTTGACGGATTCAATGTCATCCGTCACTTTTTTCCCCGTTTTCTTCAGCTCAAGTCTGAGGCAGGAACCATTGTGACGGTGGTGTTGATCGTTTTGCTTTTCAGCTGCATAAAGTATCTTTTCGCTCTGGCTCAGATGATCGGTCTTGCAGGTCTTTCACTTATGGGGGATCTTTTGTCATGATCGTTGTTGCTGCCGCTGTTATGTTTGATGTTGAGGGGCGTGTTTTGCTTTGTTCCCGTCCTGCGGGCAAGCCCCCGGCGGGATGGGAATTTCCCGGTGGGAAAGTGGAGCCGGGAGAAACTCTGGGAAAGGCTTTGGAAAGAGAGCTTCTGGAGGAACTTGATCTGCCCGGGCGTGCCGGAAAGGAGATCACCGTTGTGACAGCGCCCCCTGTGGAACTTCATTTTATTGAGTTTTTCTCAGCAAAAGATGCAGTGATCACCCCCCGCGAGGGACAACTTTTCCGTTGGCAGACCATCGGGGAGTCCATGCCTGAAGACCTTCTCCCCAATGACCGCCCCGTCTGGGAAATATTGAAAAAAATCCGGAAAAATTAACAACATACACAATTTTTTCTCTCTCTCCGGCGTTAATTGTCCGGAGAATGATAAAATATGAATGAACCGGATGACATGACATTGATACAAGCCTACACAGGCGGTGACGAGGGGGCGTTTGGGATCCTTTACAACCGTTACCGCAAGCAGCTGTATGGTTATCTTTTTAATCTGCTTTCCGGAAATACCGCTGATGCAGATGAGATCTTCAGCGAAACCTGGATCAAAGTAATTGATAAATTGCCCACCTACAAAGATCAGGGAAAATTTTCAGCGTGGCTTTTCCGGGTCGCCAGAAATGTTTTTATTGATACACTGCGCAAAAACAAGCGGTTCCCTGTGAGTTTTGAAACAGAGGATATCCCTGAGCAGCCCGACTGGTCTCAGCGCCCTGAACGCGCCATGGAAGAAGAGGATACTGCAAAAGTCATTGAAGAAGCACTGAGCGCATTGCCCCATGAACAGCGCGAAGTCTTTTTGCTGCGTCAGCAATCTCTTTCCTTCAAGGAGATCTCTGAAATACAGTCCTGTTCCATCAATACCGTTTTGGGGCGGATGCACTACGCAGTGCGAAATTTGAAAAAATTAATTACCGGGAAGGTAAATTGAGGAGGAGTAAGTTATGAAGAAAGTTTTGCCTTACAAGAATTTAAGTGAAAGAGAGGTTCCTGAGTATCTTGATGCCAGGATCCTCAGCTATGCTGCCGCGGCAGGTAAGCGTACCAGGGGGACTTTCCGCTGGGTGTGGATCGGCAGTGCCGCAGCAGCTCTCTGCATTGCTGCTTTTACGGGAGTGTTCTTTCAGATGCAGCAGCGCTCTGCTGAGCGTTCTGAATTGTTGGCAATGGGGGATTTTTCCAGATTGGATCAAAGCGGATACAATATCAGTTTTGAACTTGCCTCCAGCGGAGAGTTTGGACAGTTTTGAAGGAAACAGTGCAATTTTTCTTCAAGTGAAGAGGGGAGAAGAAAATTGCTGATTATGAAGAAAGGAAGATGATAATGGAGTATTCAAAGATGACCCGATTCATGATTATTGCCGGTGCGGCTGTTCTGGCATTGTCGCCTTTGTGCGCCGAAAAACTTCCTCCGCCCAAAGATCGCGGCGGCGCCGGAATGCGGGGAATGAGACGCAACGCTATGATCTGGCGGGTGTTTTCTCTCCTCAGCGACACGGAGCGCAAAAAAATGCACGAACTGCAGAGGAGCAATCCTGAGGCTTTTGCCGCAGAAATGCGTAAGCTGGTCGACAAGTTTGAACAGCAGGAGCGTACCCGGATCCGGAAACTGAAATCTCTCATTGAGCAATACCGCAAAAGCAGCGACAAGGCGGAGCGTGCCAGGTTGAAAGCGGAAGTTGCCAAGATGGAAAAAGAAAATTTCAATCAGCGTCTGGCAGGTCTTTCAAGGACCATTACCAACGCCAAACGCCGGGTCGCAATGATGGAACAGGAGTTCAATAAGCGTAAAGCCAAAGCTGACGATATCGTCAAAGCCAGGGTCGATGCTTTGCTTACAGGGGAGCTGCCTGTTTTGTCTTTCCCGCCGCGCCGCAATGCGCCGCCCCGTCCGATCCATCCGCCCCATCCCCGGAAAGGGCAGGGAAGGTAAGTTTTTTTCATTACATCTTGTATCCCATGGAGTTGCGATTTCCATGGGATACAATTTTTTTGCCCCGGAAAATTTGTTTGACGGAGCATGAAACCGCAGGCGTTACCGGATGAAACGGACATTCTCATCCAGAGCAGAGACGATCTGTCCGGAAAAGAGAAAGTTGAAGGGACGGCGGAAATAGTATTCCTGCCAGATGGAAAGCCCCGTGCCGGAGCAGTTTCCGGCAAATCCTCCCCGGTAACACCGTTTCAGGAAACCTTTACGGGCACGGGAAAGCATTTCGCCATATTTGCTTTCACTCAGGAATCCTTCATTGACCAGTGCCTGATAGGAGGAAATAAATGCCATAGTGGCGGAGCTTTCAAGGGGAGTTGTCACTTCATCCGCCACATTGTGCCAGAGACCGCTTTCATGCTGGCAGCGCAGCAAGCCGTCACCGATGGAGTCGGCAAATGCGATCAGCTCCTGAGCTGTTTCTTCCGGCATATCGTGCCACACTTCAAACATCAGTGTGATCCCGTGGAGGATATGGGCAATGCCCCGGCTCCACTTCATACCGCCGCGCTGTGTGCCGTCGCTGAAATGACAGGGGAGTCCGTCTGCCGGATCCACATTGTATGTTTTCAGATGGCGCAGCAGTTTCATGGCGTGGTCAAGGTAACTCATATCTCCTGAAGCCAATGCCGCCGCTGCGAAAACGGGACCGTGAAAGTGGAACATTTCATTGTAGATGGTCTCCTTGCGCCTGACACAGTGGGGCTCATAAAGGGGAAACTCCCCTTTGAGGTTCAGACGGTCGGCACAGTTCCCGGCGGCACCCATGATACCTGATTCAGACCAGGCGCGCGCCTTCATGGTATTGTTCAGGAGTTGAAGGAATTTTCTGTTGTACTTTTCATCCCCGGTGAGTCTGGCGCACAAAGGGGCATAGAGCCAGGGCCCCAGTGCATCGTGGTGGGGCGGAACTTTTTCCGGATCCTGTGAATCGAAAAGGGAGGGCAGATATTGGCACAGCACTTCATTATCACCTGAAAGAGCCCGGAGGTGGTGCAGAGTGAATTCGCTGAATGGCAGATCGGTATTTTTCAAGAATGCCGCAGCCCGTTCTTTGGCGAACCGGCAGGTCTTTTCAGCGGATTGTTCCGGAACATCTCCCGGGATCACTCCTGAGCCGCTCAGGGCACCGTTGACACTTATTTCCGCATTGAAATTGGCAACTGTGCGGTTTTCTCCGGCGCCGCCGTAATCAATACAGCTTACTATATGGGACTTTGAATATTCTTCAAGGAGTTTGATCTCCTTTTCGCTCATTTGGGCAAGGATGCCCCTGTCCATAAAAAGGAGTTTGCTGTTGAGAAGCTCCGGAGTAAAACGCTCAGGGACACAGTTTTCAGAAAATCCACTGAAATTGACCCCGATCTCCAAAAGACGGTCTATGATGGAAAGTATCTGTATATGGTCCTGTTCACAGGAGACTGCAATGGCAACTTGCGGGATCATGAAAATCACCTCTCTGAAATTTTTTCAAGTTTTACATCATCGATCCAGGTAAAAGAATCCCGGTGCCCGGGGGCAAGATAGAGATAAAACATGGGTTTCCCAACAAGATTTTTGGGCAGATCAAAGGTCATTTCAAACTCTTTCCAACCGCTCTTTTTTCCGTTGCGGATCACTCCGCTGCGGTTGGTGACACAACTTTTGCGGGGACCGTTGTCCCGGGGAGGAACATTACCTGTCCGTGATAAATCGACAGAGAGGAACTCCATGGGGTACCCCGGTTCAAAGAGTCGCAGTCGGAAAAAACTCTGTCTGCCCAGAGCCTTGTCGTTTTTGAATGAAAAACTGCAGCGCCATTTGCCGGGAGTCAGTTTTATATGGGCTCCTCCAATGACCAGAGAGCGTCCCAGAGCCCATTGGGATGAGAGCTGAACCAGCAGCGAGGGGGCAGAAGTGCCATAGACTTCATTGTCAAGGTATCCCAAAAGCCGTGCATAATACCGCCATGGACTGACCCGGTATGCAAAGCGTTCCAAACGCTCTTTGTTCATTTTCCTGAAATCTTTGTTTTTGACAAGGGGCCAATCATCGACCGCATTGTCATAAGCCATCTGGCGCAGTCCGTGAAGATTCCAGTGGAGAAACCACTTCTTTGATTTACTGAAATCTCCATTGGGGAGCTTTTCTGCAGCGCCCCTGAGGATCAACGATCGTGCATCGGCAAAAAGTTTTGCTTCGTCACAGGGCACTGTCAAAGCGCTGAGACGGAAGAATTCAAGACTGTCGCCGCCAAAAGCTGTTCCTGAACACCAGTCGGCGTAAGCTGCAAGCTGTGCGAGACGGACCAGCTCCGGTTTTCCGTCGATCTGACTCATGAATATCAGGAGCGGGTAAAGAAGGGAACCCCGGTGCCGGGAGTTGAAGCCCAACTGGATCGGCAGACCTTGTTCCGGCGTGATGCCGGGCCACATTTCTTTTATATCGAGAGCGTAGAAGTCCATGCTCAACGAGGCATTCATCTCTCTGCGGAACCACTCAAGAAGGAGTTTGTCACCGGTAAGGAAATACATTTCCATAAAAGCACAGCAGCCGTACCACACCTGATAGGGATCGAGGCGGGCGCCGTTCCAGGGGAAGATGGTATCATCGGTGCGATTTGGGGTGAGATTGAGTTTTTCTGCGAATTTCACTTGTTCGTAGAAGCGTTTCTTCAGAGCTTCGTTTCCCAGTGCACCGTAAAAATCGACCAGACCAAGAAGGTAACGGGAAAGGGAACGGGCGCCTCGGATATCTTTGTTGTTGACAGGAGTTGCCATATAAGCTGCCGCCGCTTCTTCGACCACAGTTTTGCTGCGGGGATCTCCGGTCATCAGGTAGTGGCAGATGATTCCCTGGGGCCAGGAGTGGCTGTAGGAAAATCCGCCCCCCACATGATTGCCGGCATGGTAAAGGCTGTTGCCCTTGAAGGTGTCGATGTCCCGGTAGTGTATGGCACGGTCAAAGGCGAAATTGAGCAGATCATGGTCGCCGCAGACCACGGCACGGAGGAGTTCGGCGTAGTCTTTGAATGACTCCTGATTGCTCCATCCTCCGTCACCGGGGAGGTCGCCGTAGTCAAAAATACCTGTCTGTTTTGCCTTGATCTGTCCGGCTTTTGAATAGCGGAACTGGAAGGATCCATCTATCTTTTTCGCCGCAAAGGGATAGTTTTTCCGGTCCACAGCCCCCAGGGGGAGGAGGAAAAATCTGGTTGCACCGTAACGCGCGGGCTCCGCCATGGCGACGGTGCGTTCATATCCGAAGCGTTCAACGGCGTTTTTGTCAGGGGACCAGATGAAGCGGCGTGTAAGAGCCAGATTGAAACTCAATGAAAGCTGTTTTACATTATCGGGCCACAAAGCGATTATGGCGTGACCGTTCCCGAGCTGCAGCGCCGCCGGGTGGCGTTCAGACATCTGGGGCATAATAATGGTGCTTGCACCTTGAAGGAAATATTGTTTGTGCGGAATTTTTCCTGCGGTAAGTTTTGCATAGTGCTTGACTTTTTTTCCCGAATCAATGGAAACATAGGCTTCACAGAGTGTAAAAGGACGGTTTTCAAAAGGAGAATAAAGGGAAACTTCCATTTCCACATCGGGGATCCCTTTGAAAAATCCCATGCGGCACTGAACAGGGATGGCAGGTTTCCCTTGAGCTTTCAAAGTCGTCCAGCCGGAAACCACATGGCGGACGGGACCTGAAATTTCCACATTTGCCGGGGTGAAGCTCCCCCGGTAAACGCGGTCTTCCGCATCAACAGCGTAAATGGAGATCTTCCGACTGCCTTTGAGGGGAGAACCCAGTACTCCTGGAACAGCGGTCATTTTGTTGACACCTGATTTCAAATCTGCGACAGCATCCACGGCAAGAGCCCGGACAGATCTGTCCTGAGGCCAGCGTGAAATGATCCTTCCCTGAGCGGGGAAAAGTTTTCCCGCCGCTGAACGAATTTGTACACCTACCCACTCTGAGGTACTTTTGAATTTTCCAGCACCGAAGGGCAGAACCACTGTAAAGGGCACTTTTTGAGTGGTTTTGCCGTAATGTTTTACTGTAAAAGGGACACTTTCTTTCAGAGCCGTACCGCCTTGTGCAACCGAGGGGAGGGGGGCTTGTACAGGGAGTCTGCGCAATTCCGGTTTCAGGGGGGCACTGCACTGCACATCATCAACAGTGATCTTTGCTCCTTTGGGGGGAATGACGGTCAACTTCCATGGGGCATGGTTGTAATAACGCATCCGGTTGTCCCGTTTGGGCACAAGGGTGAAACTTTTGGGGGTGACAGCAGTTTTGAAAACAGCTTTCCCCAGTACCAGGGGGGATAAATTACGGTAGCTGTTCAGCAGCACTGTCACGGGTTGACCGTTTTTTTCCCCTTTGAGAGAGAGGGTGATTTTCAGATTTCGCACGGGAGCTTCAAATTGCAGTTCCAGAGCTTTTCCGGAACCATCGCTTTGAAGATATTGTCCGGATCTCCCTTTCACAAGATTCCAGCCCGGTGTTTCAAGGGCATAGCTTTCACATGCCATACGGTTCCAGGCGGGGCGCCAATCCCCTTCAAATTTGCCGTTTGGAAAGAAATTTTCTCCCCAAAGGGGCAATGCAGCTCCCAACACGGCAAGGGCTGCGGAAAGAAAATATTTTTTCATTTGAAGGGGATCTCCACAGGTGTCGTTCCCGACCATGGGCCGGGATTCCAGAAGGTACATTTCCAGGCGTTGGCATTATACCCTTGAGCCTGAGCAGTGTTGTAATGAGGAACAAATTTCAGCAGTGCTGCATGGAGATCCTGAAAGACCACAGTACAGTTGGTCATGTGGCGGTATTCAACAGCGGAGCTGGGCAGTGCGGATTTGACTCCATCCAGAGCCATGACGGTTCCGCTGGGAGTACGCCAGTTGGTGCGTGAGCGGAAGTGGTCGATGGCTCCCGTGTTGAAAAGTCTGCCGTTGACGGCAACAGTGGTTTCCTTTTTGCGGTCCCCGGAAGGACAGGTGACTTTTGAGTTCCCCGAGCCGACACAAAGTCCCTGCGCCGTGGTTGCGGGCTGGTCGCCGATGTAAGGTGCGATGATACGGACATCTGCTGCCCTGTACCACCATTTTCTCTCCCCCATGGTCAGGGGCGGAAACTGTTCCCGGTTATCATCCTGATAGGCACTGAAAGCCTTGCCTATGGTCATGAAATTATTCAGACAGGTTGTTGCTTTGGCACGCTCTCTTGCCTGCTGCAGTGCGGGTAAAAGCATGGCAGCAAGGATGGCAATAATAGCGATCACAACCAGAAGTTCGATCAAGGTGAAATGGAGGCGTGAGGCTGGAGATTTCATAGTTTTGAGTTCCTTGTTTGAATCTTTCAGAGAAATATTTTGTTCAGCTCAGTTTGAAAATTTCAAGATCATAACATCCCAACTGGCGGTCTATGAAAATATTGTCGTTTTCGACTCTGAAACCGCACTCTTTCCAAAGACCTTCCGGCGTCAGGCGTGTCACCTTTGAAGGCTCTTTTGCACAGCGGATCTTCAACTCATCCAATTCATCAAAGTTGAGATTGCATACAAGCATCATCAGTGAACCGTCTTCACACTGACGGCTCAGGGCGGTGATATCCTGAAGATCCTGACAGACCGCCGGGATCTTTTCGCCATTGATCCTGTCAAAGAGCTCCACATACCACTCTTTACGGGGCTCATTGCCCTGGGCGTAGGGGATATTCTGATTGAATACAGCACACCCCACAGTTCCCCCCAGCTTATTGCGGTATACCACCGTTGCGGGAGCGATCTCTTCAAGTTCGGCACCGTTGTAGGCGGCGTAGTAAAGTTTGGTGATGACTTCGGCGCTGTCATCAAGCAAAGTGAAACGGGGGACAGTCGGATTTTTGGAAATGGTGTACAACTGATTTGTGACAGGATTTTTTTCCCGGTTGTAACGGAACTCCACCATTTCTGCATTGACTCCCAGATATTCTCCAAAGCCTCTTTTGCAGAGCTCTGCCGCAGCGGGACCATCAACAAAAAGTTTTCCGGAAAGAAGGATCTTCAACTCATCATCTGTAAAACGGTTGACCGCTTTATCTCCGGCAAGGGCGTAAAGAGCTTCTTTGTCAAGGGGAAAATCACAGTGGAAAGGGATCCCCAAAACTCCCAATGTCGTGGCACTGAAAAGAGGATCCGGCAGAAAACTGTCGAAGGTTTCAGAGTTTGCTGAGTGCCACCGGGAAAAGTTATGACTTGCCGGAATGACGATGCCGGAAAAACTGCTCTTTTGCACCTCTGAGGCAAGTTCCTGATAGAAATTGCAATATTTGCCCAAAATCTTTGTATAGTTTTTGTGTACAGGTCGTCCCAGCTTTTTCATGTTGACCAGCCACAACTTTGATCCCCGCAGTCCGGAAAAGATACTGGAGCAGAGTTTGGCGTGCATACTTTTGGAAGAACGGCTGTAAAGTGTATGGGGGAAAGTGTCCGATTCATCAAGTGTGACCGGAATATCCGGATGGGCGTTCCGCAGAGCCATGGTCTTTGAAACGATGTTGGGAAAATATTTGGCAGAACCTTCCTGATAGTTGGCGTTACAGACCCGCATGGCAGGCGGCTGACCGGGGGCAGCCAGCACTTTGGCAACTTCCCCGTTGAACCGGTATTCGTGACCGGGCATACAGGAGCCTGCCGGGATCGTGGGATCCACAGAGTCGATACCCTGACGGATCAAAGCGGCAACGCCCTTGGGGATCTCTTTGCGGAGTTCCTCAAAAGCCCTGTGAACAGCGTCGCCGGGAACGGCATTCAGGACGGCTTCACGATATTCGGCTGGTGTGAAATTTTTACCTGTGCGGCGGTTGAATTCAGCTGTATGCAGTTGACAGAAACACTCGGCTTTGGGGGAAAATCCCCGGATGTCATCATCGCCCATTATAAAAACGGGTCTCTCGGCAGCGAGCATTGCCGCCACATCAACGATGTATTTTTTGAAATTTTCATCCAGCGGACAAAAACGCACTTTGTCACCGTGCACATTGATGGAGCGGGTCCACTGTTCCTCATCTTTGTCCACCCGGGGCCAGTGCCCCAGTATGGATTGGATCAGGACGCCCAGTTGGACCTTTGTCCCGGCAAGCTCTTTTTTGAGCGTGCGGTAGCTTTCCACCATCTGAAGCGCCTTTTTCATGGCGGGGAAGCCCTCCGGGTGGAGAGACAGACAGTAGAGGAGAGTCGCGTTGTTTGTCTTTTCAACATAATCTATCACATCTGCTGCCAGTTCCTTTTCCCTGCCCGGAGAGTAGGGGATGATGTTGAAAAAATGAAAATCCCGTTTTGAAAAATCGTAATTCATTTTTTTAAGCCTTAATTGATCCTCAATATGACAAGTTCGTAACAGTTGAGGTCGTATGCCACTTTGATATCCTCATTTTGAACAGTGAAGGGCAGCTCTTTCCATGTGCCGTCTCCTTGCAGGCATTCTATCTTTGAGGGGATTTTTGCACAATGGAGAGTAATTTCTTTGAGGGGATCAAAGTTGATATTGCACACTTCGGCAAGCAAGCTGCCGTCGGCATATTCCCGGGTTATGACCGTTACATTCTGGGCATCATAACAGCAGATAGGCAGTTTTTTGCCTTTGAGGCGTTCAATGACCTCAATGAAAAAGTCTTTGCGGCTTTCGTTGAACTGTGAGTAGACGATCTGGTGGTGGAAAGCCATGGAACAGACCGTTCCGCCAAATGAATTCTTGTAAAAGACCGTGGCAGGAGCGATGTATTCTTCATCGTCAGCTCCGGGATAGGAGATATAGTAAAGTTCTGTGAAAACTTCGGCGTTTTTGTCCTTGATCGTAAAGAAGGGGGTCCGGGTGTTCATCACCGTCTGATAATTGCCTTTGCCATCGACCCGTTTTTCCCGGTTGTAGGAAAATTCTTTGTGCTCAGCCATGATCCCCAGAGCGTCGGAGTAACCTCTGGCACAGACTGCCGCTGCCGCAGGCCCGTCCAGAAGGAGTTTCTTTGAAAGGAGTTTTTCAAGTTCTGCATCAGAAAGATGTTCGATGGATTCGGCACCTGAGGCTGCGTATACTTCGTCTTCATCGAAATCAAAGGAGGCTTTGAAGGGGATCCCGATGTGCCCCAGCATCACATGAGCCATATTGGTCTCAGGGACCAGCATGGTCTGGTAGATCCTTTCATCATAATGGGCGGCGTGCCATGCGTCATAATTCTTGTGGGCAGGAATGATAACCCCTGTTGGAACGGTTTTTTTGACTTCAGCAGCAAGAGTCTGATAGAGCCCTTTGTTCTCTGCCAATATGTCTGTGTAGTTCCGTGAAACGGGTTTTGAACCTTTATGGGCATTGACATACCACAGCTTTGCGCCGTTGACTCCGGCAAGGATGCTGGAGCAGAGTTTTGCATGAAAACTGATGGCGGCGCGGCTCCACAGATTGTGGGGACAGGTGTCAGCTTCATCAAGGACGATGGGGATCTCCTGATGCGCCATGCGCAAGGCTTGAGTTTTTACCACCAGATAGGGGTAATGTTTGGCAGGACCTTCATTGTAATTGGCGTTGGCAATACGCATGACAGGGGGGTGTTTTCCGGCAAAGCATTTGGAGGTTTCGTTGTTGAAAAGGAACTCCCAGCCCGGCATACAGGAGCCGCAGCGGATCTCAGGATCGACACTGTCAACTGCCGCCCGGATGGTTGAAGCCACGCCGTTGGGGATCCCTTTCCGCAATATTTCATAGGCGTTGTAGACTTCGTCGCCCACCTCGCAGTCAATGACCGCCTGCCGGTACTCTTCGGGGGTGAAGTTTTTGCCCGTCATGCGGTTGAACTCTGCTGTGTGCAGTTCACAGAAACATTCAGCTTTTGGGGAAAAGCTCCGGATGTCATCGTCACCCAGTATGAAACAGGGCGATTCTTTGGCAAAAAGCACTGTCATGTCGTAGATGTACTTTTTGAAATTGGGATCCAGGGGGCAGTAACGGGTGAGTTTTCCGTCAACAGAGACCATGCGGACCCAGGGCTCAATGGGACGGGCTTTCAAATCAGTAGGGGGGAAGTTCCGGGCACCGTGCCCCAGAACAGCCTGAAAAAGAACTCCCAGCCGGGCACGGCTGCCGGAAAGATGGGCTTTGAGTTTCCGGTAACTGTCAAGCATACTGTGGACTTTTTTCATGGCAGGGAAACCGCCGGGACTCAAAGTGAGAGAGTAGAGCACATTCCGGTTGCCGGTCCGCTCCACATATTCGATGGTCTCCTGAGCGAGTTTTTCTTCTTCGCCGGGAGAGTAGGGGAGTATGTTGAAGAACTTGAATTCCTGATCAAATGTGTTTTCAGCCATGATATGATTCCTTTTATAAGAGGTGATTTCAAAAGTCATTCAAAAAATGACAAAGATGCCATTCGCAAAGAGCTGTAAAGGGTAGTTTGAGGTTGCTACCTGTAAGGTAACAGCCGAAAACGCTCCCTTTATCAGATCGAAGAAGAGGGCGCTTTGACAATTTTGA
>JAZODE010000109.1:0-6890 GCA_045596885.1 Victivallaceae bacterium
ATAGTCACAGGCGACAACCGTTTCAGCGGTGCCGCAGCTGACGGTGAAAAATCCCCTTTTCTGCAGGTTTTCAGCGGTTTTATGGGGCGGATCTATACAGACGGCGATCTGGTTGTCATTGTGGATCCCGCCCCAGGCGGCGTTCATGGCATTGGGCTCATCCCCTTCGCCGTAGGTCCCGATGATCAGGACAGGCATGGGGAAAAGCCAGCTCTGGGGTCCGAAATTTTTTCTCATGGTAAGGAGTCTCCTTGAATATTTATAATTCATAATATATCACTTACCTGCAAAAAAATCAACTTGACAGAGTATTGGGCTCTTGACTTTTTCCTCTCCGTAGGTCCCGATGATCAGGACGGGCATGGGGAAAAGCCAGCTCTGGGGTCCGAAATTTTTTCTCTGAGCACTATTCCGCCGGGAGCTGACCCCCGGGTGCAGAGAGCTGCCGACAGCAATATGAGAAGGAGTATTTTTTCATTTGAGTACAGCTGTCAAAGATCCTGCCGGGGGCAGGAGTTTGCCCATTGGCATTTCAGGGAGTAACAGAAGTTCTCAGCCCCTTCTCTGGTGCGGATCCTGACAGAAGGGCTTCTGCCTTCGGTCCCCATCAACGAAGCATATCTGGGGGAAGAGGTGTGTCCGTCGTAGTGGACCACATTGTGATTGCCGTTGTGGAAGGGCAGTATGGGGAAACTTTCGGTTAGCATACCGCTGAAATAAGTGCCGTACATGCTGGAACTGAAACGGGTGGCGGGGGCATAGATGGATTCCATCCCCTGGATCAGTCTGGAAGGAAGGCGGATCTCGGAGTCTTTGATGTTGGCATTGGTCACAGTTGCTTTTTGAAAGGTATATTTGGCGTTGAAATGACCTGTTGCCCAATAGGTCCAGCCGTAATATCCGGGGCTTCTGTCTCCCGCCGCCGCACGGCTCGGACGGGGGGGCACGGAAGAGCATCCGATGATCTTCATTGAAATGTAGAGGGGCAGCTGTGCCCAGTAGGCTTCTCTTCCGGCGTCCAGATTGTAGCTTTTGTTGTCCTCTCTGTAACTTGCGAATGCCAGACCTATCTGTTTCAGATTTGAAACGCATTGGGCACTTTTGCCCCGTTCCCGTGCCTGCTGCAGAGCGGGCAGCAGCATGGCAGCAAGAATAGCGATAATGGCTATTACGACCAGCAGTTCGATCAGCGTGAACGCTGATCGAATGAAGCACGGCTCCGCCGTATGAAGCATTTTCCTGCGGAAAATATGAAGCGCCCCGTTGGGGCATGAAGCGCTTGCTTTGCAAGCATAATAAGGCATTTTTTTGTTCTCTTTTTTCAGGTAATACAACGGTAAAACCCTAACTTTACAAACAGCACCCATCAACAGTTCGATCAGCGTGAATACGGAAATTTTCCTTACATTCTCTGCAAGAGCATATCTTTGTTTCATTTTTTACTGCCTTTTTTGATGTAATTACTGTTTATTGAAAAAATAGATCTCAAGATAGGTTCTGAATGCGGCGGCAAGTTCCTTTGCCCCCTGAGGGATCTTTTCAGGGGACAGCGCGAGGAGGCGGAGCATCCCCTGCCGTAAAAAACGGGTGGGTTCGGCGCCGTAATAGTAGTAGTCGCTCCGCATGAAGGGCATGGCGTCAAGATATATGCGGTCAATTTTTTCATCAAGACACTCCTGTGCCGCTTTTTTCAGCAGGGGGATCCCACCGTAAGTTTTTCCGAAAAGCTGCTGTACTTTGGGGGAAAACATGAATTTTATCACCTTTTTCATCAGGAGCGTGTCCGTACACTCTTTGCGGAACACCAGCAGATCGCCCCCCATCATATTGGTCCGGGGACCACCCATGGCAGGGGGCGGCAGCAGGCAGCTTTCAAACTCCCTGAAGTGGACGATACTCTGGCGGTATCCCATAAACATGGCAAGTTTCTTTCGGGCAAAACACTCTTTGTCATTGAGAAACTTTCCTTCATCAGAAATAAGTGCTTCCTTGAGTTTCCGCAACGCGCACAATCCCCGCACCGCCGGGGGCTCATCAAAGGCGACGGGGTCTTGGGCGCCGCGGTTCAGGATCTCTCCTCCTGAAGCGGTGATACAGTAAAACCACCAGTTGTGAATGGCTTTCAGATTGATCGCTCCGCACTCTTCCGGCAATGCTTTGCGCAAACGGCAGACGGTGTCGTAAAATTCATCAAAGGTCCAGTCGGGGGAAGGGAGCTCTACACCGGCAGCAGCAAAAAGTTCTTTATTGCAGCAGATGACTGCGGGAGAAAAGATCACCGGAATACCGATCAATTTGCCGTTGTGATAAAAATTCTGCAGCACCTCCTGATAAAAAATGCTTTTATCCGGGAAGCACTGGTCAAAAGCCCCTTTCAGATCGGCATATTCATCCCGGTTTGCCAGTACGCGGTGGGTGACTTTCAACTCGATGTTGCCGTTTTGAAAATACTCTGAACAGTAAAACTCAGGGAACTCTTTTTCAAAGAGAGCTTTCAGTGCCGGGAAATGGGGGAGATCCCGGCAGTAGACCACAAGATTGTTCATCAGGATCCGCTTCTCCCAGTCCTGCCGGATATATGTCCCGGAGCGGGGCAGGGACTCCAGCACGCCGCACTGTGTCAAAGTCCTCAGCACCCCCTGCACATAGAGCAGACTGCAGCCCAGGGTGTCTGCGATCTGCCGCGCCCCCGGCAGTTTCACACCGGGTTTGTCCTCTTGCTCCACCAGAGAGAGGATGTAACGCTGGATATCGTTGGAGTTTATCATTGTTTTATCTCCCCTTCACTCTTTATCGAACCACCAGGCTTTTCCCGGTGAAACGTATGGGATCTTTTTGCCGTTGACGGTCAGGGTGAATTTGGATGTTCCGAAATGTCCCCTCAACTCCCATATACCGGGGGTGACTTTGAAGGATGCCTTCATCTTTTTGGGGTCACTTTTCCCGGGGCGGTTGGGGATGAGGAATCGGAAGACCCCTGCCGATTTTCCCTGAGGGGACTCCAGTTGAAGATTGGCGGAAACATTCATGACTCTTTCTGCTTCAATGACAAGAGTTCCCGGCTCCCTGACTCTGAAAGCCCAGGTCGAAGCTGAAAATTTGTTGTTGTAGTGTACCTGCGGAACTGCGACACGGGGCAGAGGGCACTCCATGGCAAGGGCGCAGACCGCAGGTCCCAATTTGAGTGTCAGGACTCCTGCGGGGAGTTTGGCGAACTTTTGTGCAAAGTCCACCGTTTTCTTTTTTGAGGGGGTGAAGCTTTTCTGCCAAAGCACTTTACCGTCAGCTCCCAGAAGTTTTGCCTGAACGCTTTTGGTTTTGCCTGCAGTCAGCCCGCATTTCAGCATGAAAGGTCTGCCGCTGCTTTTCAGGTAAATGGTCATGACTCCTTCTTTGGGATAACTCCCCCGCGCCAGGACATAGGGGAACTGGCTGCAGCCGTTCCCCACGGCAAGGGGCATGAGCTCTTTTTTGTACTTGTTCTTCATCCACATCCAGACTGGCAGACGCTCCAGGAAGAAGTGATGGAATGAGTTGAGATCGTATGTTCTGCCCCGGGGAGCATACTCGAGAGCCATGCCGGACTCTTTGAACCATTGACTGTAACGCAGATAACGGGTGTTGCCCGTAAGGAGCCAGCCGTAAATGGGCACGTCAAGCATCATGGGATCGGTGCGGAAGGTAAAGCCGCTCTCAATATTTTTTGCCCACTTTTTGAGGATCGCCGCTGCCGTGGCAGAGTTGGTGGCTTCATAATATTTCTGGATCCCCGGCTGATAGCTGGCCCAGTTGAGGAATCCCCCTGCATGAACTTTTGCCGAAAGGGGCTGTTTTCTGCTGATCTGGACTCTTTCAAGGCTTTTGATCTGCTTTTCGGCAAGATCCAGATAACGCTTGTCTCCGGTGGCAAGGTACAAGTCGGTCAAGGCAGAGATGGTCCCTGTGGCGCCGCGTCCGTAAAGGGACCAGGTGGTGCATTTCAGTGCCGTTTCTCCCCACATTTTTGCCACATCCAGCCCCCGGATGTCTCCTGTGATGTAATAGTAGAGCAAAGCAAATTCGGTCTGGCTGTTATAGTCGGGATTTCTGGTCCCGGCGTGCCAGTGTGAAAGTCCTTTGTAGTCGTTGAGGGCTCCTTTGATCTTGCGCCGCCACTGGAGTTTGGGATCTTTGACGGGGGCTTCAGATTCTTTGGTGGACCAGTTGCACATATCCACATCCATCAGGTGCCGCGAGACAGCTGTCGCCCAGCGGCAAAGTTCAAAGTCTCCCTTCCGCAGGGCAAGGAGCCAGGGGAAAGAGCCTGAGGAGTGGTGATAACCCTTCCAGGTGCGGTAGAAGTCGTCCCACCGTTTCAGTTCAGGATTCCACCAGGTGTGGGAGTCGCCGTAGTTCCATTTGCCGAAGTCGCCGCCGGTCACTGTTTTTGAAAGGCGGCGTTCCAGAGCGTAATAGCCGTAAAGATAGTTTTCCTCTTTGGGGAATTGCACAGGATCGTAGTGGTGGACCTTTCTCAATATGCCTGAAGCACAGAGCCAGACCGGATCCACCAGCGCTGTGAGATCGGTTTCCACAGAGCGGTTCCCCCCTTTGGGATCGATTTTCAGAACTGCCGTTTTGGCAACTCCCATGGGGGATTCGATAGCTCCTTCTTTGAAGTAGCGGTGGATATATTTATCCCCCACATCCCAGTATGCCCGGGGCGGGGCGAAGTCGAGGATCTTCCCCTCGTGGCAGTACCGGAGATACTGGCGGTTGGCATCAGTGACTTTGAAGGTGGGATCTTTGACCCCGTGGGCAGGCCAGAAGTGGTAGACCAGAGCATCGGGGCGGATCTCAAGTTCATTGGGGAAGGTTTCAGAAAAATCTTCAACGGAAATACGCAGATCATCTGCTGCCGCCCAGCCGGGGGCGTGTTTGCCGTCCCCTTTTTTCTGCCATGGTTTCGGGTTTTGCCGTGAGCTGACAAGGTATTTGTCGTAGTCATACTGGAGCAGATATTTATTCATGGCATCGCCTTTAAAGCCGCCGAAAGCGCCTTTAGTGAATTTTCCGGGAAATTCAATGCCGATATCCTGAAATTTGGACTGTTTTTCATCCCCTGTAATGACGAAAGTGTAATAGAGTTTGCTTTCGCTCTGATTGACAAGAAATTCCTGCCGGATGATCCAGCGGCAGAATTTTTTGTTTTCCTTGCTGCGGAACCACCCTTCTGTTTTTATCATGCGCCGCAGGGCGTTTGACTCCACCACGGTGGAGCACTCCGGTTCTCCCGCCTCATAGCGGACTCCGTCTGCTGTCACAAAGTAGGGCTTGTAAGGAACGCCTTTGAAAAACTTCCCCGGGCGGGCACGCAGAGGGACAATACCCGTTTTAAGGGTGAACTTCTGGCGCAGCGTTCCGGCAAGCTCTGCTTCAAAAACAGCTGCCGCCCAGCGCAGAGAGCGATCCTGGGGCCAGCGGTTCAGAACGGTCATCTCTGAAGGGTACTGTGTGCTCCCGCTGAAAACACCGAAATCACCGGTCCCGGTGAATTTCCCTTTGGGAAAAGGAACGGCGACCCGGATGATACGTTTCCCTTTGATCTTTCCGGGATTGTCCACAGTAAAGGAAATCTCTGTCCCGGCAAGGAACAAAGGGAACAGGAACAACAGAAGGAATAGTTTATTTTTCATAGTCTGCTCCAATGATTGATGGAAATTGATTGTTGCAACATCTTTTTAATAATATATATCCGAAAACTGACATTGTCAATAGCAGATCTGAAATATTTTCTTTTTGAGAGGTAATTTCAAAAGTCATTCAAAAAATGGCAAAGATGTCAAAAGGGGAGTTTGCACTTGCTGCCTGGCTTGTCCCGCCGTAGCTTTATGCGGAGGGGGAAAGGTAACAGGCGCTTGTCCCGCCGTAGCTTTATGCGAAGGCGGAAAAACGCCCCCTTCATCAGATCGAAGAAGAGGGCGCTTTGACAATTTTGAGGCGTTTTGAAATTGCCTCATAAGACTTTTATTTTACCAGCCCGGGGGGATCTTGGTTGTGGTGGGCTGGAAGAAGACAGTGTTGTAAACCCCTTTTGTTTCATCCTGATCGGGGAACTTTGCGTAGGGAACCAGCTGAACATGTCCGTCCAGAAAGAGAACGTTCAGAGATCTGCTGTGTCTGGGATCGATAATGGACTGGGTGTCGTGCCCTTCCGTGAGCCCTTTGCAGAAGTAGCCGTAAATAACATTATTTCTGACTATCCCCACTTCAGTCAGAGCGCTTGCCAATGCGGGACGCTTGACCATGCCAATCTTGACATTTGACATGTAGGCACTGGTGTTGTAAAAATGAGTGCTGCCGTCTGCTGTCACACCGTTGACAGGGGCGGTGGGGCAGACCAGGGGACCAATAAGTTTCTGCCCTTTTTTGATCCTTACTGCACCGATGAGGGGAGGATTTGTTTCGTAGGTGATACAGCTCAAATATCCTGCGATGAGTTCGTTGTTCGGATTGCGGCTGTAAAAATAACGGTTGCCTGAACCGCCGCCGTTGCGGTAGGGAACAACATAGCCCTGATTGTCCCCCTGATACATGTTTTGGGCTTTCCCGATCTGGTTCATATTGCTGGTGCAGGTCGCCTGACGCCCCCGTTCCCGTGCCTGCTGCAGAGCAGGCAGCAGCATGGCGGCAAGAATGGCAATAATGGCAATAACGACCAACAGCTCGATCAGCGTGAACGCTGATCGAATGAAGCACGGCTCCGCCGTATGAAGCATTTTCCTGCGGAAAATATGAAGCGCCCCGTTGGGGCATGAAGCGCTTGCTTCGCAAGCATAATAAGGTATTTTTTTGTTTTCTTTTTTCAGGTAATACGACAGAGAAACACCTGTTTGACAGGTTTTACTCAC
>JAZODE010000110.1:0-4601 GCA_045596885.1 Victivallaceae bacterium
AAAAAAGAGAACAAAAAAATGCCTTATTATGCTTGCGAAGAAAGCGCTTCATGCCCCAACGGGGCGCTTCATATTTTCCGCAGGAAAATGCTTCATACGGCGGAGCCGTGCTTCATTCGATCAGCGTTCACGCTGATCGAGTTATTGGTTGTCATTGCCATCATCGCTATACTTGCCGCCATGCTTCTGCCCGCTTTGCAGCAGGCACGCAACCGGGGAAAATCGGCAGCCTGTCTCAATAATTTCAGCAACATGAGCAAGGCTTATCACCAATATTGTGCCGACAGCAAGGATTTTGTCATGCCTTACTGGAACGGCGGCGGAGCAAACACAAGCACCGGTTGGTGGGCGGGGACCCGCCCCCGCTATGTGGGGTCAGGTCAGTTGATGGGGTTCATGGCATCCTATTTGGGGTTGGATCGCAACGGCGTCCTGGGGGGCTGGCGTTATCCATTCGTCCCCGGCTATAAAGATCATAACATCTGTAAATACGCCTGTCCTGCCATGACCCTCAACAAAGCCCTCTTGGGACTTGACGGTGACGAAAGCAGTGTGTATTTTCTCGGAATGAACTACAAACACGCTGGAAAACTGAAGTTGAACCACATCAAAAGTCCTTCCCGTCACATGGCGATCACAGAAAGTTATAATACAGCGCAAATCGCTTACAACAAAGTTGAAAAGATAGCTTTTGTCCATCCCGGACAAACGGCAAGTGTCCTCTATCTCGGGGGCAATGTCAGTTTCATCAACCGCAAAAAAGTCCCTGTTGATCAGGATCAATCCTTCTGGTATCCCTCCGGAAAAGATTGGATCGATACATGGTAAAAAACATTTTACACACGATAAAAGGAGTTCACATGACAAAAAAAATATTTATCTGCATGGCATTATGCTTTTCAGCCCTTCTTGCCGCAGGAAACCTGCCGCCCCTGCCGGGGGTGAAACGCCCGCCCCGGCAGGTGAAGATCTCTGCCGGAACGCAGGCAGCACGTCTGACGGGGAGCAATACGGTCATCGTTGTTGATGCAAAGGCTTCTAAAGTCACCCGTTTTGCGGCGTCTCAGCTGCAGGAGTTTCTTTCGCAGATCCTCGGTGCAAAGATCCCGGTTGCGACTGTTCCCGGCAAAGAACACAATATCTATGTGGGTTCTACTGCATTTGCCGCCAGACACGGCGTTGATGTCAAAAAAATGGTCCGTGACGGATTCGTCATCAAAACAGTCGGCAAAGATATCATCATCGCAGGTCGGGATGATGCAAAGACCGATCCCGTCCGCGCCCTCACAGGGGGCGTCTGGGCGCAGCACTATGAACGCGCCACACTTTTTGCCGTATACGATTTTCTGGAGCGTTTCGCAAAGGTGAGATTCTATTTCCCCGGAGAACTGGGAACTGTCGTCATCAAGCGCCCTGCCCTTGTTATTCCTGTCTGCAGCATCTTTGAACGCCCGGATTTTCTCTACAGGAAATATTCATTGTACTGGGACGGCACTTACTTTGAAGGCAAAGACAAAGATAAAAAAGTCCACCCCATGAAGACTTTGAACTACTACCGCATGCGTATGGAAACCTTTTATCTCCCCAGCAATCACGGTCAGACACGATTCAACCTTCTTGACCGTTTTGCAAAGAGCAACCCTGAATATTTCGCCATGACCGACACCGGCGCAAGGCGCACTTCAAAAGCAGGCATGTTTGCCGGACACATCTGCTGGAGCAGTCCTGTGACAGAAGTGATCTATCAGGACATAAAAGCCTATCTCACCGGACGCCCTCCTCAGGAGCGGGGGATGTACTTCAGGAATAAGCCAGCGTGGAACTTTATTTCATTCCGCAAGCCCTTTGTGGATGTGATGCCTCAGGACGGATTCTTCGGCTGCCGCTGCCCCAAATGCAAGGCGCGATTCAATTACAAGATGTCCGACTACGCCAACGATGTGGTCTGGGAACAGGTCATCAACTGGGCAAACCGTCTGAAAAAAGAGAAGATCTCAGGTCTCCTCACTATGATGGCTTACTTTCCCTATCGTGCCGTTCCCAAAGTGCCCTTCCCTGACAATATCATTGTCATGGTGGCGGACACCGGTCCCTGGAACGATGGGGGGACGCCCTCTGCCCGGGGAGCAAGCACCGCAAAAGACCGTCATTACGGCATCAAGGCATGGCATCAGCAGACGGGCAGAAAGGTGTGGACATGGAACTACACCTACAAAACCCACGGCAACGCACTGCCGGGGATCCCAGCCCCCTCCCCTCTGGCTGTGGGGCGTTATTACAAGACCATCGCCCCGGATGTTTTCGGAGCCTACCTTGCCTCAAACTGCGACAGATTTTTTTATTATGCTCTCAACTACTATGTATTCAGCCGCATCGCCTGGGACAACTCTGTGGATTACAAAAAGATCATGGAGGAGTTCTATGAGCTGATGTTCGGTGCTGCTGCTCCTGAGATGAAAAAAATTCTTGAAGAGTTTGAATACCTCTGGATCCGAAAGGTCATCGGCAGAGTGGTCGATACCCCTGTGGGACCTGTGAACTCCATTCCGGGGGAAAACGAACTCTGGAATGTGCTCTTTTCTCCTGCCAGACAGAAAGCCTTCCACAAAGCCTTTGACCGTGCCAGAGGGAAAGTTGGGAAAAACTCTCTTGAAGCCAAACGCATTGAACTTTTCCGCAGGGAATTCATGGGTCCCATGGAAGCTGAATCCAAGCGTTATCTTTCACGGAACAAAGCGGTCAATCTGCTGAAATTTGCTGAAGGAACTCCCATCTATCTGCGTCCCTACGGCAAAGTCGAGCCCCAAAGCCAAAAGGTTGCAACCATCGTCACAGCCAAACAGAACAAAGGTTTTCTTGAAGTGACCTTTGATTGCGAAGAGCCCTTTATGGAAAAGGTGATCGCCTTTGACCGCCCCCATGATTACAGAAGGATCTGGCAGGAAAATGAGGTTGAATTTTTCATCAATCCTACTGCCGACGGCAAAAACTATTATCAGTGGATCATCAATTCAAAAGGCTCTTTCACCGACATCAAATGGAAACGCCTGGGAGCTTCCAAGCCCCTGAGCGATTACAAGTGGAACTCCGGAGCTGCTGCAAAGAGTACCAAAACGGCAAAAGGGTTCCGTATAGAGTTGCGTATTCCTTTGAAAAGTCTCCCTGCCTTCAATCCTGCCGGGGTCCCGGTCAACTTCACCCGGAGCCGGGTGCTGAAAGATGTTCCCAATACGCACAACGGCTATGTTTGGAGTCCCTACGGTAAAGGATTTCACGATCTTGAAAACTACGGCAGGATGATCTCCCCTCAAAAGGAACTTGTCCCCGACGGCAATTTCACTTCGGTCAAAGAGGTGAAAAACGGCAAAAAAATTGTATGGAAATACAACAAGCATACTCTCTGGGCAAGATACAACACGCCGGGAACAAGCTGGGTCGCCCTTGATGACAAGGTCTTTTACAGTGCCCCCCGTGCTATAAAGATCGTTTCCGGCAATAAGAGCGGCAACTTCATCAACATGACACTGCCCAAATTGAAGCCTGCCACCCGTTACCGTCTTTCAGCCATGGTCAAATTGGAAAATGTCACAGCTCTGTCTAAAAAAGGCGGATTCGGATTCCAGCTTGCTGATGACGGCAACCACTTCTACCCTCAGCGCAACATGCTGACCGGCAGCTGCGACTGGCAGGGGGTAAGTTTTGAATTTGTCACCTCACTGCAAGTGGAAAAGGCAAAAAAAATCACCTTGCGAACCTGGCTGCTGCTCTGCAGCGGCACAGCATGGGTCGATAACATCTCTCTTGAGGAAATCAAGTAGAGCCACTGAAAAGTAAAGGTATGACCGATACCCCCCCAGTACTGGAAAGCTCTCTGAGTGTGCATGGGTGTCTGGTGCGGCGCTTTTTACGGACATTTACGGACTGAAACGGACTTTTACGGACTTCAGTTGGTGCGCCGGGTGCGGCGTGATCAAACGCTAAAAAGGGGGCTGCGGCAAAAACTGCCGCAGCCCCCTTTGTGTGTGTTAAGATCAGGAGATCTTCAAGGCGAGAGTGCCGTTGTTGTTTTCGAGGGTGTAACGCTTGTCGTTGTAGTCAAGGTACTCCCCCACAGCGAGAGAACCGCAGTCGTTGCCGTCGCCGATGTAGAGGGTGACTCTTTCGCCGAAATCAGAGGCGTCACCTGCCAGATCATAGGTGCCGAGGGCTTGATCCAAGCCGACTTCCATGGAGTAACGGGTCACGGAATAGAAGTTTCCGATATCGTCAAGGATCGCTCCCTGATCGGCGGTGCGGTCGTCGAGCTCAAAGTTGACATAAGCGCCCAGACCATTGACGCCGCCTGAGGTGATGACGGTTCCTTCAAAGTTGTTCCAGCCGGTCATGATGGCGCCTTCGTAGAAGGTCATGGTGCCGGTGTTGTCAAGTTCGGTGCTGTAGACGCATCCGCCGTAGCCGATACCCAGATTGGCGCCGCTGGTGATTTCAGTGGTGAAAGCGGTGGCACCGTTGTAGATGTGGAGTCCGCCGCCGGGGTTGATGGTGGTGGAGTTGGCAACAGCACCGTCAAGGAGGATGATAGCTCCCCACTGGTCGATCTC
>JAZODE010000111.1:0-40845 GCA_045596885.1 Victivallaceae bacterium
AAGCATTTTCCTGCGGAAAATATGAAGCGCCCCGTTGGGGCATGAAGCGCTTGCTTCGCAAGCATAATAAGGCATTTTTTTGTTCTCTTTTTTCAGGTAATACAACGGCAAAACACCTGTTTGACAAGTTTTACTCACCAAAAGTTCAATCAGTGTAAATTTTTTACAGTGCATATTTATTTTTCTCCTTCTTCCTTTACTTTATAAAAGCGCCTTTGCCTGTGGCGGGGGAGCCGGGCTTGAGCCTGAAATCCCCTTTGACGATATCAACAAACTGCGGGTCAACATGAAGAGAGTTTTTGTCAAAGCCGGTAATTTGCTGCCACTCCTTGAGGGTGGTGGATTTCTTGATAAGTTTCCGGCTCGTGGTGACAAAAGAACCACCGATGTGCTGGTGTTTGTAAGGCGACCAGAAAACATTTCCGTCAGAGTGGATCTTGCCGGTGACGCCGATAAAAAACATGGCGGGATTTGTTTTCTTGGGCACGCCGGGGCGGTAATAGATGTTGTCTGTCATGGAGTAATTCCCGGTGCCGCCCCAGTAGGTGATGCTGAAAAGTCCGGAGTTGATGATACTGTTGCGGTGGATCCGCACATTGTATGCGTTGTGGAAACTCAAAGCATAATCTCCGCCGCAGCTCACATTGTTTTCCAGTTCAAAATCATGTCCGCCCCCCTTGAAAAAGGGTCCGGCGTAAAGTTGGTGGATACTGACACTGTTTTTCACCTTGATGAAGCTGGAGTTGACCGCGGAAATGACCGCCTTGCGGGAGTTGTATTCCGTGTTGGCAAAATGGACATTGTCCACAACCATATATTTTTTGCCGTCAAAGTTCACAAGGGGAGCGTAAAAATTGAGACCGTCAATGACAGCGCCGTCTCCCAGAAGGGTAATGGGTTTTCCGGGGAGTCCGCTCCTCAGAGGGGTAAAGCACCCTGTATGACGCCCGGGGAGCAGTTTCACTGTATCACCGGGGATCGCGGCGCAGGAGGCTTCAAGAAGAGAAAGTTTTCCTTTGCCCACCTCAAGGATCTGAGGTGCCCGCATACTCTTTGCGGTTCTGAAAACGCCCATTTTTGAAACGGCACATTCTCCCCGCCGGCCTCTGAAAACGACGGTATATTGATATTCCGTATCAGGAGCAAGATTGACAACTCCCGCCACATGTTCAACGCCCTGGAACACGCCTTTGGCAACAGACCATTTGCGCGCCCCTTTTTTCCGGTAATTGACAGAGATGGTTCCGTCATTTTCAGGAGTTTTGCAAAAAACGGCAGCACTGTCAGCATAAATAAAGTCCGCTTTCAGATCAACGAATCTGACTTTGGGCATCTTATATTTGAAGCCGGGCAGAGCCAGACGCTGCGCCTCTTTGAGCAGGGGATTGTCGTTTTTGAAAGCCTCTTTTTTGCGGACATTGTTGCGGAACTTCATGGGAGTTCCTTTGAAACTTGCATCATCAGCTTTCAAGCTGACGCCGGTCCATTCAATGACGCCGGTAATAAGGTTGTTTTCCACCAGCGCAGGAACAGGTCCGCTTTCCACACGGAACTTGCCCAGCACCATGTTGTCACGGAAAATGCTTTCAGGACAGGCGCTCTTCCAGCGGAATGCCAGAAAGTCGTCAAAAATATTGCCCACGACATGATTTCTTCTGCCGGGATTGAATCCGTAAAAGTTGAATCCGTAGTTGTAACGGTAGGCAGGCAGATGCCGGAGCGTTTCAGGACAGGGACCGCACCAGTTGGCAGTATAAAGATTGTCATAAGCGCCGGGGGCAGTCAGAATGGTCCCCCGCTTGCCGTTGTTTCTGCCGAAATTCCCGGTGAAGTATCCGAATGTGCCGCCTTCCACATAAAGACCGGCAAGAGCATTGTTGAAAAATCCGCAGCTCTTGACGGTCACATGGTGGACTTCATTTTCTTTCACCGGGGCATTGACCCGGACGGAAACTGCCGTGGGAAAGTTTTTGAAGACAATATTTTCAAGGTGCAGATAGCTCCCTCTCAGACGGATCCCCACCCGCTCATCGGCGACAAGGACGCCTTGAGGGTTATCTTCCACAAAGTGAACCGTCAGCTCTTTTTTCTTTGCGTCGTAAAAATAAGTTCCGGGGATCTCTTTCACGATCTCAGGGGAATCCACCTTTTGCAGCAGAATCTGAGAGGGGGTCTCCCAGATGTGTTCATAGACCGGCTCTTTGACTTTTTGCCAGAAACCGATCCTGCTTTCACCTTTGCGAGGCAGGAATTTTCCGCCCTGCACCACAACTTTTGCCCCGGGCATACCCATAACGCGGATAGGAGAACCGGGTTTTCCCCACTGTTTTTTGAAGTTGGCACCCACGCCGTAATTAAGAGAGATGCCGCCCTCATTATAAATGCCCTCTGCCACAAAAAGAGTGTCTCCGGCTTTCAGATCCCGGACGCCTCTTTTAAGGGTGCGCCATGCTTTCTTAAGAGATTTCCCGTCGTTGGAATCACTTCCGGCAGAGGAAACATAATAGCTGGCTCCGGGTTTGACCATGGGGCCTGCTCCGTAGAGTTTGAAATCAATATCAGCGGCGCTCACTCCGGAAATCAGCAGAAAAGCAGCCGTCAGGAACCTGAAATAATTTTTTTTCATCATCCTTACAACCTTATTCATTAATTAAACGAATATCAATATGCAACATTAGCCGCGGGGAAAGGATTCCAGGTCACGCCGTTCCATTGAACTTTGAGCTTGGAAGGAAAATCCTGCCAGCGGAAAAACTGCACATGGAAATCGGCATAAAGAAAGTTGGCTCCCCCCACATGCCGCCCCGGAACCTCTTTATTGGAGTACTCCGCTTCATAGTTGCGGCAACGGTAGTCGGTAAGACCGCTTCCAGAGCCGTCACACATATAAACCAGCGCCGCCGGGCGTTTGATCCGGGCAAGTTTGATCTGATTTACACCCCAGCTTGTGA
Source organism: Victivallaceae bacterium (assembly GCA_045596885.1). Lineage (GTDB taxonomy): Bacteria > Verrucomicrobiota > Lentisphaeria > Victivallales > Victivallaceae > UBA1784. Next base: position 2,952 of record JAZODE010000111.1, read on the forward strand.
CAGGATCTTTTTTCACCTTTACAAAAGCATCATTGAAAGAAAGGGTATAATGAAGGGCATCATAAGAGCTGGAAGTCTGTCCGGCTTCCCCCCGGCCGTAAATGGAATTTGAATTGATATCGGTTCCGAACAAAGTCAAATGCTGTTCACTCACTTCAGGACAGGCAAAAGGTCCCCGGTACAATGTGCCATTGAGTTTGGAAACTCCCCCCAGGTAGTAATAGTTGTATTTGTCAATGACTTTCCACGGCAGATATTTATCCAGCGGGGTGTATGACTGCCGTGTCCAGTAAGTCAGAGCAGTTTTGTGTGTCCACGGGAAGAAACCGTCGGAGTCGTTGATGTAAAAGGCGACCGATTTTCCCAGCTGCCCGAAGTTGTTGGCACAAGCGATGGTGCGCGCCCTGCCCCGCGCCTGCTGCAGGGCGGGCAGAAGCATAGCGGCAAGAATGGCAATTATCGCGATAACAACCAATAGTTCAATCAGCGTGAACGCTGAGGAAGTGAAGATGTGAAGAGCACCTTGACTTTTGCCAAAAATGCGTGAAGTGTCCCTTTGCGGATGTGAGGATGTACAGGTTTTACCTTCTGAAAAACAGTTCTGTTGTGCAGCAGCAGGCAATCCGATCACGGTAAATTGTTTTTTCATCATCTCTCCTGTATATTAAGTAACTGATGGAAGATAAGAAAAGGCAAGATAATATACCCCCATTCTGCAAAAAATCAATGATTTTTAAAAAAAATATCAAAAAAGTTGATGTAATGTCTCCAATACCGCCGAAATGGAAATGTATGTTTGAAAATTCTTCCGGTCAGAACTATATTATCCCTGAGAAGCAGTTTTAGAAATAAGTTTGAAAATTATTTTATAATAAGGATCACAGCAAAATATGACAGATTCAGGCAGAAACAGAACTCCCTATTCGGGGATCCGCTGGGAAAAGGTCCACCGCATCGCCGGCACCACTCATATGCACTGCGAAAACCAGGCAGAACTGACCGCTTATACCTCTCAGGGACTCGAATTTGCCGCCGTTTCCAACTATTATCCCTCTGCCCCCTGGTTCCCTCTGGCATCTGTGCGGAAAAATACCTTCAAACTGCGCCAGAAAAGTTTTTTGCGCCAGGGAAAGCTCTTTAAGGAAGAGATCGATTTCCGGAAAGAACGATCCTTATGGGAGGCCTCTGACAGAGAAAAATATCTCCCTTTTCCGGAAGATGAAGGAGAAAAAATCTTTACCGATATCCCCGCCGGTCTCATCGAAGCTCCCAACGCCGAACACGCCTGGTTCGCCGGGATCACACCTTATCTTCATGTCTGTTCCCCGGGGTGCACGCTCCACACCAGCCACTTTGACCGCGCCCGGAAATACGGTTTGTGCGAACATGGATTTCAGCTGGGATTCCCCCTGCCCTGGAAAGAGGGCTTCAAAGCGCTTCTCGACACTCTGATCGTTCCCGACGGAGGCGGACTGGTCATTGCCCATCCTCATGAATCCCACTTTTCTCTGGAAGAACTCTGCGGATTCCTTGATTTTGACAGCAGGGTGCTGGGGATCGAAGTCTACAATCACAACTCCAGCTGCACCTACAACGATTCCGCTGAAACAGAGTGGGACTATATACTCAGCACCAACCGGCAGTGTTTCGGATTTTTCGTTCAGGATCATCTGATGAAGGGCAGGGTATGGAAGGGCAGAAATATCCTTCTTGCCGAAGGACGTACCATGGAAAGCTGTCTGCAAGCCTGCCGCAAAGGGAACTTTTACGGTGCTGTATTGGGAACCGGATATGCTTTTGACTATATCAACTTCGACGGCAGGACCCTGACCGCCCGATGCAACCGGGAAGGGGTCTTTCAGCTGTGTTCACGGTGCGGCGTCATCATAGATTCTGCCGGAAAAGAGTTTTCATTCACTGTTCCGGAAAATGAAAGATCAAAGCACATCTATCTGCGCCTGATGGCATGGGAACCTGATACCTGGGAAAGGCTCTACACCCAGCCCGTAATGCTGCTCCCGTGATTCCCTGCCAAAAAAGAAGGAGGCACCTGTGAAGCGCCTCCTTCTGCTTTATTGAGAAGAAATTATTCAAAGAGCCAGCTTGAGAGATAGCGTTCTCCTGAATCAGGAAGTATGACCACGATCCTTTTGTTTTCAAAGGCGGGCTCTTTGGCAAGCTCCAGAGCGGCGTAGAGAGCGGCGCCCCCCGAAATGCCGATGAGAAGCCCCTCTTTGACGGCAGCTTCACGGGCGGTGCGGGCGGCATCCTCTGAAGTGACGCAGATCACACGGTCTATGAGTTTCAGATCCAGCACCTCCGGCACAAAGTTGGCGCCGATGCCCTGAAGTTTGTGGGGTCCTGCCTGCCCCCCTGAAAGAATGGGACTGTCGGCAGGTTCCACAGCAACGATCTTTATCCCCGGAATGCGGCGTGCCAGATAACGCCCCGTCCCTGTCAGAGTGCCCCCTGTGCCCACTCCAGCCACCAGTGCGGCGACCTCTCCGTCGGTGTCGGCAAAGATCTCAGGTCCCGTGGAGCGTTCGTGGGCGTCGGCGTTGGCGGGGTTGCTGAACTGCTGGGGGATGAAGGAGCCGGGAGTGGCATTCTTCAACTCTTCAGCCTTGGCGATGGCTCCTGCCATGCCTTCTGCGCCGGGGGTGAGAACCACCTCAGCGCCGTAGGCAGCAAGGAGTTTCCGCCGCTCGATGCTCATGGTGTCGGGCATGGTAAGGCAGAGACGGTAGCCTTTCACCGCCGCCGCCACTGCCAGACCGATGCCGGTGTTGCCTGAGGTGGGTTCGATGATCAACGCTCCCGGTTTCAGGAGCCCCGCCTTTTCGGCAGCTTCGATCATGGCAAGACCGGGACGGTCCTTGGCGCTGGAGCCGGGGTTGAAGCTCTCGACTTTGGCGACGACTTCAGCTTTGGAACTGTTGAGCTTGTTGATCCGCACCAGAGGCGTATTCCCGATGGTGCCCAGTATGTTTGGATAGATCTTTGCCATTTGGGATCACTCTTGTGTGACTTTGAGATCCTTGAGTTCCACCTTTTCCCCGGCTTTCATATAGTATCCGACGATGTAAAAGCTCAAAAGAGAGGCGTCTTTATGGGTGGTGAAGGTGTGTTTGTACTCCTTCCACTCAGGGGAAGCATCCCACCGTTTCAGCTGAGCACCGTGATAGGTGCTGTAATTTTTGCCGAAGGCTTCACGGACTGCCACCTGCAAAGCGCCGTTGAGCTTGGCTGTGCGGTATTTGAAACTCAGAGTCAGTTTTTTGTTCTGTATGGCACTGCCTTTGAGAGGAAGGTTCACCTGTGCCTTCTGATAGCCGTTGTACTTGGGAGCGGTGTTGGCTGTGATGGTGTAGATCCCGTTGGCAAAGGTGATTTGCGCATGAGGGGGATTGTACCATTTCTGGAAGGGAGCGGGGAGCAGATTGACTTCAGCGCCGAAGCATCCGGCAGAAGCAAGAACCAGCAGAGCGATGAGTTTTTTCATGTTTTTTTCCTTTTTGTTTATGTTTCTTAAAATTGTGTGACTATATGTTTATCTGCGTGAGATCTTCCACGTCAGTACAGCTCCCAGAATTTGGAATACGATATTGGGCAGCCAGAGCAGATACTGGGGATAAAGCCATGATTGGTGTGACAATGACTCACACATGATGATGGCAAAGAAAAATCCCCCCGCCAGGATCACGCTCAGAAAGAGTCCCACCGAGGTTTCCCGGCGGCTGGTCCGGATCGCCAGGGGCAATCCCAGCAGCAGAAAAGCGATGGGAGACAGAGCAAAGGCGATGCGTCCGTTGAGTTCCACTTCCAGTTCTGTGGCATCGTGGTTCAGCTCTTTGGTCATTCTGATCCTGCCCAGCAAATCATTCAGACGCATATATTTGGGTTTGACCCAGACCCCGGCGGAGTTGGTCAATATGCCGTAGTCGTAGGTAAATTCAAACCGTTTGCTGAAAAATCTCCCCACGCTGCCGGAGCTCCCCGGCTGCTTGTTGTCGATCATACAGTCATACAATGTGATGGTCAGCAGTTTCTTTTCATGGTCGGCTTTGATATCACCGTAGGCGGCGGAAATGTTCTGGGAATAGGAGTTGACGCCCGACAGGACATAAAGATCCACCCCCCGCAGTCTGCCGGAGGGCTCTTTATCGTTGATGAAAATCAATGTGTTCTGCAAATTGATCTGGCGTCCGGGCTCAAAGAGCGCCTGCGGCTGATCCAGCACGGCATTTTTCAAAAGGCTTCTGGCTTTCCCCTGAAGAGGGGGTCCCAGTTCCACCTGCAGATAGAGACACAATCCCGTCAGCAGTACCGTCACAAGCATGATGGGCGCCATGATCTGCAGAATGGATACCCCGCAGGCGCGCATTGCTGTGATCTCACTGTCAGCTGAAAGGCGTCCGAAAACCAGCATGACCGCCACCATGACCGCCCAGGGGACCGTGAAAGTCAGCACAATAGGCAGTATGTAGAAGATGAACTGCATAAAAGCCCATACCGATGCGCCTTCTGAAACCAGATCGAGGACCTTGATCAAATTGGCGCCGGTCATGCCGAAGGTCAAAATCCCGATCGCCATACAGAAAGCAAGGAGAAATCCCCGCAAAACATACCAGTTGAGAATACTCATGATTCCTTATCTTTCCTTATAAATTCATCTGATACCGAATCCCAGTTTTTCAAGGATCTTTCTCTCTTTTTCAGGTGCCCCGCAGACGGTGAACGCCTGAAATTCACGGCGCACCGGATAACTGCCCCGGAGCTCTTCAAAGGCACTGCGGTTTGTTTTGAGCAGTTCACTGTCATGCCGGGGATCGTAGGTGTGGAGCAGCGTTTCTCTGAGAGAAGAAAAGGGGATCACCTTTTCTTCAAGGGGCTCAGGGAGCCTGTCAGGACGCCAGTTTTCAAGTTCACTGATCCCCAGCACCTTTGCCACAGCACGGACAGAGGCGGCAGTACCGTTTGCCTTGCCGTCAGTGGAGTATCCGGCGATGTGCATGGTGCCGATGTGGACCATTTCCAGCAGTTCGGGGTCGATGTGGGGTTCATTTTCCCACACATCAATGACGGCGCTGCTGAGTCTGCCCCCTTTGAGGGCTTCTTTCAAAGCGCCGCTTTCCATGGCTTCGCCCCGGGCGGCGTTGAAGAAAAAGGCTCCCTTGCGCATGGCTGAAAAGAATCTTTTGTCAGCCATCTGAAAAGTGGGATATCTGCCCCCTGTTTCCAGAGGCACATGGAGCGTCACCACATCAGAGGACTCCAGCACCTCATCAAGAGAGACGAATCCCTCTTCCCCCTTCTCCTGCCGGGGGGGATCGTTGCGGAGCACCTTCATTCCCAGCGCCTCCCCGTAACGGGCGACGATGGAACCCACATGGCCCACTCCCACCACCCCCAGAGTCTTGCCTTCAAGATCGGTTCCCAAACTCTGCAAAGCGCATGAGATATATTGTCCCACGCTGTTGGCGTTGCATCCGGGAGCGTTGTTCCAGGTGATCCCCAGAGACTCCACTTCGGGCACAGCGATGTGGTCAAAGCCGATGGTGGCAGTGGCGATGTGTCTGACAGCGGTATTTTCCAGTATCTTTCCGGTGCATTTGGTCCGTGTCCTTGTAATGAGAGCGTCGGCATCACGGAGTGCGGCATTGTCGATCTCTTTTCCGGGCAGATATACAACTTGAGCAAAGGGTTCAAAGACACCTTTGAGAAAGGGGATCTTGTTGTCGGCAACTATTTTCATAAAAAAATCACTTCTCCTCAATTATTGTGTCCGGAGCCCTTTCCCGCAAAAAGCAGGAAGTGCACGGGACGGAACACATCATTCACTGAAACCAATTTGATCCTGCAGCTCTCAGCAGCCATTTTTTCGCACCTTTTCCGGGGGCAGAGTGATAAGACAGGCGGAAAAATTGTCATTTCTGGAGTCCGGCGCCTGCCAGCGCAAAACCTTTTCCGTCAGGAAGGGCTTCCCGGAGTGGATCTTGTACTTGCGGCACTGGGCGTTGAAACGCGTCTGCAGCTCTTTGCGGTTTTTCATAAGCACCGCCACCTGTTTTCCGGGGTATTTCCGCACCAGCACCTCCAGATCATCCACCATGGCAACAGGGGCGGTAAGAGCATTGTAAAAGAGATAGGCAACAGGCACGGGGGAACCGAAGCAGACAAGAGGTACGGCGGCTTTTTCCACTCCTTTTTCTGAAAGCTGTTTGCGGAGTTCCAGAAAGAAGCGCTTTTCCGTTTCAAACTCCTGACCGATCACCGGCAGCACCACCGCAAGGGCGGCTCCGGAAAGAATGGTCCCGGCAAAAAGGGTGGAGCCCAGACGGTGGGGCAGACCGATGAGACGGGCAATGGAGCTGTTGGGACGGTGATCCATGAAAAGAATGAGCCAGCTGATGATCCCCGCTGCCACAGGTCCCAGAACCAGCGCCGCAGGAGGCGTGAGATCGGCGATCTTCTGCCAGAGAGGATAGGTGATGATGGAACAGACACACAGTGATGCCGCCGTGATGCAGAAATAGTAGGCAACATCCCAGGCGTGTTGACTGCCCGCTCCTTTGCCGCTGAATCCGGCAGCGCAGAAAAGCAGTATGAAAGGCAGCAGGACCACTGTGGCTCCGAAAGAGCCGGTCCCGAAGAGGGTGTAGATCAGAAATGTCACGCAGAGGGATACGGAAAGTGTCCTGACCCGGGGAGAGAAATTTTTCCTGTTTTTCAGGAATCCGGCGATCCCTGTGGGGAGCAGCAATGTCCAGGGCAGCAGAAAGAGCAGCACTTCACGCCAGCAGTTGTACCAGGAATTCGGGAAAAGAGCAAGCTGCCGGTATCCCTTTACGAGACCGCTCCAGAGCAGCTCAGGAAAGTTGGGGGCGGTCTGCGCCGCCGAAAGCTGTCCTGCAGCGAAAGGAAGGGATTGGGTAATATAGAAATAAAACACATAAAAGGTCAACCCGAGCAGAAAAGCATAAAGGTGATCTCTGTTCAGCAGTTTCCACATTTTCCGGTGCAAAACCAGAGGTACAACAAGGAGCAGCGGCGTAAAAAGTGTACTCAAGCCGTTGAAAAGGGCGCCGCCGAAACAGAGGAGATAGAAGCTGATGAATCCGGAAAAGCTCTGTTTTTCCTCCAGCTTGAAAAAGCAGTTCACAGCCAGCAGCACCACCAATGTGTTGAGCATCTCAGAAGCGGCATTGCGTCCCCACAAAAGGAACCCGGCGCTGCCCAGAAAGAACCAGCAGCCCATGGAGGCGATCTTTTCGTTGAAAAGTTTCCTTCCCAGGACCCGCAGGGCGTAGAGTGCCCCCAGAGCGGCAAGGACACTTGGGAGCCGCAGAGCGAACTCCGAAAACCCCAGCAGCTTCACAAAGGGCAGAGTCACCCAGTAGCTCAGCACAGCCTTTTCCGGAAAGACCTGCCAGTTCAGCGCCGGATGGAACCAGTTGCCGCTGACCAGCATTTCACGGGTGATCTCAGCATGGATCACCTCGTTTTCCCAGAGAAAGGAGCCCCACAGAAAAAGGAAAAGCAACACCGCAGCAGTGCACCAGAAAAAGCACTCCTGTCTGAAAAGGATCCTGCCGCCCAGTGCGGCGGTCCCTGAGATGCTGTTGTGTTCAGCCATATTCATCTTCCGCTAAAGCCCCGTGAAATGACCGACCCTGACTGCGGAAAGGTCAAATAGAGAAGATCGGCTTCTCATATTCCACGGTCCCTTCTTATTTGTGTTCATTGCTCTTTGCCTGCTGCCAGAGTGACTCCATCTCATCAAGGGTGGAGTCCTCAAAACTTTTGCCTGCTTTTTTGAGCTCCTGCTCCACAAAGCGGAAACGGGTTTCAAATTTCAGTGCCGCTTTTCTGAGGAGCTCTTCTGAGTTGGCTCTTTTGCGGAACCGTATGAGATTGACCACGGCGAAAAGCAGATCCCCCAGTTCTTCGTCGATCTTTTCCTGATCCCCGGACGCCATGGCTTCGGCGGTTTCGCAGGTCTCTTCACGGATCTTGTCGAGGATCTCCTCCTCCTTTTCCCAGTCAAAGCCGCACTTGGCAGCCTTTTTCTGGAGTTTTTCCGCCCGGTTCAAAGGAGAAAGGTAGTGTTTCACATCATCAAGAACCGACTGGGGAGGAGCTTCTTTGTGCTCCAGTTTTTTCATCTCCTGCCAGAGCTGCGCCACCTCTTCGGGGGTATCCGCCTTGCGGTCCCCGAAAATATGGGCATGGCGGCGTACCATCTTGTCATTGATGGAGCGCCACACATCTTCAAGGGTGAAAAGTTTTTCTTCTTCGGCGAGAACGACCTGAAAAAAGACATTCATAAGCACATCGCCGCACTCTTCGCAGATATCGGCGCTGTTGTTCCGGTCGATGGCGTCCAGCAGTTCGGCGGCTTCACCGGCGAAACAGGCGCCGAAACTTTCAGCTGTCTGCGCCCGGTCCCAGGGGCAGCCTTCGGGTGAACGCAGTTTGTGGAGTATTTCCATCAAAGCATCGGCTGTGGGGGGATAATTTTTCATTGTTCTGCTCCTCCTTTTCAACAAAATTGACTTGCTCAGATGGAAAATCCTGCGCCCACATTGAAGTGGAGTCTGACCTTGCTTGATGCCCCTTTCTGATTGTTCAGGAAGGGATAGGCAATATCCAGACGGATGGGCACATTGAGATAAGGCACTTTGATCCGGAATCCGTAACCGGCGCCGATGTTGAACTTGCTGAAATCGATTTCGTAAGCATGATCCCAGGCGCCCCCTGCGTCGCAGAAGAAGGCGCCCCGGATGGGTCCCCAGATGGCATGGGAAACCTCAGCCGTCAGCAGCAGCATACTGAGACCGCCCACATTTTCCTTATTGTAAGTGGGTCCCACAGAACGGTAGTCAAAACCCCGGATGGAGTTGCTGCCGCCCAGATAGTAACGCTCAAAGAGGGGAACCTCATCGCTGCCCCCGAAGGTGGAAACAGTTCCGAACTTTGCCCCCACTGAGGCGATGAGGAACTTGTCAAAGAAGCTCTTGTAGTAGCTGCCCTTGAGTTCAAGGCGGTAATAGGTGGCGCTTGAACCCAGCACCTCAGGGGTGATGGAGCTGAAGAAATTGATATTGTAGCCCTCTGTGGGTTCAAGAATACTGTCCCGGGTATCTCTGCCGATCATGAAAGAGGGCTGACTGACCAGAGAAGTGCCGTCCAGATCGTGTGCCTTGGCGTAAGGTCTGACCTTATGGCTGAGTTCACGGATCCGCACCACATCGTACTTGTATCCCAGCGCCACGGTGGTGAAATCATCAAAGATCTTGCGCTGGAAAGAGAGCCTTGCACCCACACGCCACTCATCCCAGTTGTCGAACTCGGTGGTGTTCATGTAGGCGGAAGTTTCCATGCGGATGGGGTGATCCAGGAACCAGGGTTCCACAAAGTCAACATTGAATCCGGCGTTTTCCACACCCAATATTCCCTGCACACGCAACCTCTGACCGCCGCCGTAGAACCATCCCTTGGGATTGGCGATGTCAAAGTTGTCGATAGAGGCTTCAAGCATACCGAAGAAGCTGTTGATATCAGAGACACCGGCGGCAAGACGGAAGTTGTAGCGGCGGGTCTTTTCCTCAACTTTGAAACGCACCACCTTTTCATCGGCGCCCCCGGCGTTTACAGTGTCCGCTTCAACTTTGGTAAAGTAGCCCATGCCCAGAAGCCGCCTGCGGCTGATTTCCACACGGTTGCGGTCCACGGGGTCTCCCGGCTGTATCACCAGTTCCCGGCGGATCACCTTGTCTTTGGTGGCGGTATTCCCCGAAATAAGCACATCCCGGACCATGAACTTTTTGCCCTCAAGGATCTCGAATCTGATATCCACGATATGCTTTTCAGGATCAGGGAGCCGCACAGCGGTACAACGGACCTCGGCGTAGCCCATTGTTTCGTAAAGGCGGGTGATGGCATTGATGACGGCGTTTTCCTTTGAAAGAGAAAAGGTATCCTTCTCTTTGAAGGTGATATAACGCTGGAGCACCTCATTTTTGAAAACGGTATTGCCGGTAATGGAGATCATACCCACAGTATAGGGCTTGCCCTCTTCCACTTTGAAAAGCAGATCCACATACTCCGGATCTTTGGGGTCGGGTGTCTGGTCGATGGAAAGGATCTTGAAATCCAGATATCCCTTATCGTGGTACTTTTCCCGGAGCCGTGCCCGGTCGCCCGCCAGTTCGTGACGGTCAAAAAGACCGAAATTGAGGTAGTTGTTGATAAAGGGCAGATAGTTCATGTAACTGAAAGAGTTGGCGATACTGTGGCGCAGTTCGTAGGCGGAAAAGAGCTTGGCGCCCTCAAATTTCACCTCACCCACCTTGAGACGCAGCTTTTCCTCGATCTGAAAGACCACCACTGTATCGTTGCCCTTGGGGATGAAAAGGGGGGTCACCGTGGCATCACGGTATCCCCGGTCGTAGTAAAATTTACGCAGTGCGGCAGCGCTTTTGCGTAATTCGGCAGAGTTGAGGAGTCCGCCTTCGGGGATGGTGATGAGTTTGCCCAGATCGCCGGTGGAAAACTTTTTGTTGCCCCGGATCTCGACTTTGGAAATGCGTTCTTTGAGTTTCAGGAAAAAGGTCACATCCACATGCTGACGGTCCGGGTAGTCGGTCTGAGCCTGCACGTCGGCAAAGTTCCCGGTTTTGTAGAGGGCACGGATGTCCCCGTCCAGGATCTCCCGGGTGTAGACACTGCCGGGACGCAGACGGATATTATGCTGCAGCAGCTCCTCAGCGATGGGGGCGCTGCCTCTTTGTTCAAACTTCACCTTTCCCACTGTAGCGCCTGAAAGGGCGGCAGCGGCAAGGCATATCAACAGCAGTAATATTGCTCTTGCATGACTCAAAAAGCTTTTCATAGCAGTTGCTCATCCTCAAGATTGACAGAACTGCATGACACAGTTCAAATATGTTGTCGATCCACTCCCCGGAAAAACGGGAAAATATCATCATCAATCGCCGCCCTGAGGAGCCGGACCATAACTCTGATCCACTCTGGGGGCAAGCTGGAATTCCATACGGGAGGGAATAAAATTCAATTTCACATCTCCTGTGCGTCCGTTACGGTTCTTTTCGATGATCCATAAGGCTTCGGCACTGGGTACATCGCCCTTGCTTTTTTCACGGTCGCGGTGCAGGAATGTCACCACGTCTGCGTCCTGCTCGATGGAGCCGGAGTCACGCAAGTTGGCAAGTTTCGGTTTTGCGTTGGGGCTGGAGTTTTTATCCACCTCACGGTTCAGCTGTGCAAGGACCAGGAAGGGGATCTTCAGCTCTTTGGCAAGTTTTTTGATAGCTCCTGAGATCTGCTGGATCTCAGCCTGACGGTTTTCTGAGCGCTGTCCGGTGGTCATAAGACCGATATAGTCGATGACAGCCAGTTCAATATGGTTGATCATCTTCATACGGCGCGCTTTGGCACGCAATTCAGCGATGGAAAGTCCGCCGGTGGGGTCAATGTAGATCTTTGACTCCTTGAGTATGGAGGCAGCTCCGGTCAGCTGCTGAACATTGCGCATATCGAACTGACGGTTCCAGAAGACAGCTTCGGGAACGCCCGCCTGAGTACAAAGCAGACGGCGCACGATCTGGGATTCGGACATTTCCAAACTGAAGAATGCGACGGGACGGGCATTGGGACCTGTGGCAACATTGCGGATGATATTCAAGGCAAGAGAGGTCTTGCCGATGGAGGGACGGGCGGCAAGGATGAACATTTCTCCGGGCTTCAAACCGCCGGTGTATTCATCGACCACATCAAAGCCGGTTTTAAGACCGACTTCGACTTCGCCTGAGTTGATCTTCATCAGTTCTTTGAACTCATCCTGCAGCAGATCGGCAACAGGATAGATGGTGGAGCCCATATCAGCTGAACGGATATCGAAAACCTTTTTTTCAACCTCATCAAGCACTGAATCGGCATCCTGATCAGCTTCGTAGCATTTGGTCAGAGATTCGGAGCAGACGCCGATCATCTGGCGCAAGTTATCATATTTGACCAGCTGTTTGCACCAGGTCTCGATATTGACCGTGGTGGAAATGGTCATTTCAAGTTCGGCAAGATAGATCTCGCCGCCTACGGCTTCAAGTTTGCCTTTTTCCCGGAGCCGCTGAGCGACAGAGAGCAGATCCACCTGTTTGGAGTCCGCAGAGCCCAGTTCAACGATGGTGTTGTAGATCTCTCTGTGGCTGGGTGTATAAAAGACAGAGGCGCGGTCCTTGAAGAAACTTTTCGCCGTATCAAAACATCCGGAGGCGTCCCTTATCAAGGCAGCCAAAACCGCACGCTCGATTTTCTCGGCGTGCGGTTGCGGACGGTCGGGAAGGATCCCGGCAGCACTCTTTTCTTCGTGCTGCCGGCGCCTTCTTGAAACTTGTTGTTCCTCCGGCATCGGATACTGTATCCCTATCAGCCGCGGACGACCCAGACCTTGACGGAGGCAGTGACTTCAGCGTGAAGACGGACTTCAACGTCAAAGCTGCCCAGGGTCTTGATGGGTTCGACCTTGACCTGAGTGTGGTCAACAGCGTAACCCTGCTTGGCAAGTTCATCGGCGATCATGCGGGCGGTGACGGAGCCGAAAAGCTGATCGTCATCGGTAGCCTGCATGGAAATGGAAATTTCGACCTGTGCGATCTTTTCGGCAAGGGCCTTGGCATCGGCAAGATCTTTGGCGCGGCGTTCTGCGATAAGAGCCTTGCGGGACTCAACGAGACGCATGATACCGGGGGTGGCTTTGGCAGCCAGACCGCGGGGGATCAGATAGTTACGGGCGTAACCGGCTTTGACCACAACTTCATCACCGGCAAGACCGAGCTTGGCGACGTCGTCGAGCAGAATCAGAGTGACTTGATTAGCCATGAGTGTAATCTCCTCTTGAACCGTTAATTAGTAAACCAGAGCGATGATGCGGGCGCGCTTGATGGCGGTGGCGAGCATCTTCTGGTGGTCGGGACAAGTTCCGGTGATGCGGCGGGGCATGATCTTGCCCTTTTCGGTCTGGAACTTGGAAAGAGTTTCAGCATCTTTGAAGTCGATGTAGTTGACTTTGGCTTCGCAGAAGCGGCAGATCTTGGGTTTGACCTGAGTGCGGCGACGCACTCCGGCGGCTTTTCTCTGTTGCATGGAATTTAATCCTTTCTGTTTACTTTATTATCAATATACTTTTATGCAATTAAAACGGGATATCATCCACCATTCCGGAGTTCTCCCCTTCCTCACCCTGAGGGGGAACAGGAGGCATAGCCTCTTCCATGGGGGGAGGATTGACGGAACGGTTGTAAGACTCATATCCACCATCCGGGCGACCGTAGGAACCGCCGTTGTCCCGGGGTTCATAACCGTTGTCACGGGGAGTATAGGAGTTGTCACGGGGACCGTAGTTATTCTGGGGAGCGCCGTAGCTGTTGGACTGACCGTAGCCGTTGGGCTGACCGTAGCCGTTGGACTGACCGTAATTACCGGGGGCGCCGTAACCGCCTTCACGGGGAGGATAGCCGCCTTCGGGGGGGCGGCGGTTCATGAACTGAACCTGATCTGCCACCACGCGCAGCTTGGAACGCTGACCTCCGCCGTTGCGGTCTTCCCACTGGTCAAGCTGCAAACGGCCTTCCACCATGATCTGTGATCCTTTGGTCAGAAACTGTTTACAGTTGTTTGCACTCTTGCCCCATACCACAACATCCACAAAGCAGGTCTCATCGACCTCTTTGCCGTTGCTGATATAGCGGCGTGTGATCGCCATGCGCATTTCGCAGACGCTCTGTCCGCTTGGCAGCCCCCTCAGATCAGGGTCCCGGGTAAGATTGCCCAGCAGAAAAACTTTATTCAGGGTAGGCATCCGATGCTCCTTTCCGGTTTGATTTGCAAAACGAAGAACTGTTCTGGAGTTTTGAAAGATCCGTCAGGATCCTCCCAACTTCCGGAACTCTTACTCCATGTTCAGCTTGATATTGGTGGTGGGAGAATCAGGACGCTCATCCAGAATGATCAAATTCCGCAGAACGCGGGGATCAAGTTTGAACTTTTCTTTGATTTCGATGACTTTGAGGGGATCGAGTTCAAAGAAGAAGTCGATGTAGAGACCTGCCTTGCGGCGATCGATCTCATAGGTGAACTGTTTGCGTCCCATGGGCACGGTTTCGCCCATAACGCCGCCGAGAGAGGCGATCAGTTCAGCAAACTCGGTGCTGAAGCTGGCGCCGTCATCATCCGCTCTGCGGATGTCCAGAATGAAAACTGCTTCGTATTTTTTCAAAATAAACTCGCTTTCTTTATGGATTTAGTTATTTTTGATTTCATTGTCTGCCGGTGCGGCAACATCAGCACCGGGTGCTTCACTTTTTGCCGCTTCTGTACGGGGTCGTGTATTGTAGTGGTTCATCGCCCGTGAAAGTCCTGCCTTGAGGATCTCGGTCACAGCTGACGCGCCATTTGCCACAGCTTCATCCCAGACGGGCTGTTCCTCAGCTGTGAATGCGCTCAACACATGATCGACCACCTTGCCGTCGCGACCGATACCGATGCGCAGGCGGCGGAACTCAGAACTCTGCAGTTCGGCGATGATGGATTTCAAGCCGTTGTGACCGCCGTCGGAGCCGTTTTTACGGATCCGGAGCTGTCCCAGAGGGAGATCAAGGTCATCAGAGATCACCAGGATCTCAGCAGCGTCGATACCCATTCTCCGGCTCAGTGCACCCACTGCACGACCGCTGTCGTTCATGTAGGTCAGGGGCATCTGAAGCATCAGGCTCCTGCCGCGGAATCTTCCGGAAAACACCCGGCTGTCTGCCGTATGGGACTCTTCAAAGGTCTTGAAAGGACCCTCAAGGAGTTTTTCCAGCACCATGAAACCGGCGTTGTGCCGGGTATTGCGGTACTCCGCACCCGGATTGCCCAGTCCCACGATGAGGCGGTAGTTTTCCTGAATTTCTGCCATGAACGTTTATTCCCGGTTAAAAAATTACTTTTTGGCTTCCTTGGCGGCAGCGCGGGCTTCAGCCTTCTTTTCGTTGATGGCTTCGGGCTCGCTGGCACCTTCTTCACCTTCTGCAGCGACCTTTTCCTGGGGGAAGGCGACAGCAAAGATGATGGTATCAGCAGGAACAGCAGCCTTGACGCCTTCGGGGAGAACCAGATCGGCGGCGGTGATGGTCTGTTCGATCTTGCTCACATCCACCTTGATGATCTCGGGCAGGCAGTCGGGACGGCAGGAAACAGCCAGTTCGTGAACAGCCTGTTCAAGGACGCCGCCATGAAGAGAAGCGTCGGCGACATTGATGGCGTGGACAGGAACCTGAGCTTCGATTTCGGCGCTCATGTCGATTTCCTGAAAGTCGATGTGGACCACATAGTCCTTCAGATGGTTGATCTGGACCTCTTTCACCAGAACGGGAATTTCTTTGCCGTCTTCGATGAGAGTGATCATGTTCACACCGTGTCCGGCGATGACCTTCCATTCATCGGCGCTCAGGCTCAGGGCGCGGGCGGCTTTGCCCTTGCTGTAAACCACAGCCGGAATGCGGCTGGCACGGCGCAGACGGCGGGAGGGATTGTCCCCGAACTCAGTCCGAGCTTCCACTGCAATAACGTGTTTTGCGTTGCTCATGTCTTTCCTTTCTTTTTGGTTTTCGGAATTACTTTTTATCGTTCAAATGTTATTTCACATAGAAAAGTGAAGAGATGGATTTACCATCGTGGATACGGCGGATGGCTTCACCGAAAAGGGGCGCCACACTGACCACCTTGATCTTGCCGTTCAGAGTATCGTTGATGGGCACAGCGTCGGTGGTGATGAGCTGTTCGATCTCAGGAGTGCTCAGAAGGGTCTCTTTACCCTTTTCGTTGAGCAGACAGTGGCTCACAGCGGCGTAAACCTTGGCGGCGCCGTGGGCTTTGAGGATCCGGGCAGCGGCACAGAGGGTGCCGCAGGTGCTGGTCAAATCGTCGGTGATGACACAGATCCGGTCCTTCACATCGCCCACCAGGTGGCTGGAGGCAACGGTGGTGGCGTTGATGCGGCGCTTGGTCACAACAGCGAATCCGGCGCTGAGCATGTCGCCGTACTGCATCGCCATCTTGGTGCTGCCGGAGTCGGGAGCGACCACCACGCCGTCGTCGCCCACGAGAGCTTTCAGATGGGGCACGAGAACAGGACGGGCATAGAGGTGATCCACGGGGATATCAAAGAATCCCTGGATCTGCTGGGCGTGAAGATCCATGGTCAGCACACGGTCGGCACCGGCACAGGTCAGCAGATTTGCCACCAGCTTGGCGGTGATGGGGACTCTGGGTTTGTCTTTGCGGTCCTGACGGGCGTAGCCGAAATAGGGCAGCACGGCGGTGATCCGTGCGGCGCTGGCACGGCGGGCAGCGTCGATCATAATGAGAAGCTCCATCAGATTGTCATTGGGAGCATTACAGGTAGGCTGGATCAGAAAGGCATCTGCACGGCGGACATTTTCCTCAAACTGGGCAAAAATTTCGCCATCGGGGAAATGGGTGATGTGCACCTTGCCAAGGTTGATTTGAAGATAGTTGGCGATTTGCTGAGACAGCTCAGGATAAGCGCTGCCTGAATATACACAGATGTGTTTGGCTTCTTCCATGGTGATCCCCCACTGATGGATTAATCTTTGACTCTGGGAGCTCCCCGGAATGCCCGGCGCAACGGACTGTTTTCTTCATGCACCCCAATGAGCACACCCCTCAAAAACAGCCCTTAAAGCAGCACCGGAACCCCCGGACAGATGCAGAAAAAAAGGCTCTGCAGCAGCGATCCATTTTTCCGCAATGGATCGGAGTTCCACAATTCTTTCTGCATAATATAGCACACATAAAGGAGTTTGTCAAGTTTTTTTTGCCTCTATTCTCATAAAACCGCATCATCCGGAGTCATGCCCGGTAACAAAGCGCCTCATTGCCGGGAAGCATTCTGAAAGTGTACACTCGTCCATATTGCCCTCTGATGACAAAATATTGTTATCATTGACAAATATTTCTTATTTTTTGCTATTGTTTTTTGACTTTTCAGGGGGTATAATATGTGAAGAGAGCAATTACAGTTCATTGATGCCAAACCAAACATGAAAGGGATAAAAAATGGCTGATACTCTTGCAATTTTCGGTGGAACTCCTGCAGTGGATGTTTCCAAAGTCGTCAACTGGCCCCCCATTGATGAGATCGATGAAAAGATGGTCCTCGATGCGCTGCACCAGCCCAATCAGGCACGGGGCGTCCACAACATGGCTCTTGAAAAAGAGTTCTGCCAGTGGAACGGCAACGACTATGCCCTTTTCACCAACTCCGGAACTGCGGCACTCCACATGTGTCTGGTGGGTTGCGGCGTGGGTGCCGGCGACCATGTTCTGGTGACGGCTTACACCTGGAGCTCCAGCGCCACCTGTATTTTGCACCACGATGCCATTCCGATCTTCGTTGACATCGACCCCGAAACATTCCTGATGGATCCCGACAAGATCGAAGCTGCCATCACTCCCCGCACCAAAGCCATCATCGTTGTCCAGCTCCACGGTCTCTGCAACGATATGGATAAAATCAACGCCATCGCAAAAAAATACAACCTCAAGGTCATTGAAGATGCCTGTCAGGCACACGGCGCCATGTACAAGGGCCGCAAAGCAGGTACTCTGGGTGACTGCGCCGCTTTCAGCTTCAACCAGAACAAGTGCCTCTGCTGCGGCGAAGGCGGTATGTTCGTGACCAACAACGAAGAGATCTACAAAGGCGCCGCCAAACTGTGGAGTTTCGGCGAGGTCGCCCGTCCCGAAGAGAACCGTGACTACCACGCCTACGCTCTGGGCTGGATGTACCGCAACAATGAGATCACCGCCGCCTACGCCCGGGCACAGCTTTCCAAGTATGATTTCTATTTCAACACGCTCCGGGAAAACGGCGAATATCTGCTGAAAAATCTGGCAGGCACTCCCTATTTGCTGCTCCCCTATGAGCCTGAATGGGCGACCCACAACTGGTACAACTTCAACTTGCGCATCGACTTTGCCAAACTGGGCATCAGCGAACCCGCCGCACAGGAAAAATTCCGTGACGCCGTGGCAGCATGTCTGCGTGATGAGGGACTCCGTGCCAGCGTGTGGCAGCGCTTCATCCTGCCCGACATGACCGTTTTCAAGGCAAAGAACGCCTACGGCGGCGGCTATCCCTGGAGCATCCCCGGCGCCGATGAAGGTGTGGATTACTCCCTTGAGAAGTTCCCCAACGCTCTGGAGTACAGCCGCAAGCACATCTCCGTGGTGCAGACCCTGCGCGCTCCCAACGGGCTCGACATCGCCGAACAGGCGGTCCAGGGTATCAAAAAGGTCTTCAACAGCCTTGATACGCTGGATCCCGATAAGGTCTTTGCAGTCCTTGAAGCAAGGAAAAACAAGTAATGAAAAAGCACGCTGCAGCCTTTCTCATGGTGGCTGCAGCGCTTTTTTTGCTTCCCTCCTGCGCCTCAACTCAGGAGTGCAGAAAAAGTGCTGCCGGCAATTTGAAGATCGGATGGGGCAAACGCTCCATCGCCATGCCCGGACCTGTCCCCATTTCAGGGCAGTTCCATTTGCGGGTCTCTCAAGGGACATATACCCCTGTCATCGCCAGTGCCCTGGTGATCGAGAACTCCAAAGATGCGGTGATCTTTGTTTCCTGCGATGTGGTCTCCGTCCAGCCCAAAGTCCTCATCCTTGCCAAAGAGATCCTTGCCCGGGAGATCAAAGGTTTCCCTGTTGAGAAACTCATCATCAACGCCACCCATACCCACGCCGGTCCCTCCACCGGGGCAAATGTGATCAACTATCCCAACAAGATGAAGGTCACTCCCGGTTCCGAAGTGCAGAAATTTATCGCCCGTCAGATCGCCGATGCAGTGAAAGAAGCGTGGCAGAAGCGTGCCCCCGGTGCCGTTTCATACGGCTACGGATTCGCCACCACAGGACACAGCCGCCGTGCCGTCTATCTCAGGGATATGGGCAAAAAGTTCAAAGCCTCCGCAGGTGTCGCTGTCAACGGACACGGTATCATGTACGGCAACACTGCTGATCCCGACTTTGCTTCATACGAAGCGGGAACCGACACCTTTATAAACTTGCTCTACACCTTTGACAGCAAAGGCAAACTTTCAGGTGCGGTCATCAATGTGCCCTGTCCGTCACAGACCAGTGAAAATGTCTGGTCATACAACGCAAGTTTCTGGCACAACGTCCGTGAAAAACTTGCCGCCAAATACGGCGATGTGGGAGTTATCGCCCAGTCCGCCGCCGCAGGCGACCTGGCTCCCCGCCAGCTTCACTACAAAGCTGCGGAAAGACGGCGCTACATGCTCAAATACAGCAAACTTATTGAAGAGTATGTTAAAAACCCCATGCCCCGTCCTGCTTTCAACGGCGTGAAAAGCAATGCCGTTGCCCCCGACAGCGGAGAGGTCCTTGAGCTTATGCGTGCCGAAGATATCGCCAACCGCATCGTCGCCGCCTTTGACGAAGTCCTGAGCTGGGCAGGGAAGGAAAAATACTCCTCCCCCGTGCTGAAACACCATGTCAAAACTGTGAAACTTGCCAAAAGGAGTTTCCCCAAAGCACTGGTGGATGATGAAAAACGCAAACATGCCGCCAGCATGAAAGAAAAGTTCCTGACCGAGGGGGATCCCCTGACCATGCTTATGCACAACTCCCGTCTCCAAAGCCGCAGACGGCGCATGGCTGCTATCAGCACCCGTTACGAACAGGTGAAAAAGGAGCCCTTCCTTCTCACCGATATCCACGCAGTGCGGATCGGGGACATCGCCTTTGCCACCAACCGTTTTGAGCTTTTCATGGACTACCAGCACCGTATCCAGGGCAGAAGTCCCTTTGAACAGACCTTCATCGTCCAGCTGACCGTGGATCCCCGGGGCACCGGCAGCTACCTTGCCACCGCAAGGGGCGAAAAGAACAAGGGATACAGTGCGACACCCTACAGCAATCAGGTCTCTTACAAAGGGGGACAGCAGCTGGTCAACGAAACACTTAAAATGCTCAAAGCTCTGGATAGATCCGCCGTTGTCAAAAAGAATCCTCCTGTGATCACTGTCCCCAAAGTCAAGGGGACTCCCACAGCAAAGGATTGGCAAAAGGCGGCAAAGGCAGGGAACTTCTGCCTCACCGACGGCAGAGGTATGCAAAGCGCCCCCACGGTGCTGCGTCTGCTTCAGGACGGCAAGTTCCTTTACATCAAGACCGAATGCGGCGTTTCTGCCAAAGGGGACAAGGTGCTCCCTCCTCCTGCGGAAGAACCTGCCCGCGATGGTTCCATCTGGCAGTTTGAGTGCATTGAATTTTTCATCGGGCAGAATAATGAGTGCTTCCAGTTCATCTACGCCCCCGGGAAAAAGCTCACGGACCTTTCACACAGCCACGGCACCAGAGTCACAGGTGTCTCATGGAATTGCCGGGATCTTAAATTTGAGAGTGCTCTTTCCTCTGGGGGCAGCTGGGAAGCCTTCCTTGCCATTCCCCTTGATGAACTGCTCTTTTCCGCCAAGGGAAAGGCAGGTGAATACAGATTCAATGTCTTCCGCAACAACTGTTACAAGAACGCCTCAGGACAGATCAAACGCTCTGCAGGTTCCTATATCCAGAACTCCGGCTCCCGCAAGGATCTTGCCAAGGGGGCTGTCTTGAAATTTTCCAAATAAAAAAGGACTGAAAAAATGGCTCAGCAAATCAATATCGGTTGGGGCAAACGCTCCCTTGCCCCGGATTTCCCTGTCCCCATCCCCGGACAGTTCTACATGCGTGTATCAGTGGGGTGCTACACCCCCGTCCTCGCCAGTGCCCTTGTGCTGGAAAACGGTGAAGATCAGGTGATCTTCGTTTCCTGCGACATGGTTTCCGTGGATCCTGATGTGCTGCTCAAGGTGCAAGCTCTTCTGGCTGCGGAACTCCCTGCGCTTCAGGGAAACAAGCTCATCATCAACGCCACCCACACCCATGCGGGTCCCGGCTCCCGTGATGTGGGGGACTACCCCCGCAATGTGGAAATGAAAGAGGGGGAAGAACTCCGTATCTTCCTCGCCCGTCAGATCGCCGATGCAGTGAAAGAGGCGTGGCAGAAGCGTGCTCCCGGCTCCATCGCCTACGGTTACGGATTCGCCACCACGGGCCACAGCCGCCGCGCCATCTATCTGGACGACATCGGTCTGCGCTCAGGAGCCCGTCCCGGTATCGCCATTGACGGACACGGCAAGATGTACGGCAACACCGCCGATGATATGTTCGCTTCATACGAAGCCGGTACCGATCCCTTCATCAATCTGCTCTACACCTTTGACGGCAATGGTAAACTTTCAGGAGCAGTGGTCAACGTGCCCTGTCCTTCCCAGACCAACGAAAACGCCTGGGAGCTCCATGCAAGTTTCTGGCACCACGTCCGTGAAAAGCTCACCGCCAGATACGGTGAGATCGGCGTGGTGGGACAAGCCGCCGCCGCTGGGGACCTTTCCCCCCGGCAGCTCCACTACCGTACTGCCGAGTGGCGTCGCTATCAGCTTAAATACCCCGAAAAGATCGCTGAATACATGGCAAACCCCATGAAGTTCCCCGGGTACGAAAATCTTTCCCCTGAGGATAAGGAGAAAGCGAATCAAACCACCTGTATCGAATTCATGCGCGCCGAGGATATCGCCAACCGCATCACCGCCGCCTTTGAAGAGGTCCTTGAATGGGCTTCCAAAGAGAAATTTTCCGCTCCCGAACTCAAACACGAAGTCCGAGTCGTGGATCTGGCACGCCGGATGTTCCCCGAAGAGATGATGGAAGAGGAAAAGAAAAACCATGAAAACTTTATGAAAGAGGAGATGATGACAGAGGGCGACAAATGGGAGCAGCTCCGTCATAACTCCATGCTCAACAGCCGCCGGAGCCGCTGCGGCGGCGTGGTGAAGCGTTATGAGATCCAGCAGAAAGAGCCCAATATCCCCTCTGACCTCCATGTGGTGAAGATCGGCAATATCGCCTTTGCCACCAACCGCTTTGAGCTTTATATGGACTACATGCACCGTATCCAGGCGCGGAGCCCCTTTGAACAGACCTTCATCGTCCAGCTGGTGACAGGTCCCAACGGTTCCGGCAGCTACCTTGCCACGGTCCGGGGCGAAGAGAATAAAGGCTACAGCGCCTCCCCCTACTGCAATCAGGTCTCCCCCGAAGGCGGTCAGCAGCTGGTGGAGGAAACGCTGAAGGTTCTCAAAGAAATCAGATAAAAGGGTTTTCAAATCATGGCAGCTCAACTGAACATCGGCTGGGGGAAACGCTCCATAGCTCCTGATTTTCCCGTCCCTGTGACGGGACAGTTCTACTTGCGTGTTTCCATGGGGGTCCGCACTCCCGTTATGGCAAGCGCTCTGGTGCTTGAAAACGGCGAAGATCTGGTAGTCATGGTCTCCTGCGACATGGTGGGGATCAGACCCCGTCTGCTCACTCAGGTGCAGGAGATCCTGAAAACAGAACTCCCGCAGCTGCCGGTTTCCAAACTTTTCATCAGCGCCACCCATACCCACGCCGGGCCGGGGGGCGCTGAAGTTGCGGAGTTCCCCCGCAATGTGGAAATGGCATCCAATGAGGAAACATTCTCCTTTCTGGCACGGCAGATCGCCGATGCTGTGAAAGAAGCGTGGGCAGCCCGTGCCCCCGGTTCCATCGCCTACGGCTACGGTTTCGCCGAAGTGGGGTTGAGCCGCCGCACCGTCTATACCGACGATATCGGGAAGCGGGAAAATGCCCGTCCCGGTTTCACCGTCAACGGCAACGCCAAGATGTACGGCAATACAAAGGATGATATGTTCAACTGCTACGAAGCGGGAACAGATCCCTTTGTAAATTTGCTCTACACCTTTGACAGCAATGAAAAACTCACAGGTGCCGTGATCAATTTGCCCTGTCCTTCACAGACCGGTATGCACGCCTGGGAGCTTCACGCAAGTTTCTGGCACAATGTCCGTGAGAAACTTTCTGCCGTACACGGTGAGATCGGCATCATCGCTCAATGTGCAGGCGCCGGAGATCTTTCACCCATGCAGCTCCACTATCTTGAAGCTGAAAAGCGGCGCTACGCCCTGAAGTATCCCGAACTCAGAGCCCGCTTTATGGCGGATCCCATGAAGTTCCCCGTTGATCCCGATGAGCCCGGATATGAGGAGATCGTCGCAAAAAGAAACGAACACTTCTGTCTGGAAACGCTCCGTGCCGAAGATATGGGCAGCCGCATTGCCGCCGCCTTTGAGGAGGTGCTGGAGTGGGCTTCAAAAGAGAAGTTTTCCGCCCCCGAACTCAAACACGAAATCAGGACTATCCCCCTGAAACGGGAGCTCTTCCCCGAAGAGATATTGGAGGAGGAAAAGAATAATTACCGGGCATTGATGAATGACTCCATGCTCACAGAGGGAGACAAGTATGTGCAGCTGCAGCACAACTCCACGCTCCAAAGCCGCAGAAGACGCTGCGGCGGCGTGGTGGAGCGCTGCGCACTTCAAAAGGAACAGCCTGCGCTTCCGGCGGAGATCCATGTGGTCAAAGTGGGCAACGTGGCATTTGCCACCAACCGCTTTGAGCTCTTTATGGACTACATGCACCGGATCCAGGCGCGGAGTCCCTTTGAGCAGACCTTTATCGTTCAGCTGACAGGGGATCCCCATCAGTACGGCTCATACCTTGCCACAAAAAGAGCTCAAGCCAACAAAGGGTACAGCGCCTCGCCCTACTGCAATCAGGTTTCCCCTGAGGGCGGTCAGGAACTGGTTGAAGAAACACTTAAAGTATTGAAGGAGATAAGATAAAATGAAATTTTCCATGATGACCTACACCCTCATGCGTCAGGGGGGATTCACCCCGGCTGATTGCGTCCGGGTCGCCGCCGAACTCAAGATGGAAGGTATCGACTGGGTCACCACCTATGGCGAAGATCCCGCACTGCTGCGGAAGATGAGCGAAGATGCAGGACTCACCGTCGCCGCCCACACCTTTTTTCTGCGTTTGAAGGAGGGCGAAACACTCCTTGGTGTGGCTGAAAAGTCTCTGGATAACGCCTGTATTCTGGGGGCGCCTGTGGTCATGATCCCCCCCTCTCCTCTGGCAGGGGTGGAGTCCCGGGAAGAGAACCACAAGCGCTGGTGCGAAATGCTTGCCGAAGTGGCTCCTCTGGCTGAAAAACGCAACCTCATCCTGACGGTGGAAAACTTCCCCGGCATGTTGAGTCCCTTTGTCACAGCCGATGACTTTTACAAGGCAAAAGCACAGATCCCCTCTCTGCGTCTCACCTTTGACAACGGCAACGCCGCCACCGGCGAAGATCAGATCGCCAGCTTGAAACGCTGTTTCAAGGATATCGCCCACGTTCACCTGAAGGACTGGGACCGCAGCGAGACCGAAACAGAAGGCATGCGCAAGATGCGCGACGGTGCCTACTACCGCCCCGCCCTCATCGGCGAAGGATGTGTTGACAGCATCGCCACCGTCAAAGCTCTGGAAGAAGGAGACTATGAGGGCTTCATCAACATCGAATACGAAAACAACAAATACCGCGCCGACGAAGGAACAAAAAAGGTTCTGGAGTATCTGCGGAACAACTGAGTCCCCGTTGCCGGAGTGTGCTCCCCACGCTCCGGCACACTCCCGGGACAAAAATAGTTCCCTCAAAAAAACGAAATCACCTTGAAATACAGCTTGACCGGAGTTATCTTATAAACAGTATGAGGCAATTTCAAAACTGTAACATTATGGAGTTTTTTTATGACAGCTGATGAATTCCGCATTTCCACTCTGGGCAAGCCCCTCTTGAACTCCCCTCTCAAAGAGTGCGCCTTTGTAAAAGAGGGCAGCTCCGTGGTCTATGAAACCGATGCCGCCGTACTCAAAAAGTATGTGGAAAACAACGAGGAGATCCCCGCTTTTGAACAGGCGGGTCCCCGCGAAAAGATCTTCCACGATCCCGCATGGAGCCGGGCGGCGATCCTGACCGCCGGGGGATTGTGTCCCGGACTCAATGAGGTGGTCAAGTTCCTGACCCTGACTCTGAAACAGCGTTACGGCGTCCCCGTGGTCTACGGGATCCGCTACGGATACCGGGGACTGAATCCCGCCTACGGACTTTCACCCCTCATGCTGGATGAACAGGTGGTTGATGCCATTCACGAGGAAGGTGGTTCCATACTGGGCTCCTCCCGCGGGGAAGAGAGCGTGGAGGTGTGTGTTGACACTCTGGTCCGCATGAATGTCAACATGCTCTTTTGCATCGGCGGCGACGGTACCTCAAGAGGCGCCCATGCCATTGCCGAAGAGGTGAAACGGCGCAAACTTTCCATCAGCGTCATCGCCATTCCCAAAACCATCGACAACGACATCAGCTTTATCGACACCTCTTTCGGATTCGCCACCGCCGTGCTCCACGCCGGGAAAGCGGTGACGGGAGTCCACAACGAAGCCTCAGGCGCCTACAACGGCGTGGGGCTGGTGAAGGTCATGGGCAGGGACTCCGGCTTCATCGCCGCCTCAGCCACCATGGCGAACCCCTTTGTCAACTACTGCCTTGTCCCCGAAGTGGATTTCAACCTTGAAGAGGGTGAACATGCCCTGCTCCCCCATCTGGTCGAAAGACTCAACCGCCGCCACCACGCCGTCATCATGGTGGCTGAGGGCGCCGGACAGAAATTCTTTGAGGAAGGCAAAGAGATGCGGGACGCTTCAGGAAACATCCTCAAAAAGGATATCGGACTCCTTCTCAAAGAGCGGATCACCCGCTACTGTAAAGAGCACAATGTGGAGGTCTCGGTCAAATACTTTGACCTGGGATACACCATCAGAAGTGTTCAAGCCGAAGGCTCCGACGCTATTTTCTGCGGCATCCTCGCCCAGAACGCCGTCCACGCCGCCATGTCCGGGCGCACCGACATGATCATGGGCCACTGGGCAGGGAGCTTTACCCATGTTCCCATCACCCTTGCCACCCGGGCAAGGAAAAAGATCCAGCTTGACAGTCCCCTCTGGACCAGTGTCAAGTCCATCACCATATTTTGACCAGGAGAAGAAAATGAGAAAAGCGACTATTTTTACCGGACAGTGGGCAGATCTCCCTCTGGAAACAATGTGTCAGAAGATGCAGCAGTTCGGCTACGACGGTCTGGAACTTGCCTGCTGGGGCGACCACTTTGATGTTTTCAAAGGCGCCGCCGATCCCGCTTACTGTCAGGCAAAGAGGGATCTTCTTGCCAAATACGGTCTGGGTGTCTGGGCGATCAGCAACCATCTGGCAGGACAGCTCATCTGCGACCCCAACAATGACAGCCGTTCCGACGGATTCGCCCCTGCTGAGTACGCAGGGGACCCCGAAGCCAAACGGCAGTGGGCTGTCGAAAGCATGAAAAATGCCGCCCGCGCCGCCAAAAATATGGGCATTGATGTGGTCAACGGATTTACCGGTTCCCCCATCTGGCACATGCTCTACAGCTTCCCCCCTGTTTCCAAACAGACCATTGCTGACGGATTCAAATACTTTGCCGACACCTTCAACCCCATTCTGGACGTCTTTGCCGAATGCGGAGTCAAGTTTGCTCTTGAGGTCCATCCCACAGAGATCGCCTTTGATATCGTCACTGCAAAGCGTGCACTGGCAGCTCTTGACAACCGGCCTGAGTTCGGATTCAACTTTGACCCCAGCCATTTGCACTGGCAGATGGTGGATCCTGTGAAATTCATTCAGGCGTTCCCCGACCGGATCTACCACGTCCACATCAAGGATGCGGCACTGACCCTTGACGGGACCTCCGGCATCCTGAGCTCCCATCTGGACTTTGACCAGGTGGGCAGGGGCTGGAACTTCCGCAGCCCCGGACACGGCGGTGTTGACTTTGAAAGCATCATCCGCGAACTGAACATCATCGGCTATCAGGGTCCCCTTTCTGTGGAATGGGAAGACTGCGGCATGAACCGTGAATACGGCGCCGCCGATGCCGCAAAGTTCGTCCGCAAGATCGACTTCCCCAAATCCGACATCCAATTCGACGCAGCCTTCTGAATAAGAACGCTCTCAATCAAAGAGGGGGGCTGTTGCAAAACCTCAAAGAAGGTAAGCAACAGCCTTTTTCTATTGTTTGAGCAGAAAACGGACGGTATGCTCAACTCCCCCCTGGCGGATGACCATACACTTTTTTACCGGCCTTTGTCGGGAACAGCACCAAATAAAAAGCGGTCTGTAAAAAGATTTCCGGATAAAGGCAAGATATCTTAGTTGCCTATGCAGGGAACAAAGCCTCTTTACCATAACTTAACAAAATAGTCAAGTGTCACCTGAGAAAAGGAATAATTTATTTGTAATTCATTGTTCAAAGAACAGTTACATGGAATGGCACCGATTTAGTGATCGTTGATTTCGGTAAGATCTTTTTTTCAGATTATTCGGCGGCAAAAACGGTCAGGTCGGCCCCTATGTCTCTGCCGTCGCTGCCCCGTTTCCGGGCGGGCGAACCGGGCCGCAGCGAAAAGTCGCCTTTGGCAATATCCCTGAATTCCGGATCGACAAAAAGACCGTTCTTTTCGAGTTTATACCGCTGACGGGTTTCCTCAATGGTCACCATGGCATCTTTCTGCAGGACTTGGCTCACGGCGTGGATGCCGAGAACGCCCCCCATACCGAAGATCTTCTGTCTGGGAGCGATTTTTGTGTGCCAGTAGAGATTCCAGTCGCAGACAACTTTGCTCTTGGGGCTGCCGACAGAAACTGCCGGGCTGCTGTGATTGGAAACCACGTCTGCAAAGAGGTTGTTGGTGATGGAAAGTTCCGCTCCGGGGCCGCCTGTTAAGTGGACGGCATTCACTCCGCATCCCCAAAAGGTGTTGTGATCCAGTTTCACGTATCCTGTGGATTCCTGAATCCAGACGCCCTGAAATCCGCGATCGAAAACGCAATTTGAGATCTCCACATCCTTGAGGTATCTTCCGAAAAAGTGGTTGTTGCCCATCCGCCTGCTGCCGGGGGCGAGAAAACGGCAGTTTTTCATCCTGAGGCCTTTCACGCGTTTGAAAGTGACTCCGTACACAGCGCTGGAGTAACGGAGCCCGGTGAAGTCCAGATTTTCGATGGCGAGATTTTTAACATCTTCGGCCCGGATAACGAAGTCGAACATGAATGCGGCACTGAGTTTCACTGTGCCGGGACGGGCGGCTTTGACGGTGATGCCGTCCTGCAAGACGGTGAAAGTTTCATCGTAGGTTCCCGGAGCAATGAGTACCGTATCTCCCGGACGGGCCGCCTGAACGGCCGCAGCAACGGTTTTGAAGGTTTTGCCATCCCCCGCTTCCAGCACTTTGGGCGTATTCTTAACGGCGCTTTTTACGGGAGTGAATTTCAACATCTTCTTCCACGGCGTCGTCTCATTGTGGCGGTAGAGCCGCAGTTCCGCTTCGACCGGGATCCCGGGTTTCAGACCTTTAAGGCAGACGGCGTTGTCACAACTCAGATATTTTCCGAAAGGGACCCGCACTGTGGAAATCTGTCTGTTGTTCTGCCTGACGGTGATCTCGGCCCGCACATAATCTTCGGGCGTGGTCCACGAAACGAGTGCCCGTGTGCCGCACTCCAGAGGAGCAACTGCGACATTTTTCACCTTGAGGAGGCCCTTGACATCTTTCACAGCCCGCCCGCCGATCCAGGTCCCCGCAGTGCCTTCCACCAGATTTTTTGCCGGGAACACGATTTTTCCGTTGAGCCGCACGCCCGCCACGAAGCTGGGAAAAGTCTCTTTGAAAGGCCACTTTTTAAGTTGGGAAGCATCGGCAAAACCGTTGTGTTCCGAAACCGCATCGGCGGCCTTGACGGAGCAGTTGTCAAGCAGGTTTTCCCGGAAGACCGTTCTGCCGGAACTTTGCACTTTGAATTTGAAGAGGCGGCTGTTGGCGAAAACAGACTTGCCCTTTTCTGCCTTGAATGTCGTGTTTTCTGCAAGGACTTCCGTAAAGGAAACGCTTGTGTTTATGAATTCAAAACGGCAGTTCTTGAAATCCATGCCGTCGATTTTCACATTTTCGCACCCGTCAAAGGTAAACGAGGCGTTTTTCCATACCGCTTTGCCGCAGCTCCGGTCGGAAAGGGTGATCTCCTTCAAGTTCCGGAATGAGTAACGTCCGGAGTAATTTCCCGGCAGAAAATAGACCGTATCGCCGCTTTTGAGGAACGATGAGAGTTTATCTGCACCGGCAGGAGCTTTGGGCGCTCTGCCGTCTCCCGCATCTTTGGGAGAGGCAAAATAAACGGGGGCAGGGCCGGGGAAAGCCCCGATACCCTTGTAAGGTGAGGAAGGCAGCAGACGGAAATCGTATTTTTCCGGATTGATGAAACCGGCCTTTTTTTCCCAATCCGCTCCGCCGTAAATGTTGTCCTTGAGATCCGGACGGTATTTTTTACCTGTATTGGAAGTGGTGAAATAGAATTTTCCGGGGAATACAGTGTTGTTGTCGATGGTTGCTGTGCTGCCGGGAACGGCATAAAAGGTCACTCCGCCGCCGCCCACCACGTTATTCAAAACGTTGGTGTGCTTTGCGATGCCCCCCTTGCAGCGCATGACACCTCCCTGCCGGGATTTGTCGAGAGAGAGGATCGTATTGCCGGTGAAATCCACGTTTTCTCCCTCAAAGCTGCCGTACCGGGACATGTTGTAGACGCTGCCGTCGGTGGCGGTGTAGTTGTCGTAGAAGGGCTGACAGTTGCCGTTGTCAAGCAGAAAATTGTTGCGGACCTTGAAATTTTTAACGTAGCTGCCAATCACGATCCCCCCGCCGGAGTTCCGGATGATCCGGCAGTTTTCGATGACGATGCCGTCCAGGACCCAGTTCAACTTCAAACCGCAGGTGGTTCCCACGACGGAGCAGTTCCGGATGCTCCCCGACGCATAGAATTTGTCCACCTTTCTGCCCCGCATGCTGAATCCGCATTGAGGATGGAAGGCGAAATGAAGACCTGATACATGAAGTTCCTGTCCCACAAGACTCATTCCGGTCCGGAACGAAAGCTTTTTTTTCGTGTTGAATGAGGCGGGGCCGCTGCCGTCACTGTAGGGAACGACGGTAAAACCGGCTTTTTCCGGATCGTCGTGCCATCCGCCCGCCAGAGGATTGACAAAGAGCATCCCGTCTCCGGGCCGCTGATAAAAGGCGCCGGGCTTTTTTGCTGCAAGTTTCAGCGAATCCACCTTGAAATAACGGTCCAGCGTGTTGCGCTGCCACAGATCCCGGACAGCATAGGCGCAAGGAGCGTAAAAGAGCCGGTCGGCCCCCTTTTTCCATCCGCGTATCCGCCAGCCGAAGGTGATGACAGGAGTTTCATCAGGCATGGCTTTGATGGTGATCGGCGTTGTGCTTCTTTGGGGCCACTCCTGTTCTATCTGTTCCCGGTAGATGCCTCCTTTAAGGAGAACTGTGTCGCCGGCGGCGGTTTTCCGTAAAGCCTGCCGGAGCGTTTTCAGTGGCTTCCCCGGTGTCGTTCCGGGATCGCTGTCTTTCCCCAGAGGGGAGACATAGTAGGTGGCAGCCTGCGTGCCGAACATACAAGATGCCAAAAAAGCAGTAAGATATTTTTTTACCATTTTGATTTCCATATTTGAAACTTCACAAAGATTTTTTGTTACAAGTACCCGGCAGACACTTCAGGGAATAGCAGAAGTTTTCCGATCCGGCCAGAGTCGGGATCTTTTCATCAGGGGAGCGTCCGCGGGATCCCATCAGACTTCCAAATTTGGGAGAAGATGTATGGCCGTCGTAATGAAGTCCGTTATGCCTTCCGGCATGAAATCCCAGTATCATGGAGTCGGATTTATATACACCGCTGAAATCACGGTACATGCCTGAGGAAAGGAAGGATTTGAATGTATCTATAGACTCCATGACATGAAACAATTTTGAAGGCTTTACGATTTCGGAGTCTCTGACATTTTCGTACTTTTTATCTCCCTCAATAGTGGCGAAGTGCGGGATTGACCAGTAAGTCTGGCCGTAATAGCCGGGGAACCGTTCACCTGCCTGATATTCCTGATATCTGGTGGGAACTGCTGTGCATGCAAGGGGCTGCTTGTGAGTACGGGACAAATACGGCTGGATGTGTGTGGCCCAGGGGGACTTGTTCTGGCTCACATTGTAGTCTTTATAGTCGTTTCTGTAAGCTGCAACGGCAAGACCGTATTGTTTCAGATTGGAAATACACATCGCTCCGCGCCCGCGTTCCCGGGCCTGCTGCAAGGCGGGAAGAAGCATGGAAGCCAATATGGCGATAATGGCAATAACGACCAGCAGCTCGATCAGCGTGAACGCTGATCGAATGAAGCACGGCTTCGCCGTATGAAGCATTTGCCTGCGGCAAATATGAAGCGCACCGTTGGTGCATGAAGCGCTTGCTGTGCAAGCATTATAAGGCATTTTTTGATTGTTTTTTTCGAAGAGATACAACGGCAAAATACTTTTTTTTACAGACTTCATGGTATCGCTCCCCTTTACATAAAATTGTGGATCATCGCCTGAGGCAATTTCAAAGCTCCTTAAAACTGTCAAAGCGACCTCGCTTCGATCTGCAAAAAGGGAGCACCTTGCAGGCAGCAGCAGCAAACTGCCCTTTACAGCTCTTTGCGAATGTCTTCTTTTTCATTCGGGGAATGACTTTTGAAATTACCTTCTGTGAAACTTTTTCAATATAACATCCCTGCTGACAAAATGCAATACATGAATATCAGGAACAGTTATTTATTTTGAAAACTGTATCTGTGTCACAAAACTGTATCTGTGTCACAAAACTGTATCTGTGTCACAAAACTGTACTCTTTTGCGCTTTGTGTTCCCTTCCGTTCTTTTGGCAAAACATTTTTATGCTGTTCACTTTCCGTAATGCCGGGTACAGCCGTAAAAAGAAAGGTGCAGTTGAATGAAATATCTGCAAATATTTTTACCTTCTCCATTGCAAAGACAGATTTTTTTTGCTATATTTTCAGACAACGCATCATACAAAACAAAGGAGTGGGTGTCATGTCAGGTCTGCACAGAGAAATGGGACAGCGTGCTTGTGAACTTCTGCCGGAACAATACCGCAGATTTTGGGCTGAAGAATCGGGCAATATCCCTGAATACTGCGAATTCCTTGATCTTCATATCGGGGCTCAGTGGGAAGAACCGGAAAAAGTAATTGGTAATTGGTAATTGGTGCCATTCTATATAAATAATTATCCATAATGCAGTTGCAGCTAAATTATTTCGATTTCAGCGGTCTTCCCGGACGCAAAAACAATCTGCCTGCTTTGGATGCCAGGCGTGCGTGGAAATCATTGTCACCTAAAACAGATACAGATGATCTGAACTCATTCAAGTCTTCATCGTAATGTTCAAGAAACAGTTACATGGAATGGCACCGATTTTTCATAGGGACACCTCACTTTCCGGTTCCGTTGGTGATAATTTTTTCTATTGTATCTGCCAAACGCATCAGATTGCGTTTCAATCCTTTGCGCGCCCCGGGAATGTCGGGGGCAAAAGTTTCAAGATCTTCACTGTAAAAATACTCCTGAAACTCTTTGATGGCATCGGTAAAACAGGATGGAAACTCCCAGGGGGAGCGGTCGCCGGAGCGGATCTTATCAGTGACCCAGCCTTCGTAAAATTCAAGCTGAGGCAGATAAAGAGCGGGGAAAAACTCTGCGATCACGGCACGGCAATAGGAGTCCTCTCCATTGGCCTTCAACGTTTTTTCAAAATCCGGATTGGTCTCATGTTTCTGCTGAAGAAGTTTGAGAGAGTGAAACATGGAGTAATCTTCATGGGAGGAGACGATCTTATGTTCAAGTTCTGCCGCGCTCCGCATCTGTTTGAGAAGTGCGATGACCTCTTTCCCGGCAGTCTGACCGTTGCGCCACGACTCCATGGCAAGGAACAGTTTTGAAAATCCGTAACTCTCGATCCTGCCAATCGCCATAAGGGCAAGATCCACAATATCCCGGCAGATGAACTCCCCTGCCCCGGAAGTCTCTCCGGCAAGGGCACGGCACAGCTGCGGAAGTTTGCTTACCGCCTCTTCCATGTGTTTCACCTGACGTGAATGGATCCCCAGCATGACGGGATCCGAGGTGATATAACCGGTACCGTAAATCAGAGTTGACAGCACATTATGGGACGATCCGGGGCGTTTTACCGGATCCCCGGGACCGCACCAGCCGACATTTTTGACGGCATCGGAGGCAAGGCGCCAGACTTCAAGCATTTCCTCACTCTTTTCGCCGTAACGTTTGGCGCAGAACTCAGGCAGAAAGGCTTCGAGAGTGCATTCAGAAGGATCCCACGCCTTGGCGGCGAAAAACTCCAGCATCAATGTATCGGCATGGCTGTTTTCGGGCCAGAAGAAAAATCCTTTGCACATGGGGTCCTCCGCAGCGACGGGAAGTCTGCGGGCGATGATGTCGTAATTGCCCCGGATCCCGTTGGCGGATTCATAGGCATGGAAGATACCGAACATCCAGGGGAATTTATTCACAACGCCCCAGTTCGTAAAGTTATTGACCTCATCACTGGTATCTGAGGTGTAGTCAAAAATGATCGTGTTCTGCGGATCAAGTTCTCTGACAAGTGCCTGCACCTCATTGCAATTCCAATACATGCAGAAATCCCATGTGCCGATCATCAAAGGGGTTTCGGGATACTCTTCACGGAGTTTGCTGATAATGCGGCGGTAGGTATAAAGTTTCATCTCATGGTTGCTCTGCCGATCCTCATAGCAGCGCCGCTCAGCAAGTCCGATGGTATGGAAAAGGGCAGGTTTCCCGTGGAGCTCAATGCTCTTTCTTGTGAGTTTGAAATAATTTTCAAGGTTTTCATCCTTGCGGATATCCCACACAAGACCGGTTTCCTGATTATAGGCTGTGGTGGCCTGAGGAATAAATTCAGGTTTCACATGGTTGAGAAAATCATAAGGAGTTCTGCTGTACCAGTGTGTCATAGTCCCCACATCCTCAGGATGGATCAGGTCTCTTTCGCGGGCATAGCTCAATATCTTGCGCCGCAGTTCGCCCCGGTACTCAAGGGACCAGAAAAGATCACGGTCATCGTAAGAACGGGGCTTTGACTCAGGAACCTGCCATGAGGGATATTTCACAAATTCAGGGAAAGTCTGCTGAAAAAGGTCGTCAAGTCCGATGCGGAGCATAAAGGTATTGAGTCTTTTTTTAAGGATCCAGTCGATCTCTTTCTTCCACTCTTCAAAGTCCCAATGCTCCGCCTGAAAGCGGTTGAGGCTGCGGTGGGCAAAGTAGCGCAGTCCCCGGTACTCAAAGCGGGGGGATTCAGAGATATCAATGCCGCTCATCTCAAGAGACTTTTTCCGGGGGACTCTGTCACCATCCCAGAAGTAGCGGCAATCACCGAAAGTTTCAAGGTAATAATAGACGCCGTAAAGCAGCGCCCGGGGACGGGCTCCGGCAATAAAAAGCAGTTTGCGTCTGCCCCATTGAGCGCTGAGAAGATGGTAATCATCGCTCCCGGTGCGGAGTTTGAAACCGGGGATCACCTTTTCAATGATCATCCTGTGGGAAAAAGCATTGACCGCATCAGACCCCAGAACCAGAAGATCACTTTTTCCGTCATCTTCAGTCAGGAGCGGGATCTCTTTGCCCGTAATGCGGCGGAGAAATGAAACAAGCTCAGCGGCGGCAATTGAAAAAATACCTTCGTTGCGGGGAACCAGGATCGCTGTCATATAAATACCTCATGTTAGAGGTGATTTCAAAAGTCATTCAAAAAATGGCAAAGATGCCATTCGCAAAGAGCTGCAAAGGGTAGTTTGAGGTTGCTACCTGCAAGGTAACAGCCGAAAACGCTCCCTTTATCAGATCGAAGCGAGGGCGCTTTGACAATTTTGAGGAGTTTTGAAATTACCTCATGTTAATTAAAAATCTTTCCCTCAAGAATAATATACGCCCAAGCGCCCCTGTTTGCAATGCTGAAAAAGAGCATTTTTTTGATTAAATGTATTGTAAGGGCTGGATTGGTCGGCTGATGTGAAATTAATCTGTCTGCAAGCCTATTTTACAAGCAGCACTTCCGGATAAGCATAAGCAATGTTGAAGTCAAATATTGCGCCATCCTCTGTTTGTGCTGCCGGACAGGGAAGATATTTTCCATCCGGTACAAGACGCAGGAATTCACATCCGCGCCATGCAGGCGGCAGATGAAGTGCAAATCCTTCCACCGGGTCCGGGTTGAGGTTGGAAAGTGTCAACATGCCGCGGAATCCGGCAGTTTCCGGATCAAGTGCCTCATTCATGATCAGGAATATCCGGGCCTCATTTTTGACGAAAGCATATTCATCACTGCACCAGATCAGCAGTTCATGAAAAAGTTTCTGCCGCCGGTAGTTGTAAAGAGAGGAGGAACGATTGTTGCAAATTGCCTGATTGAGTACCACCACTTTGCCCCCGAGTTCATTGACAAAACGGGTCATGCCGACTGAAATGAATTCCTTTTTATAAGAAAGAAGTTTTGTAATGATTTCACATCCCGGATCAATGGGCACAAGAGAATAATGTTTTCCCCTCCCCCCGGGAGCGAAGAAGTCGGCGCGATGCATATTGCGCCCTTTATGCTCCGGAATAAATTCCGGCTGGATGACTTCCCTGCCGCAAAGGTCATACACATTCATTCCGGTAATGGGGTCATCGCCTGTTTCAACACCGATATACCTGCTCAAGCCGAGCTGGCAGAGCGCTGCCGCTGCATCGCCGTCGAGAAATACACTTTTTGAAAGGATCTGCATCAATTCCGCCCGTTCCAAATGCATCGGCTGATTACCGGAAAGAAAAACGGTATCAGATTCAAGGGTGGTATAGGGAATGGAATATTTGGAAAGAAGCCCATCCCAGCGGGAGTGATACTTGCGTTCCGGATCAGCAGTCGCCCGGAAGGGATCATAATGCACCCGGACACCTTTGAGTCTGCAATGGGCAGCAGCGTCAACGATCGCCTGAAAACGGCTGCGCTCCCTGCCGATCAGTTTGCAGTAGGCGCTTTCTTCGTTTCCGTCATCAAGCAGCTGTTGGGTTTGAAAAATCGAACCGGAAAAGCCGTAAGAATAACTGGAACTCATCAAAACACGCATAGAGGCTGCTGAAGTGAAAAAACGGGTATGGGGGAATGTATCGGATTCGTGAAGGAACTTGAAATTTTTTCCGATATGCTGTTTGGAATAGAGTGCGTGAAATATCCTTTCCGGAATTCCGTTGATATTTTCGCC
Organism: Victivallaceae bacterium; assembly: GCA_045596885.1. Classification (GTDB taxonomy): domain Bacteria; phylum Verrucomicrobiota; class Lentisphaeria; order Victivallales; family Victivallaceae; genus UBA1784. Next base: position 39,286 of record JAZODE010000111.1, read on the forward strand.
ACCGTAAAATGTTCCGTGCAAGCGGCAGAACGGTGTGTGTGCCGGACCTGCCATGGCACGGGCGAGGGCTTCGGTCATATTGCCGTCCTGATCGCTTTTTCCTGACTGCATAGTTCCCATGGGAACTTCCGGGGATTCTTCATCCACGGCGGCCCGCATTGCCCGGGCGAAAAGAACAAGCGAGTCACGCATAAGAGCACGCCAGCGGCGGCGCAGTTCGTGGGCTTCGGGTGTCGTCTGTTCCAGAATGGCTTTCAATTCTTCCCGTGTCCAAAAGCGGCCTTCCCGTCTGGCAAATTCCGCCAGATGATGTTCGCAGAAACAGCCTTCATACACAGCTGCGGCATTGATGGAAAAATCGTCTTCGGTTATCACAAAAGCGGGTTTGGCGATTTTTACAAAAAGGGCAACATTCCGGGCAAATGTTTCCCGGAAAACCGGATTGAGCGGACAAGATGCCATGGGCGTTTCTGTGCCATCCATCCGGATCATCCGGTTCCAGCGGGGATCGGGACCGGATTTCAGCGTCAGCGTGATCCACCAGCCGCATCGGATCCCCTCCGGAGCAACGGCTGACTGTATCTTTTTGAAAACTTCCGCCCGTTCACGGTAGAACTCTTCCGGCGGCAATCCGGTAGTGCGCCAGCCGCCGCAGGGACAGGTCAAGGCAAACTGATCGATGCCGTATTTATCGTGCTGTTCCCGGATCTCTGCGATCGTCTGCCGGTAATCCGGCCAGTCGTTGTCATTGGAAATTGGAACGATGATTTCAAGGCGTTTACTGTTTTTACGGTTTATCATTTGACCCTCCTCCAAGGGGGTACAGCCGCACACTGCGGCAGTCGAACTTTTACGGTCAGGGAAGTCGATCAAACTTCGCTCTTTTCACCATGCTTACAGGCCCATCATTATTTGTTGACAATGTCCCATTTTTATAATGAGTTGTTTGACAAAAGTGCATCCGGCCTTTACTTTATTAATAACCAAAATAAAAAGTAAAGAGAAAGCCCCCAATGCACAGTGAATATACCACAGATACATCGATTTGTCAAGCAGGAAATGTTTTTTCTTTGGACGAATCAATAAAAAAGTGGGCAGATACACATTTCATCCCGCCACAAAATTGAGAACATTAACAAAAATCAACCTGAAACAAAGTCCATTCGTTGAAGACTATTTTTTTTAAAATGGTGCCATTCTATGGAACAGTATATAAATCAAGCCGTTATGATTTAATTATTACGTTCCCCGCCTGTGAATCGGGGGCGGAACGGGAAAAAAGACATGCGGTTGTTTTTGCGCCGATAACGTCCGGAAAATTGCGCACATTTTGAAAAACAAGGCTTGAAAAAAGCCTGTTTCTATGATTGATTATAATAACCACAAAACAAACAATCATGAAAGGAAACAGCCCACTGGAAAATGTAGCGCAAAAAAACGAAAAGTCAATCCCTGGAGCGATAAAAATTGACGAAAAAGAGGTATTTGACCATCTGGATACCCTTGTAAGGCAGTCGGTGGAGGAAACAATCAATTCTTTGCTGGATGCAGAAGCGGATG
>JAZODE010000112.1:0-9785 GCA_045596885.1 Victivallaceae bacterium
CGATGGCGGAGCTGACGATGACCACAAGGTCGGCAATCATCAGCAGTTTACCCATGGGAAGCCAGGTCAGTTTCAGTTTGAGCAGACGGGCCAAAAGGTCGGTGCCGCCGGTGGTGGCGCCTTTGAGGATGATCACGGGAATGGTGGCATAGGTTTCAACGTTGTTCACGTTGGTGGAGCAGCCCCAGTAACCGCCGCCGATGTTGGCGGGGTACAACGGTTTGGTGTTGGGTTCGCCGCGCTGACCTTCCATGGAGTGGATCAGAGCAGTTTCCTCACCGCAGACGAAAGCACCGGCACCCAGCTTGATCTCAATGTCGAAGCTGAAGTTGGTTCCCATGATGTTGTCGCCCAGAAGTCCGCATTCGCGGGCCTGTTCGATGGCGTTGCGCAGACGGTTGACAGCCAGGGGATATTCGGCACGGATGTAAACAAGACCCTTCTGGGCACCGATGGCATAAGCACCGATCGCCATAGCTTCGATAACGGAGTGGGGGTCGCCTTCCATGATGGAGCGGTCCATAAAGGCACCGGGGTCGCCTTCGTCGGCGTTACAGACGATGTATTTTTCGTCAGCCTTGACGCCGGCAGCGATCTTCCATTTCATACCGGTGGGGAATCCGGCACCGCCGCGGCCGCAGAGACCGGAGTTCAGGACCTCCTGAACCACTTCGTCGGTTTTCATCTTGAAAAGGCACTTGGCAAGAGCCTGATAACCTTCGTTGGCAATGTATTCTTCGATGCACTCGGGATCGAGGAGACCGCAGTTACGCAGAGAGATACGCTCCTGCTTGGCGTAGAAGGACATCTTGGCGTAGTCCTGGACCCGCTGTTTCAGCAGGGGTTCCACGAAGAGCAGACGCTCCACCAGTTCCTTGCCGACGATGTGTTTTTCAACGATCTCTTTAGCGTCATCGGGAGTGACCTGAACATAGAAAACATTGTCAGGCATGACTTTGACGATGGGACCCTGAGCACAGAAACCGAAGCAACCGGTCTGGACGACTTTCACATCGTTCTCAAGACCGTTTTCTTTGATATACTGAGTCAGATTTGCCATGAGCTGCTGGGATTCAGAAGCGTGGCAGCCGGTACCGCCGCAGCAGAGGAGTTCTTTTTTGACGGATTTGATGTCATGAGCAGCGGTGCAGCGCAGAGCGAGTTTGTTCTTGGCTGCATTGAAAGCACTGATCAGAGTTTCCTGAGATGTGATCTTTTCCATAGCTTATCCCTGCTTCTTGTATTCGTTGACGATTTCCACCGCTTTGGCGGGGGTGACTTTACCGTAGACTTTGCCGTTGACCATCATGACAGGAGCCAGACCGCAGGCACCGACGCAGCGGAGAGCGTTAATGGAAAACAGACCGTCGGGGGTGGGGTTGGTGTCGGCTTTGACGCCGAGCACGCGCTCGAGTTCACGCAGAACAGTTTCGGCACCCTTCACATAGCAGGCAGTACCCATGCAGATATCGATGTTGTACTTACCCTTGGGTTCCGTGGTGAAATAGTTGTAGAAGCTGACCACGCCGGAAACCTGAGCTTCAGAGAGGAAAAGTTTCTTGGCGACATGGATCTGGACTTCCCGGGGAAGATATCCGAAGATATCCTGGGCGCGGTGCAAAACCTGGATCAGCCGTCCGCGGCGGCGTTCATCGTTGCGGTCAATTCCCAGACCGTCGATGAAAGCATCGAGTTCTGCGAATTTGGCAGCTGCTCCCTCCGACAATTTGTTGCAACACATTTTTTTTAACCTTTTATTTTTTTATTTCCCGCCTCAAAGGGCGGCTTTATTTGACGCAAACCTGAACGAAAGAGAGTTTTTCGTACCGGTAAGCGTCCACCGAACCGGACTGTTTTACGGGGCAGCCCCCCTTGGAACAGTGCGGAATAACCACTTCTTCAATTTTCAAAACAGGCAAATGACCTTTTTCAATGCTGAGAAAAAGGTCATTCATCCATAAACCCCTCTTGCCGGGAGTCCCGTTTTGCCATCTTCACTGAGAGCATGGCGAAACCTCCGGCAATGACTTCACGCTGGACGATCACATCCTGAGGAACCCGCAGACAGACGTTTGCAAAGTTCCAGAAGGCTTTGACGCCGCATGAAATAAGTTCATCTGTAACCATTTGAGCGCAGTTTGAAGGAACGCAGATGATCCCCATGTCAGGAGGATTGGTCTGCAGCACCTCTTTCATCTTGCGGACATCTGTTACCCGGTGTCCGTGGATGATGGAGTCGATCCGGTCAGGGTTGGAGTCGAATACATGAGAGATCTCAAGTCCGTACTCTGCAAACTCCTCGTGACCGATGAGGGCGCTGCCCAGAGAACCTGCGCCCACCAGACAGGCGCGGCAGGTACGGTCCCAGTTGAGATAACGGCGGATCCCTTCAATAAGTTCATCGGTCTTGTAGCCCACGCCGGGCTGCCCGGAAATGCCGGTCAATTCAAAATCCTTGCGGACAATAATGGTGTCAAGATTGATATATTCAGCCAAACGGGTGGTGGAAGCATGTTTTTCGCCGTTCTGGTGCATAAGCATCAACTTATGCAAATAGCTCGGCATCCGCCTGATGGAAGGCGAATTAGGTATTTTGCTCCGACTCAATTTGCACCCCGTTTGAAAAAGTTTTATTGCAATAGCTCTTTTTTTATCTATCTGTATAATATACACCGCCAATTCGATTTGTCAAGTCTGCAGTAAAAAAAAGGAAGATTTTTGCACTTTTTTACAATTTTCAGGGATCACACCTTTGAAAGCCTTCAACGCAGCTTTGAGAAGGTCCGCCCCAGTTCAGCGTTTCACCGTCGTAAGAGGTGTAGTTGAAACTCCACATAAGCATACGGGGCAGCGCCAGCTGGGCGGGGATGCACCAGTCGCTGTAGGCAAGACGGGGCTTCCCTTTGACTGTGACGGATTCGTAGGCGTAAAAAAGGTCCGGGGATATATAGGAACACAAATGGGCTTCCAGCAGCGCCATGTACCGTTCTTTGTCCCTGAGCTCCAGCAAGCCCTGTGCGTAGGAGGCAACCGTCCAGTGGTCGGTGAGCTCTTCGGGGTAGTCGTGCCAGTAGAATCTTGTCATGCCGGCGATCTCCCCTTTGCAGTTTTCGCGGACCTTGACCATGGCTGCCATGGAATCTTTGTCAAAGGCTCCCGAGCTGAGCATTTCAGGATAGTACCGGTAGTTGGCGTAAGCGGTTTCCACTGACTCTGCCGTATCCTCAAAAGGTTTTTCCTGATGGACGGCGTAAGGAGGAAATCCCTTGAGGGCGGCGCGGCGGTCGTTCCATGCCCGATCGAGACGGCGCTTCAAAGTTTCTGCGGCGTGGCGCAGCTCCCAGCGTTCTTCTTTTTCCATCAGGGCGCCGCACTGTTTTTCGAGTTCGGACATTCCCCGCCAGAGCCAGGCGGCGTTGTGGAAATACTCCCCCTTGTCTTTCCGGCGGTCGGCTTCGGGGGAGCCGCAAGGCAGATAGTAGTAACTCCCCGGTTCAGCGATCCATGGATTCATCATATTATATATATAGCGGCAGAGCAGAGTCAGAAACTCTTTTATACTGTCGAAATACCCTTCCCCCCTTTCAGGGGCACAGAGCGCCGCCGCTGTTTTCAGCAGCATCCCGTATTCGGCAAAGGAGCTGCCGTAGTAGTCGATGGTGCCGTTGTTCCTGACAAAGCGTTTCAGATAGTAGGAAAAAAGTTCCCTTGCTTCGGCGGTGTGTTCAAACTCAAGAAAAGTATTGCAGATGGCAATGATGGTGGGGGGGAATCCGTCGGCACGGAACTCCCCGTACTTTTCCACTCCGTACTTGGGGTGGCGCCCTGAAAAAGCGCACCGGGAGTGGATCAGGGACATGCGCCATGCAGCGTCAATCTTTTCCCCCATGGGGGGCAGTACTTTTCCGGAGTTGAGCCAGCGATCCCAGTATTTTTCAATGCTCTTTGCGGCGCTGTCGAACTCTGAAAGCGGCAGCTCTTCCCCGCCGGGGAATTTGCGGCACCAATGGGATGTTTTTACCCAGAGTTCATCATTTTCAGCCAAGAGGGTGTTTTCACCGATTTCCAGTATGGGCAGGTATCCTTTGCGCCAGCGCCACGGCAGGGAGGCGGCATCAGCAATGCGGAAAAGTTCGGGCAGCTTTTGTTCTCTGCGTTTGACAAGAAGCCCCATGCCGATGCCTTCCTGCCAATGCCGCACGGCACCGTTGCGGTAGACAAGGTAGGTCTCCGGAGAATCAGGGGAACTTAAAAAAGCATAATCCAGGACGGGGGGCAGGGGCTGTTCCATTTTTCACTCTCCTTTTTCAAAGTAGATATTGGTGGTGACATCCCCAAAGTGCAAAGTCCCTGCGGCAGCTTTTCCGGAGCATTTCCCTTTGCGCAGAAAAATGCTCCCTGCTTTGCCGGGGGGAATGAGAAAGGATTCTTTACAGATCTCTCTGCCCTTTTTGTCCCGGAGCGTCACCACACCCCGGAGGGGCTTGAGAAGGTCTGAAGCATGGCAGAAGAGCATTTCGATCTCCCGAGGCGCTTTGCGCCGGAGTGCCAGAGCCGTATCCCCTGCCAGAGCGTTGATGTTCTCCAATCCGGGAAAGACCAGCAGTCTGTACTGCACAGGAGCGCTTTTCTGACCGGGGGCAACTTCGATTTCCGGGAAAACCGGTTCCACGGTCCGGATGGGCGCCCGGTGATCCTGATTGCCCCATGAGTAAAAGAATCCCCCGTTTTTAATGCCTTTGGACTCCATGACCCAGACGGTTTTTCTGCCGGGGAGACGGAATCCCGCCCACTCTTCGGCACAGGGAAGATTGGAGTTGCCTCCGGCGCCGGTGAAGATGAAAGGGCGATGGTAAAGGTTCTGCATACCCCGCAGTGGGACAGCCCCCCTGCCGGGAACAGGGATCACCGGCTTTGCCGGGGGAGCGCCCTGCAGATTGAGCCATACTGCAAACTTTTCTTTACCTTTACCGTTGTTGGTGAAAACGCTTTCAAAGTTGATGATGAAAGCCCCTTTTTCAAGCCGGACCCGGCGGCACAGTCCCAGATTGGAGCCGCCGTAACTTTTTGTTTCAAAGGTGATAGAGTCTGCACTTCGGCTTTTGATTTTCATGGGGGAGACCCCGGCAAGGCTTTTCCGCCAGAAAAGTTCACGGATACCCTGAAAGTTATCAGTGTTCAGAGAAAAAAGAGGCGTTTCGGTGTACTGCTGCAGTTTGAAGGTGTCGGTCAGTTCCATACCGTTTTTTTTCAGTTTCAGCACTGCCAGACGCCCCAGCTGGTCCGGGGCGAAGGTGAGGGAAAGAAATCCGTTTTCCGTTTGCACGGTACGGTAGGTGGAGTATGTGACCTTGTTTCTTTCGTAGGCGGTAGAGATAGAGCCTGTCAGGAGAAAAGCCAGAAGGAGAAGGTACTTCATTTTTTCACCTGCATCTTTTCGCTTTCAAAACAGGGTTTCCACGGCAGTCCCACATCACCCAGTTTGAAGTGCTGGATCACATCTCTTGACATGCTGCTGTGCATGACAAAGTTCATGAACCAGGGAAACCGTCTGTCCATGACCCGGAGCAGGGCATCGGTGTTTTCACGCAGTGTCAGAGGATCACTGCCGTGGAGCTGGATCCCTCTGCCCTTGCGGAAAACGCCGTTTTCTCCTCTTCCGCAGCTGATCTCAAAGTAACGGTCGTAGTTCTTGAGGTCGGACTTTTTGCTGAATCCCACGGAAGATCTGCCGGTGATCTTCTTTTCGCCTGCGAACTTGAAGTAATCCAGTATCCTTTCGGCGGCAAATTTTTCCGCTTCATTGGGATCGTCGGGGAGGACGATCCGCATAATGGGAAAGCCTTTGACGCTCAGGTAGGGGAACTTGACAAAGGTCTGCGCCGGATCCCGGAAGATCTTTGAACGGTACTCTATCTGCACTTTGGCACGGGGCGGGATCGTCTGCACCACACCGCTTTTGAGCTTTTTGCCGTTGATCTTGAGTTGAGAGACGAAACCGTTGTTCTCCCGGGGGATGATGGCGCTTTTGAAGGCTTTGGTGTTATCCAGTTCAAGGGTAAAGGTCATAAAATGGATATCTTTGACGGCACTTGCCCTGACATTCAGTTTTCCGGAATGAGGCAGGGCGCTGAACTCCGCCGCCGCTTCAAAGAGGGCAGGCAGACGGGAGGGCAGAGCAAAGGCGAATGAGGTGTCCCGTTTCACAAGGGTATTCTGCAAGGCGGCACGGTCGCGCATCTTGGGGAGAAAGACCAGATGTTTCCCCGCAAGACCGGCGTTGTCAACGGTAAAGTCGATTTTAATGGGCTCCTCGTAGGGATTGCCGAAGAAAAGGATGGTATCCTTGCCTCTGCCGTAGCGGGCTTTGTAAAGCATCCGGTCGGCGCCCAGACCTCTGGTTTCCACCGGGATCAGGGCGTGCCAGCCAAGTTCAATGCACTCCAGCAGTTCCGGAAGCGCATACTGGCTCTGATGGTTCCCGCCGTAGCCGTAGTAACTGTTGGTCATACCGTATTCAAAGTCAGAAAAGGTCATGTGATCCCCCAGTTTTTTCAGCTGGACCAGCATTTCATTGAGTTTCAGGGAGCGCCACTGGGGGATGGTGTTGTAGTAGTTCCACCCGTTGCGGACATGGAGCACCGCCGGACGCTGCCCGATGTTGTAACGGGTAAGAGGCATCCACGACTGGAAGGTCATGCTGAAAAGGTCGGTTTCGATCATGAGCATATCCGCTTTGCCGCCGCCGTTTTTCCAGGTGTAAAGAGGATCGGCGGGGCGCAGGGTGTGGATGTAGTCAATGACCTGATTGATGGCGCAGAGTTCGTCGATGAAAATGCCCTTTTCATCCCATGAACGCCCTTTGACCGCCGGATTCTTTGCGGCAGCGCCATAGTGGTTGACGCCGGGGGTGCCGCAATCAATGGCGAATCCGGGCAGATCCAGTTCCTTTGCCACATCGGCAAGGTCTTTCATAAAGGCTCTGCCGTAGCTGTTGCCGAAAGGAAACACCCGCCGTTCACGGTCGTGAGAGGTGCTCCAGGGACCTAAGATCAGAGGGACACTTTTGTCTTCTGTGAGGGAGTCCTTGTAGTGTTTGTTGGCAAGGGCGAGTTCGCACCATCCGGCGCAGACATAGAAGGAGTACCCGAACTTTCTGCCGAAACGCTTGAAAATATCCTGACGGCGCTTGTGGAACTCATCACAGCTCAGTTTGCGGTAGTCGAAGTTGATCCCGGCGGCAAGTTGTCCGAAGCGGATGGCAAAGGGACGCACCAGAGGCTTGTACTCCCAGAATTCAGCTCTGCCGTAGCAGTCGCCGGAGCGTTTGTAGGGGGTATACGCCCAGTCAAGGGTGGAAAATTTGCGTCGTTCATACTCCAGTTTGGGCTTGTGCGCCCAGGCGCTGTACTGGCTGTGGGTTCCCTTGATATAGGGATTGCGCTTTGAAACGGCGGGACGCCAGTTTTCGGGGAATCCGTCGTAAAACGCCTGCACCACATTTTCTTCAGCGCCGAAGCGCACAGGAACAACGCCGCAGACAAAACGCACCGGGACCTTTTCACCCTTTTCGGCAACGATGCGCTGGGAAAAGTGAAGATGGGCTGCTTTGCCGGAAGGAGTGTAACTTGCACCGTTGTATGAGGTGCACTCCCACTGCCGCTGCCCCAGTATGAAAGCGTGTTTCTTATTGATGAGTGAAGCCGTGGGGAAGGGCTGGGAAAGTCCGCCGCTCAGGTGTTTGGAGGTCCTGCCTTTGAAACCCAAACGCCGGATTTTTTTCTCCTCAGCCTTCTGCACATCGAATCCGCCCCAGAAACGGCTTGTTTTTTCTCTGGGAACACTAAGAAAGATCACAGGCTCAAGTAAGCGCTGTCTGCCGGAGTTGTTGATGATCTCCCCTTCAAGCTCCCAGAGGTTGTGCCTTTTTTTAAGGGCGATGCTCCAGACGATCCCCTCGGCTGTGCCCCTTATGGAAGAGCCTTTGATTGTGAATTTCAGAGGGAGAGGAGTTTTTTTGTCCTTTTCCAGAAGAAGCAGGGATCCTTCTGTTTTGGTGTTGCAGCTTTCAAGTTCAAAGTCCCCTTTGTTCCCTTTGAAACGGAGTGTTCCGGGAGCTGCTGCGCTCAACATGAGAGCACCTGTCAGTGTCAGTAAAAGAAGTGTTTTTTTCATTTTATCAGTTCCAATGCCATTTTGTAAAATCGGTTATGAATTTTCCTTTTTCAAATTTGCCGAAATCGGTTTGTTTCTGCAGTTTTACATGTCCGTCGGCGTAGATGAAATTTGCCGTTTCATCGTCGTGGCGGAACGCCTTTTCATAAGTCCAGAAGCGGGGAGGCAGCATGTAGGGACCTTTGGAGTCCCCCAGAAAAACAGTTGCCCCGGGGCGGGAAAGATTTTCCAGCTTTGCTGTGGTTTTTTTCCTTTTTGCCGACTTGTCAGTGAGAAACCAGTTCATGCCGTAGCAGGAACCCCGGAAGTGCTGGGGATGGTAGAGTGGACTGCGGATCTTCTCAAACATGAAGGCGGCACGGGGATCCGCCGGACAGATGAAATCGTAGCTGCTTTTTGAGTATTCACGCAGAAGCGTTGACCAGAATTTCCACAAAGGTTTCATGGGGATCGTCACAGGGGGCAGGGCACCGTGATCGCTCTGGTATTGATCTGCGTATATGTAGAGCTTTTTCAGATTGGCGGCACAATATGCCTTTTTGTGTTCCAGAGGATCCAGGGCGCCCACAGTGAAAAAAAGGGCGATACCGGTGCAGAGCACCAGAAGAAGTTCTTTCCAGTTGTACATGATAAAAGCCTTCAGAGAAAAGCGTCCTGACCGAAAAGAGGCCCTTTGCGCTTAATGGGGAACTCCCAGTTGTTGGCGGCAACGTGTCCGTCAAGGAAAAGGATGTTGTCAGTGTCTTTTCCGTGCCGCGAGGGGAACATGGCTTTGTTGGATCTGGAGATCTTTTCTGCTGCGCTCATCCATGAAACGCACATGTAGACCGCCGTTCTGCCGTCACCCTTTTTCAATCCGCCGTCGGAAATACCGAGGATCTGTGAGGGACGGCGCACCCGGGTCGCCTTGCCGCTCATGGCAAGACTGGGAGAACCGAAAAAGGAACGGCGTACCCCTGAGCCCTGAGCTTCACTGTAGGTGGCATTTGCCTGATAGGATGTCCACCAGCCTCCTTCGTAAACATTGTCTGTCACATTGGTCATGGGGCAGACAAAGAGGGGATTGTACCACGGCGTTTCACTTTGAAGCTGCCACTTGAGAAATTGTCCCTGGATGGGACCGATACCCATGTGGGGCGCCAGCATCATGTACCAGGTGAGGCGGGTCTGGGCGGCAGTGTAATATTCGATGTAGGAAAAACAGTAGAAATCCCGGTTGCTGTCGGTGTAGCTGGTCACGCCGGAACCGAACTGCTTCAGATTGGCGGCGCAGGAGATACTTTTGCCCCGGTTCCGTGCCTGCTGCAGCGCGGGCAGCAGCATGGCGGCAAGAATGGCGATGATTGCAATAACGACCAGAAGTTCAATCAGCGTGAACGCTGATTGAGTGAAGATGTGAAGGTGTGAAGAGTTTGACTGCGTCAAACGTGAAGTGCGCCCTGTCGGGCGTAAGGATGTGTGATCCTTAAAAAATTTTTTGAGGTAATACAACGGCAAAACACCTGTTTGACAAGTTTTACTCACAAGGAGTTCGATGAGAGTAAAAACTCTTTTTTCCGGCTTCGGCTGATGATGATTTTTCATAGGTTACCTTTGTGATTGATGTATAA
>JAZODE010000113.1:0-13727 GCA_045596885.1 Victivallaceae bacterium
AAGAGCTGCAAAGGGTAGTTTGAGGTTGCTACCTGTAAGGTAACAGCCGAAAACGCTCCCTTTGTCAGATCGAAGCGAGGGCGCTTTGACAATTTTGAGGAGTTTTGAAATTGCCTCTTTACCTTTAATGTAACTGCTCTCAAACTTTTTTTCAACCGGATTTGCCATAAAAACAATATTTTTCTCAAAATTTCCGGAGCTTGACTTGTATTTTCAGAAAAAAAGGATTATCTTATAACAGCCCACTGGGTCAAAATGCTTTTTCTATTGAATTTTTTATTTTAAGGAGTTATGAACATGAGTAAACTTGCTCTCTACGGCGGTACCCCCATCATCAAAGAAAAAGACGAAAAACTTTTCCACTGGCCCATTGTCAACGATGCCATGCGCAAAGCTCAGCTGGATGTTCTTGAATCAGGCAACATGTCCGGCACCGATATTTCCCGGAAATTTGAAGAGGAATTCGCCAAATGGAACGGCGTAAAATATGCCCTTTCACACAACACCGGAACCAACTCCCTTCTTTCCGCCATGTACGGCGTGGGTCTGGGGCCCGGAGATGAACTGATCTGCCCCTCCGTCACCTACTGGGCAAGCTGCACAGCGGCACTCTCCCTGGGGGCAGCAGTCGTATTCTGCGATATTTGCGAAAAAGATCTTCAGATCGACCCCGAAAGTTTTGAAGCCCACATCACTCCCCGTACCAAAGCGGTCATGGTGGTGCACTACATGGCTTGCCCCGCTGATATGGATAAAATCATGGCGATCGCCAGAAAACACAATATCAAGGTCATTGAAGATGTCTCTCATGCTCAGGGGGGACACTACAAGGGCAAACTGCTGGGAACCTTCGGCGATGCCGCCGGTATGTCCCTTATGAGCGGCAAATCCTTCGCCATTGGTGAAGGCGGTATGATGCTGACCAATGACGAAGAGGTCTACCGCCGTGCCGTCCGCTTCGGTCACTACGACCGGATCCCCACGGCTTTCAAAAAAGAGGAGTACGCCGCCACCAATATCGTGCCCTTCGGCGGGCAGAAGTTCCGTATGCACCAGATCTCCTCTGCCATGGGGCTTGAGCAGCTGAAAAAATACGATGCCGAAATCGCCGAGATCGACAAAGCCATGAAATATTTCTGGAAGGGCATTGAGGATGTCAAGGGACTGCGTATGATCTATCCGGAGGATCCCGGCAGTGACAAATCCGGCTGGTACGCCAGTCGTTTCGGCTATGATCCCGAAGCCTTCAGCGGCGTTTCCAATGCCGCCTTTGCCAAAGCCCTCAACGCCGAAGTGAACGGAGAATTTTCTTCCGGATGCAATTTCCCGCTCCACCACTCAGAGGTGTTCTATACCACCGACATACTCGGTCACGGCAAGCCCACGGCGGCACTCAACCTTCCTGAGGGGACCGATGTCCGTGCTCTGACCGGCACACTCCCTGTGGCAGATAAAATCAGTTCACTCCTTCTGGGAGAACCCTGGTTCAAACACTACGAACCCACCAAGATCGACCTCTACATCGAGGCTGTACACAAGGTGGCGGAAAACCATCAGGAACTCCTTGCAGAGGAAAAAGAAGAGTCCACTCTGGGCAACATCGCTCTGACCCACAGACGCAAATAACTGCCGGAAGAAAAAAACTGATACGGGCACTTTTTTATGAAAATTGCTTTTTTTGAACGGATCATCACTCCGGAAGTGGGAGGTCAGCCGTGCCAACATCGCCACAGCTCTGCCCAGTGCCAAATACATGATGAAAGATGCCGACGGCATCTGTGACGAGGAACACAACTGATCTCCCCCTGCTCCGCACTGAGCTTTCAAGGCGCTGAAAACAAACTTTCAGCGCCTTTTCTTTTTTTTGGGCAGTACGACACGGGGTCTGGTATCATGTTTCCATGAATGATGTTTGATCCGGGAATTCCCGCACTGGGTACAACCGCTGAGTGCAGAAAAATCACTGCGTTTCACGACACCGCTGTGATCTCTTTTCCGGATCCCGATCAATTCATCTCTGCCGTTATAGCAGTAATCGGTCCATTTGTCGCCGGAGCTGTTTCGTCTGACGATCTTGCGGACGGGACAGCAGAAATAGTTATACTTGTCAAAGGGACAGGGGTTCGTCACACTGTAACGCAAAAGTTTATCTCTTTTGAGCATCGTCTCTTTTGAAATACGCGCAACTCCCTCTTTCTGCGTCTTAGTACCGGCAGGAGCCGCAGCCACAGTCCATGAGAGAGCCCCACAAATCACCAGAAATAGAAAGCGCCTCATGCCTTCAGCTCCTTTGCTGCAGCTTTTACCAGCGTCACATTCTCACTGAGGCGGAAGGTGGATTTTTTCAATATCTCTTCTGGCAGCTCAGGCATGACTTTCAAAGGATGACTGGAGTAAATATTGACCTCCAAGCCGCCATCAGGTTGTTTTTTCCAAGTCACATGCATACGGCCGTATATCGTGGGGACTGCAGCCTCACACTGTTCAACCAGATCGTATGCCGGATCAAAATAGACAAGCGTGAAAGCCGGTTCAGCCATCCGGATACCGAGGATCTCCCGCAGCAGAATACTGTTCGGTACAATGGTATGCCCGTCAGAAAAGCGTGAAACCTGCACGATATTTGACACGGGATCTTTCCAGACCCCGTTTTCAGACATGCGCAAACTCCAGTAGCGCCTGAGATAACGGGCGCCCCATTCTTTCTGTCCGAGGGAAAAAAGCATATCGACAAAAAGATAATGGAAATACGGGGACTCTGCCTCAATGGTCTTTGCGGCGGCGGTTTCAAAGTCAAAGAAGGTCCGCACAAAGTTTTCAAAACACTCCCCGGTCTTGACTCCAGCCAAAAGCGGGAAAAAGTTACCGAGGAGAGAAAATTCGATTTCACTTTCCTCCCCGGTCAAAGGATAGTCAGAAAACAATCCGGCTTGAGCATCATAAAATTTGTCTGCCAACTCTTTGGAAACTTTACGGAACAGTCTGCGGCACTCCCGCGCATCAAAGCTCCGCTCAACCAGATCAAAAACCTCAGACGCCGACATCATAAAACGGCAGAACAGGGCATTCATGACCACCGGCAGGCGGCAGCTGACCACAAAATCACTCTCTGCATCGGAATTCATTCCCGCAGCCTCAGGAAAAAGGAGACCGCTTTCTTCGTCAAAGAGAGAAATGAGATACTTTTTAGCGCCTTCCAGTTGCGGCATCAGACTGCGCATTTCGACCATGTTCCCTGTCAGACGGTAGTTATAAAGGATCCACCCGGGAAAGAAGAACATGTGAAAAAGTCCCTGTTCATATCCGGTTCCGGCAGAAAGGGAAACGATAGCACCATTTTCCAGCTGGGTCCCCGCAAACTGTCTCAAACGCGCGGTGATATACCCGGCATCGCCGAAAACAGCCGCAGCATTGGCAGACTCCCAGAAAGAATCCAGCAAATAAGCATCATGGCTTCTGCAGCCGTCAGCGGGAAACACCGCCACACAGGACCTTGCCAAAACATTCCGTCCGTTCTCCCAGAGTTTGTTCCAGAAGGGATCTGAACAGGAAAAGGTACACTCTCTGTTGGAATTTTTCAGGAGTTCATCGAAAACAGGAGTATCGATCTTCACGCAGCTTTTCGCCTTGCGTACAAAAACAAGCACGCAGCGGCAATCTGCCGGAATGAAACTTGAAAGTTCATTTTCGCCCTCCCGGCAGATACAGCTGATAAGTTCCCGGTCATTGCCGTTGGCACAGTGGGGGAACAGGCGATTTTCACCCAGGTCAGTACCGACGACCAGATCCACGATATCGCCTTCGGAAGCAAAAATCGGACAACGGATATTTCCGTAACTCATCTCAGGCAATTTAAAAAGAGCGAACTCCCCTTCACTCAGGAGACTTTTTTCTCCTTCAACGGCAGCAAGATCTGCATTATCAAGCCAATCCCAAACATCGTTGACCAGCTGTTTTTCAGTGGTGACGACCTTCAGATCAGGGAGAGATTCGATTCTGACAGCTGGCGTACACTCCCCATATTTGAGCCGTGCGACCGTTCCGACACACCATCCGGGATCAGCAGTATCGAGCATATCGCTCAAAAAAGTCAAATCAGCAGGCCAGTTGTGTCCCGTGAACATGACCCCCATCGTACTGCAGCTGAGTTTTGAGAAAAGTGCAAGCCGGTTCATTCCGGGGGTAAAAGTCATTTCGATATCGGTACCGCGCGCACTGTCACAGTCGCAAATCAAGTTTTTGTTGCAAAAGAGTTTACAGGGGTCGTCCGAATAGATTTTCAACTTCAAGGTCTGCTCTTCGTCACAAAAAACATAGGCTGCGGCGGCACCGACTTTTCCAACGGACTCCGGAGCGAAGGGACAACAGGAAAATCCGGCAGCAGCTTTCACCTCTCCCCGGCAAACAGATTCAAATTCAATGGGTTCCGAACTGACGACCGCAGGAGGGACCGGGTGAAGCTCTATGAGAGTCCCGGATAAACCGGGCAGCACAAGGCTGTCAGGCTTTTCCCAGGGGATCCCGGAGTCTTTCCCGGCGACATTCCACCCGGCAGGAATCACCCGCATATCAGTAAAGGAGCTGAAACGCCCATCTGAAGAAACCCTGGGACGGCGCAAATTGAAATTTTCAAGCGCCATGATATCCCAGCTCTCATCACTTTGCAAAAGGGTTTTTCCTGCACATTGCAGCTGACACCACATTCCCGGTGTGCGTAAAAAATCCCCCCTTGTCTGATCGTTGCAGCGGTGGATATGAAAAGAGATAAGATTATTGCCGGGCTCAAGGTAAAAACCGATCTCGTGGGCATCGATATAGCTTGTTCCCGGACTTTGATGGACTCTGGGACCGACACCGGCAAGGCGTCCATTGATAAAAAGCTGATACGAGGTGTTGCCGCTCACCAGCAGGACCGGCTCCCCTTCCATATCTTCAGGAGCAAAAAAACTGTGCCTCAGCAGCACACTCACATCCTGCCGGTTTTTCAACCGTTTCAAATAGATCCACTGCCCGGAAATCTTTTCCGGGAACTCCACATTAGCCATAGACGACACCTTGAAATAAAAAGTTTCACACTACTCTCCGGATAAACAATACTCCAGAAAAATCTATTTTTCAACCCTAAAACAAAAAAATTTTGCTAAATTTTGCATTTTTTTCAATTTTTCGTTTGGATTATTCCCATTTCGGAGTTATGTTAATAAAGAAGATTAAATAAGAAAAGAGAAACAAATGGGTGTAAACAAGTGGAAAGTAAACGCCGGAAATCTTGAGGAAGAAATCAAAGGACTGCAGCAGAAGTTCAATCTCCCGCGTCCTATCGCCCTCATTTTTGCCGCGCGCGGCATCGGTGCGGATCAGGCAGCAAGTTTCCTGAATCCGCGGCTCGCAAATTTGAGCGACCCTTACCGTTTCCCGGGGATCCGGGATGCGGCGGCTCGCTTGTGGAAAGCTATTGCAGCGAAAGAACCTATCCTGATCCATGGCGACTATGATACCGACGGTATCACCGCCAGTGCGCTTCTGGCATGGGTCCTGAGCAGCAATGGTGCAATCGTCAACTCCTTCATTCCCCACCGCTTTGATGACGGTTACGGATTCACACCGGAGTCTCTTGACAAGGCTCTTGAGTCTTTCGGTGTCTGCGGCGTTCTGGTCACGGTGGACTGCGGTATCACCAGTTGTGATGCTGTGGCGCGTGCAAGGGAAATGGGGATCGATGTGATCGTAACAGACCACCACGAAGCAGGACCTTCTTTGCCTGATGCTCTGGCGGTCATCAACCCCAAGGTCTACCCGGAACTGGCAGATCTCCAGCTTCTTTCAGGAGCAGGGGCGGCATTCAAACTTTCACATGCTTTCGTCAAATACGGCAGAGAAAACAATCTGGGCGGCTTCACCACCCGGCTTGAAGAGGTTCTGGACTATGTTGCTTTGGGAACAGTTGCCGACATAGTTCCCCTTCTGGGTGAAAACCGGATCATGGTCAAGTATGGCATTGAAGCGCTGCAGCGGCAGCTCCGTCCCGGTGTCCGTGCCCTGATCGAAAGTTCAAAACTCCGTTCTGAACTTACTCCGGCGGACATCACATTCCGCCTTGCACCGCGGATCAACGCCGCAGGACGCGTCGGGGATGCCAATGTGGCTTTGAAACTGCTGCAATCCGGTCAGATCGTTGAAGCATACGCCTGCGCCTCACAACTTGAGCGTTTCAATCGTGACCGCCAGCAGAAGGAGCAGGAGATCTATCAGGAGGCACGGGAACAGATCGAGCGCCAGCTTGCCTGGATGAGTCCGTGCGCCCTGCTGGTAGCTGGAAGAGACTGGCATCAGGGTGTCATCGGGATCGTCGCCTCACGGCTGGCAAGAGAGTACAACCGTCCCACGATCGTGCTCACGGTCCAGGGAGATGTGGCATACGGTTCCGGGCGCAGTATCGCCAATTTGAATCTGGTGGAGGTCCTCTCAAAGAGTGCCCATCTCCTTGAACGCTACGGCGGACACCCGATGGCGGTGGGAGTCGGACTCAGAACTGAAAAAATCGCGGATTTCTTCGACCTGATGAATAAGGAGATCAGCCGTCAGATCAATACGGCAGATTTGGAAAGCTCCATTTCTTACGATGGAGAGATCTCATTCTCTGAACTTACAGGAGAATTTTTTGAGTACCTCGCCAAACTTTCGCCTTTCGGTCACAGCAACCCCCGTCCGGTCTTCCGTTTCAACGATGTCCAGATCGTCAGATGCAACGCCACCTGCGGCGGCAATCACGCCAGAGGACTCATGCGTCAGGGGAATGTTTCCATAGATTTCATTGCATTCAACCAGAGTGTCAATGATTTCAGCACCGGCTGCTGCGATATACTGGCAACCCCCCAGCTGAATACTCATCAGGGCATCGAACAACCGCAGTTGAGCATCGTGGATATCCACTGCAGCTGACAAAAGTATTATTCCGTTCCATAAGGACTGTTGCGTAAGATAAAGCAATGGTCCTTATTTTTATTGTCTTCCGGAAAATCAATAAAGGAGTTCATCATAAAAAAACGCCCTGTTTCACTTTTTTTCATTGCAATGCTCTTGTTATCCCAGCAAGGAATGGAGTTTTTCACTATTTTTTTCCTCTCCTGAAAGAGCATTTTTATTGATTTTTGAAAAATATTTGCATTTTTTCTCCAAATATCGCAGCTTTTGAGTTGTTTTTTTCATGAAGAGTGCTATATTATGATACAATCGGTTTTGTTAATTAAATAGAACAAATGTGGTGTCATCATGGGCAATCTTAAGAAAAAACGGCGTAAGAAAATCGCCAAACACAAGCGCAAGAAGCAGCTCAAGTCCTTGCGGCACAAGAACAAGAAATAAGTCGATGCTGCAAATTTCCGCATAGCGGAAAGGTTCCCTCTGATTTTCAGAGGTGCGGCGAGACTTATTTCGCACTCTTGGAGGCGTCCGTTTTGCGGTTGGGATGAGGATCACCTCATTTCAAATCCGGTGAACGGACGCTTTAATTTTTAAATGGGAAATAGAACCAATATGATCAAACAACTCTTACTTCTCCTTACCGCTGTTGCGGCAATACAGCTTTCAGCCGGTGCAGGCATTGCCTCTGACGCCGCTGCGCCCCATGGGATCCGGACGGCTCCTTTGCGGGAACGGGAAAATCACCTCTCTCTTTTTATCGACGCCCTTCTTGAAAAGTCCCCTGAGAAGTGCTGCATGAAATTGTTGGAGGTCATTGAAAAAGATCTTTCCAATGCAGAAACACCTCTGCAAGCCTTCAGGACCTCTTTCAAAAAGCTGAAAACACGCAAAGCAGTTCTTGAAAAATTCAATACCCTGTGGAAAAAATACCCTGCCGATCCCCAGCTGACTCTTCACGGCGTTGCCATAAACAGCGCCTGCGGCGTTTCTCCGCAGGAGCTTCTGCCGAAAATGTCCGTTGTCATGACACCGCAAAAGCTCGTAAATACGATTTCCTGGGATAGTTCTGCTACTTTTATGCTGCTCCGCCATGCTGCTGACGCCATGTTGAAAAACAAAGAATATGAAAAATTGGCAGATCTTTTCAAAGTTTGGCAAAAAACACCTCAGCCCCATAAAACTGCCGCCGCCATCATTCTGGGTGAAGCGTGCTACACAGGAGCCGCACGGGCGTGGGCTGCCGGCAAAGATAAAATCGCCACGACCCTTGATAAATCTTTTACAGAGGCACTCTCTTCTGTCAGAAAATCCGAACAAACCATTTCCGACCGCCGGGTTGCAGAAAATATCCTCTATCTCTATTTGAAATTCCGTCCGATCATGCCCAAAGAAGCACTCCGTTTTATCCGGGACTACGATGGACGCACAAAAAGTCTGGAGTCGAATCTCTGGAAACTTACTGCTGCAGTGGAATGCGGTTCAATCGAGGATTTCAACAAAGCCCTTACCCTTGTTTCCGAGATGAATCCCCGCTTCGATGCCGCTGAACTGCGTTTCAAACTCCTGGTCAATGCCGGTAAATTCGCAGAAGCGAAAAAAGCACTCAAGCGTCTGCCTCAAAAAAATCACTTTGATCTGCTGATCCTGCTGTACGCCAAGCAAAAGGCATGGAAGGAACTCCATTCTTTGATCACCAAGGCGCTTCAAGCCGGTACTCCGCCTGATTACAAAATAGGTCATCTTCTGGTATCATTGGCAGAAAAAAGTGGAGATACTGCCATGTTCCGTATGGGCGAAAAGATGCTTATGCCCTACATAAAGAGCCCCTCTGTTGCCAATTCCATCGGTTATGTGTCTGCCGTGCTGAACCTTGATCTGCCCCGTGCCCGCAAACTTCTCACCGGCGCCTTGAGCCAATCCCCCCGTGAAATGGCGTTTCTTGACAGCATGGCATGGATCGCTTTCAAAGAGAAAAATTACGCTGAAGCAGAAAAATTCATCAATGCGGCACTTGAAGAGATCACCCCCTCCGACGGCATCGCCGTCGCCATGGAGCACGCCGGAGATATCGCTGCTGCCCGGGGCAAATCCCCCTTGCGCTTCTATCGGCTCAGTTTGAAATATGCCCCCTTTGACACAGAGCTTGACAAGGAAAGTGTCATCAAAAAAATGAAGGCGTTCAAGTGAAAGAATTTCTCATCACCCAAAGTGCAGAACAACTGACCCAATGGTGCGAAAAAGAAGGTTTCCCCAAATTCCGTGCCAAACAACTTCTCCAGTGGATCAGGGAAAAGCTGCTTATAGAACCGGAAAAAATGCTCAATCTGCCGGAAAAACTGCGGCAAAAGGTCAGGGAGGATTTTTTTGCCCCTTCCATGAGTGTGGCGGAAGTTGCCTCTTCTGCCGACGGCGTTTCAAAATTGCTGCTCGAACTCCATGACGGGGAACACATTGAAATGGCGATCATTCCGGCAGGAGACGGCAGAGTCACCTTCTGCCTCAGCACTCAGGTCGGCTGTCCAGTCGGATGCCGTTTCTGCGCCTCTGGAAAAAATGGATTGAAACGCAATCTGCTTACAGGCGAGATCCTTGAAGAGTTTCTTCTGGGATGTCAATTTCTGGGCAAAAGGTGCGACAACATCGTTTTCATGGGAATCGGTGAAGGCTTGCTCAACTGCAATGAGCTTTTCCCCGCACTTGAGATGCTGACAGCTCCGGAAGGCTTTACCCTTGCCCCCAGAAGGATCACTGTTTCCACCAGCGGCTATATTCCCGGTATGCTGAAATTTGCCGAATTGCAAAAAGAATACACCCTTGCAGTAAGTCTCCATGCTCCCGATGAGGAAACAAGAAGCAAGATCATTCCCGACACCTTGCGTTTCCCCATCAAAGATATTCTCAACGCCGTAGACAACTACCGGGAAAAGGCTGGCAGAATGGTCACTTTGGAGTACACGCTTCTTGCCGGGATCAACGACTCCGACGCCCAGGCTGAAGCTCTGGGGCGCCTTGCTTTTGCCCATCACGCCAAAGTCAATCTGATCCCCTACAACTCTACGGGGACCACATTCCGCCGTCCCTCCCGTGAACGGATCGAAAGTTTTGAACGCGCTGTTCAGGGGACAGGCGCCGTTGTCACCCGGCGTATTGAACGGGGCAGCGGGAAAAATGCCGCTTGCGGTCAGCTCAGGATCAAGGCAGAGGAAAAATCCTGATGGGGAACTTTTTTCGCGGTGTTCTCCATCTCTTTGAAGGCATCACTCTTTTTTACAAAGACCGCTCTCTCTGGAAATACACCATCGGTCCCTGGCTGATACTTCTGGCAGCCTATACCGGTGTCACCTGGGGGATTTTCCGCTTTTCAAATACTCTGGCTCTTTATTTGACCTCACGGATGGAAAACTGCCCGGCGTTTTTGAAAACGCTCCTCGAAGGCAGTCTCACCCTTGCAGCGACTTTGCTTGCAGCCGTCATCGTTCTGACGACATTGAGTACGCTCTTTGAAATTTTCGGGGGAGTGTTTTTTGACAAACTGATCGGAGAGTTTGAAAAGAAATATTACAGAACCGTCTTTCCCCGTGTATCTTTTTCCCGCCAACTCCTTTTCACGCTGCAGGCGGCATGGTATGGGGTCAAAACGACTTTTCTTTTCTTTCTGCTTCTTTTTCTCAGCTTCTTTCTTCCCCTTGCCGGACAACTGCTGCTTGTTTTATTCGTGGGGATAAGAATGGCATATTCATTGCTCTTTGCACCGGGATTTCTCAGGGGGCAAAATATTCCGGAAACAAAAAAATTTCTTTCCCGCCGTAAGATGGAACTCCTCGGATTCGGTGTCGCCGTCTATCTGCTCCAGCTCATTCCTTTGATGCTGCCCCTGACGCTTCCCGGCATGATCCTTGGGGCAGTCATGCTTTACAATGGTCCAATCCCCGCCCTCCCCCGGCAAACCGAAGAGTAACTGAAGCAATATTTCTCAAATTATCCTGAAAAATCCGGTTGCTTTTTTGCGTTTCAGGCAGTACATTATTGACAATACGCAAGAAAACAACAAAAGGAGAATGACAGATGAGCAAGAAAAGTTTTCGCGGTATCCGCCCCGATGATCTTCATGGACGCATGGGATTGCGCAACCCTGAGCGGGGACTGCGTACAGAGATGTATTTCAGCCATCTCCCCGGCGAAATCGCCGGACTCTGCTCCTGTCACTCCAAAGAGATGAAGCTGGATGGACGCCCGAACAAACCTGTATTCCAGAACATCGACATTCCCGGAGTGCCCCACCTGATCCGGGGCAACCGTCTGGATGGAGTGGAATTCGCTCACCATCAATGGATGGATGAGCTGGATTACCTTACCTACGACGGCGTCACCATTATGCAAAGCTACTGTTTCCTTATGAAATATGATGACGGCAGGGAGCTTCCACAGGAAAAGCTGGACGATATTGAAGGATTTTTCCTGAAACTCCGTCAGCGTAAAGTCAAAGCCCTGCTCCGCTTTGCCTACGAGCTTTCTCCCACATTGAGCGGTCCTACCGGTGAAACAGTTTTGAAACATCTGAGCCAACTGGCTCCTTTGATCCGCAAATACATTGATGTGATCTATGTGCTGCAGTGCGGATTCGTGGGCAAATTCGGAGAATGGCACAACAGCTACTACAAACTCCAGCTGGATCTGCAGTTCCGCAAGGAACTCATGGCGGCAGTGCTCGAAGTGCTGCCCCCCACCCGCATGACCATGATGCGTTACCCCATGCTCAAGATGGAGCTCTTCGGTTTTGATCCCTTGAGTGAAGCCGAAGCCTTCACCAGTTTGCCCCAGGCGCGTATCGGTCACTTTAACGATGGATTTATGGCAGGCCCCTCCAACGGCGGCACATTCGGCAGAGGGGGAGACAAATGTTCGATAGAACAGGAAATGCTCTATCTGGCACAGGAAAGCCGTTTTCTCCCCATGGACGGCGAACTTTTCTGGCGTGACCTCTCCGGAGCTGTACTTCCCGCTGCTGCGCTGAAAAATCTGGATCGCTGGCACTACGATACCCTCGGCATGGTTCACAGCAACTCACTTTTTGAAGGCGACAACTACTCCATCGATATCTGGAAAGCGGTTCCAGTTGATCCCATGGCGCTGATTGACGGAGGCTTCAAATTCTCTCACGACTATTTCACCGATGAAAGTGGGAAACATGTCTGGCGCAGTTACTATGAATATATCCGCGACCATCTGGGCTACCGTCTGGAGCTTCTTGAAGCGGAAATTTCTGATGAGATCGCTCCCGGCGGCACTCTGAACGCCACGATCAAACTGGTAAACCGTGGATTTTCCGCTCCTGTGAATCCCCGTCCCGTCAAACTGATCCTTTCCAACGGTAAAGAAAGTTACAAATTCCGCTTCAAAACAGATGTACGGCGCTGGGAGGGACAGGGAACTGAACAAACACTCTCATTGTCGCTGCCCGTCCCCTCTGAAATGACTGCCGGAACCTACAAGGTCGGATTTGCTCTGCCGGACGGCTCCGAAACACTGCGTGAAGTCCACGAATACGCCATCAGGACCGCCAACCCGCTGGAGTTCAAAGAGGGTGTCAACTGGCTTGATATGGAATGTATCTGCAAGTAAATTTTTTGGAGTGCACACAATGAAAATCGCTGTGATCGGTGACGGTGGCTGGGGAACAGCCCTTGCATGTAATTTGATTGCCAATGGTCATGAAGTAATCATGTGGGGAGCATTTCCGGACTATTTGGATGAAATGAAACAAAAAAGGGAAAATGTCAAATTTCTCCCGGGGGTAAAACTCCCCGATACGCTTCAATTCACCTTCTCCCCGGCAGAAGCAGTTGATAAAGTTTCCATCATACTGCTGGTCACGCCGACACAGTTTCTGCGGAGCGTCCTCAAACAATTTGCGCTCCTCCCCGGTATTTCAGAAAAGATCTTTGTCAATGCTGCCAAAGGCATTGAAAAGGGTTCCTGGAACCGGATCAGCCAGATCGTCAGGGAGGAACTCGGTCCGGTTCCCTACGTTGCCATCTCCGGTCCCAGCCATGCCGAAGAGGTGAGCCGTCAAGTCCCCACTCTGGTGACAGCCGCCTCCGCAGACATGGCTTGTGCCGAAGTGGTGCAAAAGGTTTTTATGAATGAAAATTTCCGGGTCTACACCTCCTCTGATGTAACAGGCGTTGAATTGGGCGGAGCATTGAAAAATGTCTTTGCCGTCGCAGCGGGCATCATTGATGGAATGAAACTCGGGGACAACCCCAAAGCAGCGCTTATGACAAGAGCCATCTGCGAAATGGGCAAACTGGGAGAATCCCTGGGAGGTGAAAAAAGCACCTTTGCCGGGTTGAGCGGCGTGGGCGATTTGATCGTCACCTGCTGTTCCGGTCACAGCCGCAACAGATATGTGGGCGAAGAATTGGGGAAAGGCAGAAAGCTCCCTGAGATCCTCAAATCAATGGGAATGACAGTCGCCGAAGGAGTCACCACAGCACAGGGCGCCTTGGCTCTGGCACGACAAGTCGGAGCAGAAACGCCCATTATTGACGGGATCAACGCCATCCTTGAAGGGAAATGCACTCCCCAAGAGGTCATAAGAGAATTGATGACCCGTGCACCTAAAAAGGAATAAATGATCTTTCACTTCAACTGTTATTCTCCGGAACCGGCAAATTCTTGGCCTTGCTTTTTCGCTGATATTGAAGTATATTATATCCGACAGGAATGTAAAAACTATTGCAGGAAAAGAATAATGATGAAAAATACAGGAAAAATATCCCCCTTCACGCTGATTGAACTGC
>JAZODE010000114.1:0-6503 GCA_045596885.1 Victivallaceae bacterium
CAAAGCGCCCTCGCTTCGATCTGATAAAGGGAGCGTTTTCGGCTGTTACCTTACAGGTAGCAACCTCAAACTACCCTTTACAGCTCTTTGCGAATGGCATCTTTGTCATTTTTTGAATGACTTTTGAAATTACCTCTGTTGAATAAAAAACTGCCAAAGGTGATAAAATGAAAGATAGATGCCGGAAATCAGAGTGCAACAGTGTCTTTACCTTGATCGAACTGCTTGTGAAAAGATCACATCTCTGCTGTGATCGTGTTTATGGCAAGGAAGAAGGTTTTTCACCTGCCCATGGGCAGGTGAAGCTGTACAGCTTCACCTTAATAGAGCTTCTTGTCGTGATCGCCATTATTGCCATACTTGCCGCCATGCTGCTCCCTGCCTTGCAGCAGGCACGGGAAAGGGCGCGGACGACCCACTGTATAAATAATCTTAAAACTCTGGGGACCGCCTCCCAATTCTATCAGGGGGATTTCAAAGGGTATCTGCCCGGACAGAACAATGGCTTCATCTACTGGGAATGTCATGTTTCATGCAAAAAGAAAAGTATGTTTCCTTTCGGACAATTCCTTCATCTTTATCTGGGATACGAAGTGCGCTGGTGGAACACTATGAATGGCTACGGATTTCAGAAAAACAATTCAGCTATTTGCCCCTCCGACCATCGTAAAAACAACCATTACAAGGGGGCAGGGCACTATTTCAGTTATGCAACCAACTACTATTCTACTTGGATAAGACCTTTCAGCGAGCCCAAGATGAAGAAACCCTCCGGGATGCGTCAGCCGGGGCAGTATTTGTGGTTGGCAGAGAATCAAACCTCTTACAATGACAGCCGTAATTTAACTTTTGCCGGAACCAATTATCCCTTCAAAACGACTGGTGATATGACTGTCGGGATCATCGAATTCCGTCATAACGGCTATGTCAACGGTCTCTTTATGGATGGTCATACAGGCAGCTTTACATTTAATCAGCTTTATGGAAGCGGTTCAAAATATACTTACAGTACAAATCCTTGATCATAGGAGGAGGGAAAAATGTTGAAAACAAAAAAAATATTGTTGGCTTTGTGTCTGGTGCTCTGCACTTTGAATGCAGCTGAGTTCTCAATTTCCGCGGGGAAGATCAAGGCCCGCTTTGATACCCGGGGCGGTGCTCTCAAAGGACTTTCCTTCAATGGCAAAGAATTGACCCGTCATGAAAAGCAGACCTTGAGTTTCACTGAAAAGGTGTTGCGTTCAGAGGGGAAGACGCAGATCATGGAGGATTTTTCAGTTCTTGAATTTACCCCTGTTTCAGTGAAAAAGGATTCTATCACCTTTTCCGCCCTCGGCGTGAAAAACTTTGACTTTCTGCGGATCACAAAGAACTTTTCCATCAATGCAAAAACAAATGCGCTTGATGTAAAGTATAAACTTGAAAACATTTCAAACAAAGCCCTGAGTGCCGGATTCTGGACCCGCACCATGCTGCGCCGCAACAATGGCATGGGAATGCGCAACACCTATTTCTATCATGTGAACGGCAAGATCATTGGCAAAGTCCATCCCGGTGATGCCAAAGGCGATGAGTGGATCACCAACCCTTCAGGTGCTGTCATGGGCGTCATGGGCAACGATGACAAAACGGGTGCCGTGCTGCTTCTGCCTCAGGAGTGGCTCTGCGCTTTCTACGGCTGGTTTGCCACTGCTAAAGAGACTTCCACTCTGGAGTATTTCCTTAAAGAGAAAACCATTCCCCCAAAGGGCACTCTGACTTATGATGTCAAGGTGCTTCTTTCTGAAAATGTGCCCGGAGTGCTGAAAAAATATGCTGTTCGTCCCTTGAAAGAGAGTTCCGGAAAAGTTCCTCTCATATTGAGGTATTACGCCCAAAACGATACCGGCATCAAACTTGTGGGCGCCGGACATGGGGTATTGCCCCGTTCTGTTCAGACCCTTGATATCCGGGGACGCAGACAGTATTGCGACTCCATCCGGGGGATCCGGATCCCCGGTAAGATGGATCCGGGAAAAATTTCCGTTTACCACCTTGCCAACGGTGCTCCCGAATGGGATCGCCCGGTGCCCTTCACCGTGGAAAAACTCCCCAATGGTGAACAGCGCATACTGGTCCATGTTCCCGGGGTGAACAAAGAAGGATTCTATTTTACAGATTTCAAAGATGGTTTTGCCTACGATCGACGCTCCCGGAATCGTGACTTTTGCGGCAGGGAGGATTTCGCTTACCGGATCTGTTTTGACAGAAAGCCTGAGAAAACTTACCCCGCTTCACTTTTTGCGGGCGGTCCCGACCTTGTGAATAACGGTTCCTTTGAAAAGCAGATGCCCAATGCACCCTGGGCGGAAAGCTACTACTGGAGCTGGATGGTCAGAGGACGCAAGTTATATCAGTGGGTCAACGAAGGTGTCAACAACTCCAAGTGCATCAAGATCGTCCGCTGGAAAGGAGCAAAGCAGTACAGCATTTTTCCTGTGTTTTTCAGACCTGAACCCGGAGTGAAATATCATTTTTCCGCCGATTTGCGGGGAGAGAACCCGGATGGTACATGGCTCACCTGTATGGCAGAGTTCAACGATGTGAACAAAAAAGATATCCGTAAAGCACGGATCAACATTTTCAACAGCAAAAAAGCCTACCCTTGGACCAAAGTCCAAAACACCTTTTACAAGCCTGAGAAAGCAGAGTTCGGCGTCCTGCGTTTTGGTATCGGCACCCATCTGCAGACCCTCTGGGTGGATAATGTCAAAATTGTCCCCGAAGATTTTTCCTTTGTCGTCCGTTCCCCCCGGGAGCTTTTGCGTGAAGAGTTGAAAAATACCTCCTACCGCGCTATTGATGTGCTTGAAAAAATTTCCCACGAATATGTGACGCCCCATACCAAATGGCTTACCTCCCCTGTGGAGCCCATGCCGGAGATCCTCTACATGCCTCTGGGAACGACCCGTTCCGTGCAGTACACCGCCAAACGGCAGATCGTCGAATTTGCCCAGCGCATGAAATTGACCTACCGTTATATTCCCCTCTTGCGCAAGGTGGACAGCGGCGGAACCAACTGGGATGTCACTTTCGGAAACACCCTTGAGCCTTACACGATCTTCTGCATCAAAAGCATTGCCAAAGCTCCCAAGGTCATCATCGTTCAGGACATAAATTTCAAAACCATTGCCGACAAGGAGTTTGTGGAGCTGCTGAAAAAATTCCAGAAGGCAGGTTCAGGGATCATGTTCTACAACTGCGTCAATATTCCTTCTGTACTTCTGGGTAAAAAGATCCCCTGTCCGGCAGGACTTTTTACCGCACCTTATTTCCGTGCTCTTCCCCGGGGCTGGTTTGACCGAGCCTGTACTGTTTATCAGAACGGAAAATCCCGTGTGGTCTGTTTCCTGCGGAACAAGAGCGAATGGTATCTTGAACCACAGAATTTCTCCTGTGTCCCTTTGCAGTTTGCCTATGAAAAATGTCCTTCATACCGCAGCCGGGATTTTAATTACTGGGAATATATCTACCTTTCAGCTCTCAAGTCATTGCGTTACGCCGCTGGCGTTGAACCAACTGTAAAAGTCCTTGCAAACAACAAAAAGAGCATCGTCGTCAACGCCGCCAAAGGGCAGAAGGTGATGGTGAAAACCGCAGTTCAGGATATGCACCGCAGAGCCGTCGGCACATTTGAACAGACGTTTGATCTGAAACCTGGGCGCAATGTGCTGGCTCTGACTTTGCCTTCCCAGCCCGGCGGTATGCTGATCGCAGACTACCGCATTACGGACCTTAAAGGGAAAGAGTATGATTTCGGCGCTTTGAACTACACCAATCCCGAGCCCAACAAACTGAAGGTCACCTTTGCCGCCAAGGAGAAGATTTTCGACCGTAACGGGGAGATCCGTTTCACTGTTGATGTAACAGGGAAGATCCCGGAGAACGGTTCTCTTGTCTGCCATATTGAAGATACCCGCTTCAGGATCGTCAACTCCATGACGGTGAAAGCAAAAGCTTCCAACACTTTCTCTTTCAAACTGGCTCCCCCTTATACGACTTTGTACAGAGTCCTTCTTTCTCTGAAACAGGGTTCCAAAGAGATCGCCCGGGGATTTGAGGAATTTTCCGCTCCCGCCAAGGGCAAGGATCTGACACAGCTGGATGCTTTGATCTGGCTGGGACGCACCCCCTATCTGCAGCATGCCTCCGATCTGGGATTCACTCTCTGGATCGCAGGATTTATGCAGAATGGTGTCTCTATGGGGAGATTCAAAGCTATTCGCAACGCCAATATGGATATGGTGATGTACGGCGCCGGAAACGCCAATTACAGTACCAGTCTCAAATACCGTCATGATATTCCAAGTGACCCGGTACGCACCCCCTGTTACTCAGATCCCGGACACTGGAAAAAGGCTGAAGAGATCATCAAAAAGACAGTGCAGAACCAGCGTTACCGCTACTATGGTATACTGCTCCATGAAATCGCCGATGAAGCCTACCTTGGCAGCACCGTCTGCTACAGCCCCCACTGCTTGAAGGATTTCCGTGCTGAACTGAAAAAACAGTACGGCTCTCTTGAAGCACTCAACAAAGGTTGGGGACGCAGCTTCAAGAGCTGGGAAGAAGTGATCCCCGTGCAGCTTAAAGCGGTGAACGGCAAAGAGAACCTCGCCCCCTGGCTGGATCATAAGATGTTCATGGCAAAGGTCTTTGCAAAGAACTGGGTGGGCAACACACGGAATCTGCTGCGGAAATATGTTCCCGGTTCCAAGGCTGGACTTTCGGGGACTCAGATCCCCGGATACAGTTACGACTGGGTACAGCTGATGAAACACATCGACTGTCTTTCGTATTACAGCGGCATCCAGCGCAAAGCGGTCCACGACTTTGCCGCTCCCGGATTTGTGGCAGGCAACTGGGGCGGAGGTTATGCCAGGGCTGAGCTCACCAATGAATTTTATCAGAAATCCAATCTCTGGGCAGATATGTTCCTGGGAGCCAATATGGTCAGCAACTTTGCCGGACACTCCTTCAACGGCGATGCGACTCCGGTGAAAAATACCCTCTTTTACACCGAGCTCGTCAATGAATTGCGTCAGGGCATCGACCGTATCATCCTCAACGGAAAAGAGATCGGCAGAGATGTGGCAGTGCTCTATTCCCAGAGTTCACTCTTTGCAGCTATGGGCAGTTTCGGCGGCGGCATCTGGCACAACACCATGACCGGATGGGCTGCGCTCCTTGAAGATTTGAAATACAACTACTTCTATCTGCCCTATGACCGCCTTGAAAAAGAGGTTCCCAAAGCCAAGGTCGTGGTGCTTCCCTGTGCTGTCTCTCTTTCTCCGGCTGCCGTAAAGAATCTGCAGAAATTTGTTTCCGCAGGAGGATTGGTCATTGCAGACTTTGCTCCCGGATGGTACAATGAACACGGTACAAAGATCCGCAATAAGGATGTTGAAAAACTTTTCGGTATCTCCCGTGCCGCAAGCGTGATTTCCACCGCCGCCGAAGCTGTCAGCAGCAAAGGTTCCATGGGGATCCCCGCGTTGAAGGGGGAATTCCGTATGGGGGAAAAGGGTATCGCTGCCGCCGGAGCAAAAACTCTCGGGAAAAGTTGTCTTTTCATCAACAAATACGGTAAAGGCACCGCCGTGCTGCTCAATATGCTGGTCAGCGGTTATCAGGACATCAATCTGGGCGGCGTTGGCGGCGAAGAGGTTTCAACAAAGAGCGGTGCTGCTCTTTTCTGCGACAATATGCGCCGTTTGATGGAAGGGGTTCTCAGCAGTGCAAAAATCTCCCGTACCAGTATCGTGACCGATGCCGCAAGCGGGAAACTTTATCCCTGCACCACCATGTTGCGGCAGGATGGGGAAAACTTTGTCTTTGGTATCCTCAAAGCTCAAACCACGGCTCCTAACGGAAAAGTTCCCATGCTTTTCAACAAAAAGTTCCTGCGCAAAGTGAAGGTGGAACTGCCTTTCAAGGGCTATGTCTACGATGTCCGCAAAGGGAAGTTCATGGGGTACACCAATACCTTGACCATTGACCTTATGCCCGGGGACGGAGAACTCTTTTCCATCCAGAAAAAGAAGATCTCCGGGGTCACGGTCAATGCGCCTGCCGAGGTTGTGCGGGGCAGGGATCTTGCAGTGAAATTCGCCGTGGGCAATGCTGTTGGCAAGCAGGTCTGCCGCCTGGATCTTTTCGGACCGGACGGAAAACTTGTCAAAGTTTACACTGCAACAGGGCACTTTGAACCATCAAAGGGCAAGTTTGTTTTCCGGTTTGCCATGAACGATGCCCCCGGCATCTGGCGCTGCCGTATCACTCATGTCAACAGCGGGATTTCGGGCGAGAAGAAGATCTGCGTGAAGTGATCTGCTTGCAAAAAGAAGGGGCTGTTGCAAAACCTTAGCGGGTAGTTTAACTTATGGAAAGTTGCCGATAATGTTTGGTCCACAGACTGAAATTACCTTAGCCGTGAATTCTACGCCGTAGAGGCTTATTATCCC
>JAZODE010000115.1:0-5248 GCA_045596885.1 Victivallaceae bacterium
TCCTCTATCTGAAACTCCCCCGCCAGGCACATCATACGGGGAAAAAGATCGCCCCCCAAGACTCCAAGATCCTCTGGGAAAAGATGAGCACCGAAGCTCAGGCGCACTACCCGGAAGAGTGGAAGAAAAAGTACATTGAAATCCTGAAAAAGAGGATCCCTGAACTGAAAAAGGCAGGGCTCTGGCACTATGCCGCCTGTTACGCCTTTGATGAGGCGACTCCCTCAGAGCGTCCCGCTATCATCGATCTGGTCAAAGAGCTGAAAAAACACTTTCCCGACTTGAAGATCATCAGCACTCTTTCGGACTCCACCTACGGATTCCAGAGCAACCTTCACGGGATCATCGACGAATGGATCCCCCCGGTGCGGCAGTACAACTTTGAAAGGGCGGAAAAGGCAAGAAAACTCGGACGGAAAGTGTGGTACTACACCACCGGTCTGACCGTTGATGCAACGCCCCTTACCTATATCCGTACCCAGCTGGGGGAAATGGCCGCCGCATCACGGATCGACGGCTGGCTGGTCTGGACCGTTTCCCGGTGGTACAACAATCCCCGCCCCATTTCAGGAACGTCGCCTCTGACCTCATGGGACCCCGAAAGTTTCCCCGGAGACAACGGCGGCGGCAGTTACTTCTGCATGGGCGAAAAGGGCAAATTCCTTTCCACTTTGCGCGCCGAAGCCATGCGCGACGGCATCGAAGACTGCGAATACTACACCTTGATGATGAAACTTGCCCGGAAAAGAAAAGTCAGCGATCCCCTGAGACAGCAGGCGGAACAACTTTATAAAAGTCTCAGCCGTTCAGGTTCCATCACGCCGGAACAGCTGCTGAAAAACCGTTCAGCTGCGGCTGAACTCATTGAGAGGATGAAATGAAAAAACATTTGCTGGTCAGTTATGCCTGGAGCATCAACAATATCGGAGACATGGGGATCCAGGGCGGACTCTTTACACTGCTGAAAGAAAAGTCCCCCGGTCTGGCAGTGAAACTTATCAACTATCTGCCTGAAAGCGATCCTGCCTATGCCCACTACAAAGAGGTGCTCCCCTCTTACAATCCCAAAGGCGAAGTGCTCCCCATGCCCTTCTTTGACCTGATTGCCGGAGACCCCATGCCCGATGCCGCCTCAGAAGCGATCCGTGATGCAAAGATCAAAGGCAACTCCTGGAACGCTCTCATTGCCCGTCACGGAAAACTGAAACTGGAACAGTTCCGCACCGGCACCATCTCTTCCTTTGATGCAGAAGCCCTGACCGATGATCTGCTCAACCGTTTCCCCTTGGAGATCATGGAAGATCTGAAAATCCACTTCCCTGATCTGGCAGAAGCCTTTCAGAATGCCGGATTTGTCTACTACAACTCCGGCACCACTTTGAACTTCGGCAGATTGGGGGTCCGCCGTCTTTTCGGATACACGCTCCCCCTTGCCATGTCTCTGATCCTCGCCCGGGCTCTGGGGATCCCCTACGGTATCGGTTCACAATCCTTTGACCTTATTGAGTGGCCCATGGATCTTCTGTACGATAAACTCTTTGCCGATGCGGCGTTTGTTTACTGCCGGGATACGGATTCCCTCAACTATCTGTTGCAGAAAAAGTTCACTTTCAAAAAAATCGACTTCCGCCCCGATACAACAGTCTATTTCGACGGCGGGGATGAAAAGTGGAAAGAGGCGTTTTTCAAAGAAAACGCTCTTGAAGAGGGAAAATTCATGACCGTGGCTTTGCGTATTTCCGCACCCAAGCCCAAATACCACGACCCTACGGGGGGCTCCGTCACCCCGGAACGCTGCCGTCACCAGATGGAACAGATGAAGTATCTCATTGAGGAGTACATCAAAAAGACCGGTCACAAGGTCCTTATCGCCCATGAAACACGGGACACCCTTGAAGATGCCCGTACCCATCTTTACAACATTCTGAGCGACGAAGCAAAGTCTGCCACAGTGTACCTTGACCGTTTCTGGACGCCGGAGCAGGCACTTTCCGTTTACCGGGGCAGTTCGCTGCTGGTCAGTGTTGAGATGCACTCCATCATCATGGCGATCGGCAATCAGGTTCCCTTCATCCACGTCCCTTATGTGGAGTGCGGCAGAAAAAGGCAGATGGTCCGGGACATGGAACTTTCTGAGTTCCTCATCGACCTTGATGACATGGATTCGGGGAAACAGATGCTCGCCACTGCGCTGAAGATCCTTGAAAACCGGAGCGCTTTACAGCAGAGACTTCTTGAGGTGCGCAACCGTCTGGCGGGACTTTCTGCCCAAAGCATGTCTGAGGTGGGAACCTTTTTCAAATGAGTTTTGAAATTACCCCGGTAATTATTCCGAAACAATAAAATCCAAGGAAAAAATTTTATGTCAAAAGTAGAATTCAAAGAGCGTAAGATCTTCATTGACGGAAAAGCCACCCAGATCTTTTCCGGCGCCATCCACTACTTCCGGGTCCACCCCGATCTGTGGCGTGACCGTCTGGAAAAACTTGCATTATGCGGTTTCAACTGCCTTGAAACTTACATGTGCTGGAACTTGCACGAACCCCATGAAGGGCAGTTCGACTTTTCCGGGATGATGGACTTTCCCCGTTTCATCAGGACTGCTCAGGAGCTGGGGCTCTATGTGATCCTGCGCCCCGGTCCCTACATCTGCGCCGAATGGGACAACGGCGGCTTGCCCCACTGGCTCATGAACAAAGAGGGTATTGAGTTCCGCCGTTACAACAAGGTCTATCTGGAGTCCATTCAGAAATACTTCGATCAGATCATGCCCCTGATCAAGCCCCTGCAGTACGATGAAGGCGGACCCATCATCGCCGTGCAGATCGAAAACGAATACGGCTCCTACGGACACGACAACGACTATATCGGCGCCTTGCGCGACATGACCTTGAATGCCGGTATCACCGTGCCTCTTTTCACTGCCGACGGAGCGGGGCTTGCCTATCTGCAGAACGGTATGCTCCCCGGAACCGCTGCCATGCTCACAGGCGGCAGCCGTCCATTGAACGGCTTTGAACTCCTCAAAACTCTGCGTCCCGATGATCCGCCTTTTTATATGGAGTTCTGGCTGGGATGGTACGACCACTGGAAAAACAATCCCCGCAAGAGCCGCGATGCCGACGATGTGGCGCGGGAGTTTGACGACATCATCCGTGCGGGTGCCAATGTCAATATGTATATGTTCCACGGCGGAACCAATTTCGGATTCACCGCCGGAGCCAACAAGACCCGTAAGGACATCGACTACACCTGCGACACCACCAGTTACGATTACGACGCTCCCATTACAGAGTGGGGTGATGTGACCCCCAAATACTGGAAACTCCAGGAGACGGTGAAAAAATATTTCCCCGACGCCAAAACCGGCGCACCGGAACCTGTGAAACGCAGATCCTACGGCAAGATCGACTTCAAAGAGAGCGTCACCATTTTTGACGCCCTCGATCAGATCAGCACGCCGGTCAAGTCAAAATCGCCTCTCTCCATGGAGCAGCTGGATCAATCTTTCGGATTCGTCCACTACCGTACCCGCATTGCCGGTCCCCACAAGGGCAATCTCTGGGCGCCAGCCGTGGGTGACTGCGCCGATATTTTCATCAACGGTCAAAAGCTTGCCACCGTGTTCCGTGATGAAAAGCCGGAAGGGATCGACTTCACCGTTCCCCCGGAAGGTGCCGACATCGATGTGCTGGTGGAAAGCTTCGGACGCATCAACTACGGATACCTCACCGGCAAGGACCGCAAAGGACTCCCTGAAGGGCTCCTTTCATGGAACGCCTACCTCTTTGACTGGCAGAACCGGTCACTGCCCATGGACAACCTTGACAAACTCAAATTCGGACCTCTCAAAGCCAACATGGAAGTTCCCACCTTCTTCAAGGGTGAATTTGAAGTGGATGAGATCGCCGAAAGTTTCATCAAGTTCCCCGGAGTCCGGGGCGTGGTCTGGGTCAACGGATTCAATCTGGGACGCTACTGGCGTGTAGGTTCGGCAAACACCCTTTATGTCCCCTCCCCCATTCTCAAAAAGGGCAAAAACGAGATCATCGTCTTTGAGACGGAATTTCTTCTGGCGCCCTACGCTGAATCGGTGGATACAGCCATATTGTAAAGCATCTTTCCTTTTTCCCGGGAGCACTGACCAAAGGAGCGTCAGTGTTCCTTTTTTTGCTCCCGGAAACGGCATTGATCCACCATGAAAAAAAACATAAAAAAGTTTGATCCGCCTCTTGAAAAAGGAACTTGCAAAGACTATATTATCCCCCCGCCAAAAAGGAGGGAGTATTTTTCATTATCAACCAGCAAAAAAAGGAGCAGTCCCGCATGAACAAACCAGTCGCCGTCGCCGCCGCCGCATTCGCCATCATCACCCTTACCGCAGGAATCGTTATTTCCTCTTTCATGCTGAGCCGCTTCATGTTGAAGATCCAGCACTCCACCGAAAAGAATATTACGGTCAAGGGAGTTGCCGAAAAACTCATCACCTCAGATCTGGCGGCATT
This sequence comes from Victivallaceae bacterium, assembly GCA_045596885.1. GTDB lineage: Bacteria > Verrucomicrobiota > Lentisphaeria > Victivallales > Victivallaceae > UBA1784. The sequence goes on from JAZODE010000115.1 coordinate 4,506, forward strand.
CACCTGTTCCGTCACGGTAAAAGGCAATACCCGTGAAGCGGGATACGCCGAACTTGCCAGAGCCAAAGCCATCCTCTGGGCAAAGCTCGATTCTCTGGGTTTCGTTGCCGCCATGCGTGAAGATGAAAACATCTCCTGTGACACCCACTACCGCACCATCAAATCCAAAGATAAATACGGCAAAGAAACCAGCGAAAGCTACTTTGACCACTACGAACTGAGCTACTCCGTGCGGGTCCGCACAGACAATGTCAAACTGGTTTCCGGCAATGTGCTGCGGCTCCATGAACTTGCGTTCCAGAAGCTGAACATCTCCGTCAGCGCCCCCCAATATTTCATCAACAATCCTGAACAGTACAAGTTGGAACTGGTCAACGCCGCCAGCGCCTCCGCCGCCCAGCGCGCCCGCACCGCCGCCAGCCACAGCGGCAGCACCCTGGGTCCCCTGATGGAAGCACGGCAGGGAGTCATTCAGATCACAGCCCCCGCCAGCAACGAGACCAGCGATTACGGCGTGTATGACACCAAGAGCGTTCAAAAGGTCATCCGTCTGGTCATGACCATGAAGTTTGCTCTGAAATAAGGGCTGTCTCAAGAAGAGTTGGGGCTGTTGCAAAACCTTAGCGGGTAGTTTAACTTATGGAAAGTTGCCGATAATGTTTGGTCCACAGACTGAAATTACCTTAGCCGTGAATTCTACGCCGTAGAGGCTTATTATCCCCTCTAGCCGGTTGGCAGTCTGC
>JAZODE010000116.1:0-7743 GCA_045596885.1 Victivallaceae bacterium
CCAATGCTCTGTTGGGAAGTCCATATAGGAAAGCGTCTCTTCAACGCTTTCTTCTACGAACTTTGCCAATGACTCCAACTTCAAAGTCCGCAATTTTGCGGCAACAAGCCCAGCCTTTTCTCTGGCTGCCTCCTTATCCTCTTGGGCATGGATTGCTTTCAACATTGCTGCAACTGTTTTGACGTGCTTATAAGGACACTTATTAAAGGCATTTCTATACCAATGAACCACACAACGCTGCCATGTGTAATTGGTGCCATTCTGTGTATGTTTTTTATAGACAATATGTTAGTCGGTAAATTATTCTCTTTTTGTATTTCCGCTTGACAAGTTGGATTACAGATGATACATTACTTGCAGTGTTGATGTGAAAAACAAAACGGGTAGAATGTTTGCGTTTCGAGTAACGATAAAAGAGAATAATTTAATTGCAACTGCATGATAGAAAGTTATTTGTATGGAATGGCACCAATTAATAAACATACATAGAATGGAACCTATTAATAGAATTACTGTAGAATGGCACCAATTACTGCGAAAGACAGTGTATTCCATTGCCTGTTTCCTGAAGGTTGTTTTTCAAAGATCATTTCTGAAGATCATTTCCCGGTATTCAGTGGGTGTCATGTTGTTCATCCTGCGGAAAAAACGGGAAAAATAACGGATATCCGGATAGCCGGTCATTTCTGCCACCTCCCCGATCCGCAGCTGACGGTTCCGGAGCAGCTCCAGTGCGGTGCGGTTGCGCAGTCTCAACACCATCTGTCCCGGCGTTTCCTCTTTGTACTGTTTCCATTGTCTGCGGAAGGTCGAAAAACTCAAACCGTAATGAGCGGCCACTTCTTCAAAATCGATCTCTTCCGTGTAATGGTTGTTGATATACCCCTCGATGGCTTCGACCGGCGTTTCCCGGTCCGGCCGGGACCTGCCGTAATAAGTACTGCCCAGCATTGCAAGGGCAAGACAATCCAGCTGGGTGCATATCCCCGGAGAAACAGGTCCGTTGAAAAGCTGAAGAAACATTTTCATGTAAGTAAAAAACAAAGAGCCCTCTTCAGGAAAAAGCAGTCCGGCATCCTCTCTTGCCGGTTTCTGCTCTCCTAAAAACTGTTCGGGATGCTGTATCACAAAGTAAAATTCATTGCAGGGCACAAGGGGCGTGGTCACAGCGTGTTCTCCCGGCAAATAAAGCATGCAATGGGGCTTTGTCACAATCGTTTCCCTGCCCCTGAAATGCACCAGCAGTTTCATATCGGGAGCGCCTTCACGGTAAGAAAAACTCAAATGGTCGAATACTCTGTCGACCGAAGTCATCTTGTTTTCCAGATACCCCGCCCGTGTCAATGGTCCCATCGACACAGTTAGGCGTTTAATCGTGTCATACCAAATGATCGCCATAAAAAAATGAAACACTTTTGAAAAAAAAGTCCACATACAAAGAATTGTTTTTTATAAAAAACGGCAGTATAATATACAACATGATGAACAAAAATGCAAACAATAGAGGCAATTTCAAACTTTAAAATTGGCATAACAGGAAAAAAATATGTTTCTTTCAGCTTACACTCTGTCATACGGCAACTGGACCGTGATCCCTTCACACTGGGAGCGTTCATTCGCCGACATGCGTGAAAACGGTTTTGATGCCGTCGATCTTTCTTTTTCGGAAAGTGAAGCCATGTACTCCATGCGTGCCATCGAACAGCAGATCGCTCTGGCCCACAAACACGGCTTGAAAGTTCTGCTGATCCCCAGCCGCTTTGCCGGACGTTTCGCCGGAGCCCCTTTTATGACCAGCAACTTTTCGGCAGCCCATCCGGAATGGCAACTGCCGGGCGTTCCCGGCTGCTGCTGCATAGATGTGCCGGAAGTCCTTCAGGCTTCTGTGGAATTTATTGAAATGATCGTCAAAAGTTTCGATCTTGACGGCTTGATCCTGGACGAACCCAAAGAAGCGGAAACAGCCAGCTCCCATCCGGCGACCATTGCCCGTTACGGTCATCCGGGCACACAGGCAGAAGCCCGCTTGAGCATGCTTGACTATCTGCAGCAACTGATCGATGCGGCTAAAAAATGCCGTCCGGATCTTTCCATCACTCTTTTTAACATGCCCCACACCTCATCTGATTTCACCCGTCAGGCGGCCGCTTTGAAAGAGATCGACTATGCCGGATTTGACGGCACTCTCTGTGGCAAAAGTTATTTCCATGAAGAAGTCTGCCGCAACAAAACACCGGTGATGGAGCTCTGGCACCGCACCTGTGAAGAAGCCGCCGGAAAATGCGGCACCTTCGCTCTGCTTGAAAACATTCTGATCCCGGCTTCAGAACATGACAACTACTGCCGGGAGCTGGAGACAACTCTTGAGCTGATCGCTCCGGATCATCTGGCCTGTTATTACTACGGTCACAATAACGAAGACCCGGAATATATCCAGAAAATCACCATGCAGGCGATCCGGAACATAAAAAATAAGGCGCTGTTCCCGACAAAGGTCGGTAAATAAGGCTTGAGGAGTCAGGGCGGGGAAAAAGACCTTTTAAGATAATAATATACAAGGAAAGGTCCTTTTTCCCCGCCCCGAACCCCACCCCTTTCTTGTCCTCCGTAGCCTTGGCGAAGGAGGATTTTCAAACCTTTTTCAGTACTTTTGTTTTGCATCTTGCAAAAACAAAAGTGCCGCTAAAAGATTTTAAGAAAAAGAATACCTACCCATATGTGGAACAGAACCAAAAATAAAAAGGAAAAATGACATGAGAAAGACTCACAACTTACCGTTGCAAACGGGTGTTCCCATCTCTTTTCTGAACAGCTTCTGCGTTTTGCAAACAGCTGCCGGAAGGCGTGTTTTTAACGGACTTGAAAAAACTTTTACAGACATTCAGGGACAAAAAGTGTTTTCCGGTACGCCCGGGAAACAGAACTTTTTTTCAAAAATAAAAAACTGCACATCTTCACAACTTCACATCTTCACCCGATCAGCGTTCACGCTGATCGAACTTCTGGTTACTGCTGCACAACAGAACTGTTTTTCAAAAATAAAAAAATACACATCCTTACGCCCGACAGGGCGCACTTCACGCTTTTTTTGCGGATGCAAAAAAAGCTCTTCACATCTTCACATCTTCACTCAATCAGCGTTCACGCTGATTGAACTTCTGGTTGTTATCGCCATCATTGCCATTCTGGCGGCCATGTTATTGCCTGCGCTGCAGCAGGCCCGGGAACGGGCCCAAAGTGTGTTGTGCACCAGTAATTTCGGCAATGTCGCCAAAGCCAGTTCCAACTACTGCGATGACAACAAAGGCTTTTTCATTTCATTGTACAATGCCCATACCTGGGGCAAATCTTCCCATGAACCATTTGCCGGTTACACGGATAAACCGTGGGTGAATTCAAGCAGCACCCGCAATGGCATGCTTGCCCCCTATCTCGGGGTCAATGATGGACGGAAGATCGGGGGCTGGACAAAAAGCGGTTCCAACTGGCTGCCCGGTAAATTCGTCTGTCCCTCTGTTGAGATCAAGGAACTTGTTGCCATTGACGGAACAGCTGACAGTTACATCTACGGGATCGCTTTCAATGAAAACTACTATTATCCGGGTTTCACCAAGCCTTCCATCAAGCAGTCGATGGTCCGTTTTCCTTCACGGACGGCTCAACTTCAGGAAGGTTCGGCAGCCAATCCCCGTGTTTCCGCCGAAGGCAAGGACAGCTACCCCCGTTTTTCCCATGGCCGGAAGACGGTGTATGCCGGACGGAAAGTCTTTATTCCCAACGACGGCATGGAAACTGTCAGTTTTGCGGATTTTCATGTCAGCCTTGTTTCGGCCCGCAGGATCCCGATCAAAAATATCCAGCTGACAGAAGAATGCGGCAGCAGTTTCTGGGAGCCGACTTCCCGGCAGGCATGGACCAGATAAAACAGAAACAATCACAGGAGTTTATATGAAAATTGTTTTATTTTTTGCTCTTTTGCTTTACGGAACAGCATTTTTTGCCGCTGAAGTGACCGTAAAGCCTGAAAATGCCCAGATCGTCCTTTCTGAAGAATGCGGCGGCGTTGCAGAATTTGCGGCCAGAGATCTGCAGCATCATCTGCAGCTGATCACGGGCAAAAAGATCCCTGTTGTCACGGTACCGCAAAAAGGCAAATACACCTTCCGCTTTACCTGTCCCCAGGGCATGAAAGCTGAAGAAGCCCGTTTCGAAGTCACTTCCACCGGCGTCACCTTTGCCGGGGATGATGAAACATGTCCCCGGGGCACAGCAAATGCCTTTGACCGCCGCCGTACCGGTTCCATCAGTGCGGCAGCCGGATTTCTGGAACGTCAGCTCCATGTCCGCTGGCCGGCGCCGGGGGATAAAGGGGTGTTTTATATACCCTCGTTTGAACTGAAACTGACAGAAGAAAAATTCAGCTGGGATCCCGGCCGTCTGGTTTCACGGCACATCCGGCCGGATTTCCGGAGCGGCTACTACCGGAGCGGCGGGCTGAATATTGCCGGTCTGCCGGAAAGTCTGCAGTACAGCAGAGAGGAATATAATGCCAAAAGCAGAGAAAACCGGATTTGGATGAAGCATCACCGCATGGGCGGCAGTATCATGATCCCTTTCGGCCATGCCTTCACCCGGTGGTGGAAATGGTTCGGCCAAAAGCATCCGGAGTATTTTGCTCTTTTTCAGGGCAAACGTGCTCCGGCGCGGCCCGGGAAGCCGGAAACGATCAAGATGTGTGTTTCCAATGAAGCGTTTCAGGACAAAATCGTGACCCTGTGGGCTGCCCGTACCCCCCGTCCGGCTTGCATCAATATCTGTGAAAACGACTGGGATGACTACTGCGAATGTGACAACTGCCGCAAACTGGATGTGACCCCGGCAGGTGAAAAATGGCAAAATCATTTGAGCGACAGATATTTCCACTTTGCCAACCGTGTTCTTGAAAAAGCACGTAAAATCGACAAAAATGCAAAAGTAAGTCTCTACGCATACGCCTCCTATGTCAATCCGCCGTCAAAAGTCAAGGTGTCTCCCGGCGTGATCATCGGCCTTGTGACGTCGATGACTTCTGAAAAAACGCAAGCCATGTATACCAACTGGCGCCGCATGGGCGCTGATATGCTGTTCCAGCGCCCCAATGATCTGCATTTCAATTTCGGCTTGCCCATGGGATTTGAAAAGCAGCTCTGGCAGGGATTTCAAACCGGGTTCAAAAACGGCATCGTCGGAACAGATTACGACTGCAGCCACGGCTTCTGGGGTGCCACGGGCCTTGCTGAATATATCCTTGCCCGTGCCCACAGTTACCCCTGTGCTTCATTTGAAGAGCTTCTGGAGCATTACTGCGAAGGTTTCGGAAATGCAAAACAGGAAGTCAGAGAATATTACACCTACTGGCGGCAGAATATCTGGGAAAAACGGTTCATGCCCGACCGGGCGGAACTGGCAAGAACAGGCCGTTACGGAGACAGCCGCCGGGGACTGATGTGGCGGTTGGGGCACTATTACAAAGAGGCGGACTTCATCACCACCGGCCGGATCCTGGACCGGGCAATGAGCAAAGTCCGGACAGCTGTGGAAAAGAAGCAGATCGAATGGCTGCAGCTTTGTCACAAGCACTTTTTTATGACTTACAAAGCCCTTTGCGCCCCCAAAGACAAAAAGATGGCCGTTGCACGGGAACTGTTGAAATTCAGGGTCGCCCATCGTGAAAATCTGAACAGCAATCTGCTGCGCCAGGGGACGATCGAAATAAAATACGGCGATTTGACAGGGATTGCCAAAGCGGCGAAATTCAAAGGCATATCGGTGGTGAAAATGATCACAAACCGCTGGTACTTTGCCCCTGATCCCCGGAACGAAGGTTTGAAAGCCAACTGGGCAGGCTGGCCCTGGTATAAATACAAAAGCAGCTGGTCTCCGATCTATGTTGACTGTCACTGGGAAAATCAGACACGGGCCGATGTCCCTGAAAAAATGAAAAAATCCCTCAAAGATTACGACGGCTTCGGCTGGTATGCTCAAAGCATCCGGATCCCTGAAAAATGGAAAGGGAAAAACATCGGTCTCTTTTTCGGAGCTGTGGATGAAGCTGCTCAGATTTTTCTCAACGGCCGTCTGGTCTTCATCCGGGAATTCAAAAACGACGACGACTGGCGGAACGCCTTCATCGTTCCCATCACCGGTTTTATTGACTGGAACAGACCCCATCAGGTCCTTACAGTGCGGGTAGAAGACAACCGGGGGGCAGGCGGCATCTGGCAGCCGGTTTTTCTTGTACAGCTTCCTTCCGGCAAACGGTAATTGGTGCCATTCTATGTATGTTTTTTATAGACAATAGGTTAGTCGGTAAATTATTCTCTTTTTGTATTTCCGCTTGACAAGTTGGATTACAGATGATATATTACTTGCAGTGTTGATGTGAAAAACAAAACGGGTAGAATGTTTGCGTTTCGAGTAACGATAAAAGAGAATAATTTAATTGCAAATGCATGATAGAAAGTTATTTGTATGGAATGGTACCAATTATAAAGATTTTCTTTCAGATTGCTCATAGTGCTTGCAAATTACAATTCGAGCAGTTGCCTTGCACGCTTCTGTATGAATTGCTCCAAGGCTTTCAGTCTTGCGGCAGGAAGATTGTAACGGCTGTGGCGAGTGAATTTGAACGCCTGTAAATGGCGTAATTGCCCCTTCTGGCGCGAGGTGATGAATTCCTTGGCAATCTCATCGAATGGCACATCAAACGCCGACAAACGGCTCTTTGCGTAAGTTTCAAGATCGGCAAAGTCATCTGCCATGGCAAAGTTGAAAAGCGACAGCCCGTTGTCAAAAATCGGAGCAAAAGCGTATGGCTGATTGGTCTTGTTGTCCACCATCAGACCGAAGTTGTTCAAATGCCGGTCGGTGTTGTAAATCAACCCATCAAAGATCATCATATCGCAGAACGCATTGAAATAATCTTCGCCCAGATTACGCAGATATTCGGCGACCTCTTTGATGCTCTTGGTCTTGCAGAAACGCCACATCGGAACAAAGGAGTGGTCAATATCGGTAAAGAGTTCGCACACGCAGCAAAGACTGCCTTTCCACTTGGAAAGTGTGTACGGAACATGATTAAGCCCCATCGCGTCTGCAATCTGTGCAGCGTAAAATTCCGAATAAGGTTCATTGCCGGTATTGGCAGCCCCGGAAGTCCCACCTTTATACAATTTGATTTTACCATCAATCTTACGCCACCCCTTGCGGAGCATTCCATTGGTGGTAAACTCCGGAGATGAAGAAAATCCGCTGGGCTTCACGCTGCCATATCCGGTGTAAGCAATCAAAGACAACGCCTTGTAAAAACTATTTTCAAAGAGGTTGTAATCAGCAAACTTTCCCTTAAAATCCGGCTCAGTAATCCAGTAACTATCATTCAAAGACAGTCCTTTGCAAAGCTGAATAATCCCGGGGATATTATTGTGGGTAAGACCGTAAACGGAAAGGATCTTATCCACAAATTCCCGGTTTTGAGGAATGACTCTGGACTTGAGCCAGGAGAGAACACCATCGCCGTCAATGGTCATACCAAGCGGCAGAAGATGCTTGTTTTCTTCATTAACGCTGACAATTTGACAGCAAAAACCCTCCAACGGCTTTTGAGTCAACTCAAAAGTCATCAGTTCCGTATCATAAATTTTCAGCGTATAAGTCATATCATCCTCTAAAAGCGTTACCCTGTTCCGTAATATACCCCATTCT
>JAZODE010000117.1:0-41535 GCA_045596885.1 Victivallaceae bacterium
ATACGGACGCAATATCATAAGCATCAATCCTGCTGCAACATTGCTCATAGAATCTTTCATAGCCAATGCAATAGCCAGACCGACAGTACCGAGGACAGTTAGTATGCTTGCTGTATTGACACCAAACAAATCAAGAATAATTAAAAGAGCAAGCAGCCAGATAATGCCTTTTACAAATACAAAAACAATATGACTTACAGAGTCATCGATCGTATTGACTTTTGCACTTGTTTTGGTAATTATTCTTTTCGCAATACGGGTAAAAATCCATGCCAGCAAAACGGTAAGCAATACCAAAAGCAGTATTTTCCCAAAATAGATAAAACTGTCGCCATGGGTATTCCACAGTTGTTTCACCCATTCCCCGAAATTGCCGGATTGAATCGGTTGTGCAATTTGACAGACGATTGTCTTTGTGTTGGAAACCGTTTGAGTTGCAACTTCTTCTTTCATATTAACTCCTTTTGTCTGTTGCTGATATAAACTAATGTGTACACCATGTACACCCGTTTGTAATATATCATATTTATTGTTTTTTTGCAAATGCAAAACGACTTTTTAATTGAAATCCCAAGATAAGGACTTCTCTTTGGCAAAATGAAAGAGGTCGCAGGAGTGGCGAAAAACCAACTTTTGCACCGTCTATTTTTTACATCAAGTCCTTGCATTGCTGTTTTTTGTAAATTGGTAATTGGTAATTGGTAATTGGTGCCATTCTATATAAATGGTAATTAGTGCCATTCCACATAAAAAACTATCCATAAAGAATTTATAATTAAATTATTCGCTTTTTCCGGTTTTCCCGGACGCAAAAACAACCGTACGTCTTTTTTCCCGTTCCGCCCCTGATTCTCAGGCGGGGATATGGAACAATTAAATCATAAAGGCTTGATTTATATACTGTTCCATAGAATGGCACCATTTTCGCAACTGCGGTCCGGCGTTCAACACTATGTCAATTTCTACAATGCGCAGAGAATACATTCCGCATTACAGTACAAACTTGCGGATGAAGTTTATTTCGGGACTTGCAATTGGAGCAAATAAAGGTTATATTAAAACAGAGTCGTTTACACCGATCTTTTAGAAAAAGTTGTCCAGCCAAAGGGGGCAAGCGCAGTGTATAGTAAGAAACAGGTCAAAATCTAAAGATAATGGAGAAGATAAGATTGTTTGCCTCTTAGTCATAAGTATAATCAAAACAATAATTGCTCCTGTGTTCTGATATCTTCTACAAAACTATTATACATTTCAAGTGTTAATATGGAAACACTCCCTAATTTTTCTTCTGTTCTTTTCAGTTCAGAATATGGAATTACTGCTACTAATTTTGAAAAATCGATCCTTTGTAAAATACTTTTTGTATATGGTCGTTTAGAATCTAGAAATGCTATAGCTTTCAAGAAACTTTGAGTTCTATAGTCATTTAGTAGCAACATAACAACATAAGCTGTACTGAACGAATTGAAAGACAAGAAGTAACATGTGTCATCAAGCATCATTGGCTTTTCTTTGCTATATAAAAGAGAAAATACTGGCGTTTTATAAAAACCACTCACAGCTACTTTATAAGGAGCAAAAGAATATTCTCCTATTCCAAACATTGCAAAACGTGGTCCTTTGGAGTAGATAATGCTTTTTCTCTTGCTAAAATTTTTTTCATATCGTATCAAATAGTTCCATGTTAAGGGAAACAGCTTGCCAATATATTCTATACTTTCATTAATATACTTTTGCGGGAGAATGAGATATTTTACTGATTTTTCAATGATAAAAGATTTTATCATGCTACTTTTTATCAACGGATACAGATAATGTGTCTCAATCAAAACGGACTCTTTAAAACCGTTAATGAATTTACCATTTTCAATAGTTAATTCAACAACCTTTGAGCAATCGTGTTTTATGCCCTGACGCCATTCAAAACAGCAATATCCATCTAAGTCGCAGATATTCGCTTGTTCATTAGTGTAAAAACGATCATGGTCACAACTATATGTCCTTAGTATTTTATCAGGAACTTCCAATGTCGCAACCTCACAAGATGAAGCAGAAAAGGACGTATTTGATAAGCCAAGAACTAACAAACAGGCACTTGCATTTACTCCAAAAAAATCTTTGACATTAAATTCTAAATTTTTACAATATTTAAATGGAATTGCTTTTTTTATAATTTCACGATAGACATTTCTAGCAACCGATGTTTTGCACAACATCGCGATAGTTGTATTTGTACGTTTGCAATCTTCTATTATTTGCAATATCATATATTCACAAATGTCGAAATTACTATTTCCTGTGATAGCATCAAAACCTTTGTGTTTTTTAAAATTTGATTTTACAGGAAGATTGGATGTGGGGGAATTTGAAAGCGAAGAATTAGTTACCCATGGCGGATTACCTAATACGAGTACCTCTTCATGACCTTTAATGAAATCAGAAATAGAAAATGAAAAGAAATCATCATTGATTATTTGGATTCTTTCATCTTGAAAATGTTGCTTACAATATTGACAATATTCTTCGTTAATTTCTATTCCGTAATAGTTTTGTGCCGCAAAAGTCTGGCTTTCAAACAAGAAACTTCCTTTTCCACATGTTGGTTCAATTACAACAGATGGATGTAAGCCTATATGCTCTTTTAAATAATTACAGACTTTTGCCGCCAAAAGACGTGGGGTTTGATAATCTCCAAACTCACGCTTCCCATTCATTATTAACAATCCCTTCAACTGTATTTCTTAATGAAATAACGCGAGAATACTGCAATCTCCACTGTAATGCATTACTTATAGTTAAATAGCCCTGCTCGGGACAAGTTCTCAGTATTGCATCCGCAATTTCGTTGTAAGTAATCGAGTCCCCTGGAATGCTACGATCTTCTAAATAGGCAATGATATCTTCTTTATTTGCCCCATCATTGAGCATTTCGCGCAGTCGCCTTGTCGTGGTATAATCAGCGGTATGTTGCTTGGGAATAAAAGTACAATGTGTGAATTTCAAGTAACATGAATCGGCTGTATCTCTTTTATCATAAACAAAAACTAGCAAATTATACCCTAGCCCAAAAATTTTTTGTTTGGCATCTCTATAAGGACAACTTGATTGTGGTTGCGTAATAGAGGTAACTTTTATATCGGTCTCAATATGCTCATCAGGAAGATCAATGCCCTTTGCACTGCTACCAACTTGCATCTCATATTTTTGAGATAACATTTCTTGAAAACGATGTTCTACATATGTTCCCACTGCTTTTCCATCAGTTACCCCAATAAGTGACTTGTGATTTTTTTTACTCATATCTTCGCAGAAAGCAACAGCTTCTGCTTTCAATATTTTTAATGTCAATTTTTCCATATTCTCATCCTAACAATTTAAATTGGTATCATCTGCTGCTTTACCGGATTTTACCCAGTTGTCAACATCTTCTTTTTGAAATTTCCAGAAGCGACCAACTCGATGGGCGGGAAGATCGCGTTTTTCTATCCATGCGTAGACGGTTTCTTTGCCAACGCCGAGGTGGGCTGCAATTTCATCTACGGAAAGCCAACGGGTATCTGACATTTTTTCTTTCCTACTATATTACCACTTGTACCTTGTTTTGCGTAATATAACATATCAGAAGAGCGTTGTCAAACTGTTTTAACCGATTTTAACCGGATTTGATAGGATTTGATCATATTCCGGTGTCACTGGTTTGGGGATTTTGAAAATGGTTGGAGATTTGATTGAGCTATAAATGGTCACGATTTATCGCCGATTCAAAACAAAAGTGTTTAAATAGAATAGTCGTGGACACGAGGATCGGAGAGTTTTTATTCAGTTAATGTCCCAAATTTTGTGATGGGACGAGTTGCTTGACAAATAATTGGTGCCATTCTAAATAATTGGTAATTAGTGCCATTCTAAATAATTGGTAATTAGTGCCATTCTATATAAATAATTATCCATAATGCAGTTGCAGCTAAATTATTTCGATTTCAGCGGTCTTCCCGGACGCAAATGAAATTAGTAAAATTGGTAAAATTGGTGCCATTCCTTGTATATTCATGATAAATAAGGAATTAACACACAAATTATTCTCTTTTATATTGTTGCTTGAAAATTGAAAATCCCCGCCGGTATCAGCTGCGATGTTAAAGAATCAGGAATCGATAATACGACTCTTTTATTTAAGGTGCTCTTTGCGCCAGTTCAATGGGGAACAGCCGGTGCGGTCCGTGAAGAAGTGGGAAAAGCTGGAACTGGAAAGAAATCCGCAGCAAAGAGCGATCTCTTCCACATTCATGCGGGTCTTCTGCAGATAGTAACGGGCAAACTCAAGGCGCTGATCTGAGATGTAACCGTGGACGGAGACTCCCATCTCTTTGCGGAACCTGCGGGCAAGATTGCCGGGACTCATATTGACTTTGGCGGCGATGGCACTGTTTTCAAGAGGGGAGTTCAGATTTTCATTGATGAACTCAACGGCTCCGGCTATTTCCCGGCTCAGCCGTGTTCCGTTTGATTTCCGGGTCTCCGGGGCAAGGTGGGTGAGAAATCCGTAAAGAGCCAGCGCCAGCTCCCGGGAGTCTCCTCCGGGATAGAGGTCGAAGATCTTTTCCAGATATGCCGCACTTTCATCTGACAGGCGGTTCAGACATGTTTCAGGGAGATAGCTCTGCTCTTCCGGCAGTTCAAAGGTGATGAAGAAACGCTGGTACCCCTTTGAACGGGGCGCCAGAAAACGGCGGCAGAAAGGGGGGATCAGAAGCAGATCCCCGTCGGTAATATCAAACTCCTGCTGATCCACCACATAGTGCATGGAGGCAAGGGGAAATACAAGGGTATACCGCCGGTGCGCCGTTGGAGCGGGAGCACAAAAGTCGTGATAAAAAAGCAATATGTTGTCAGGCAAGGCAAAAGAAGGAGGCAGCCGGACGCCTTCGTAAAGATTTTCCGGCTCTTCAAGTTCACAGATCCTTGACTTGATCAGTTCGGTGCTCTTTGAATACATTTTCTTTTCTCCATTTTTCAACAGCATAATATACTCCTTTAAAATACAAATTACAAGAGAGCACTTTGTGCATTTTGCTCATAAAAACACCCCTCAATCCCTGTGAATAACACATCAAATGATCGTATTGAACAAATTTTTGCACAATACAGTCATTGCAATACGGGCACTTGTGTTTTATATTAGACAGCGTATCACACTTTTAACTTTTCAAAGGAGCTGAAGATGAAAAATCCCTCTTACCTTGTTGACACTCCGGAAACGACTGAAATCAAGCGTTACGCTCTTGAAACGCTCCGTGCCGATCTGGTGGGTATCGCTGATATCAAACGCTTTGCCAATGCCCCTTTGCGTATGAGTCCCCAGGGGATCATGCCCACGGCGCGTTCCGTCATTGTCATGGCGGTGCACCATCCTGACGCCGCCATGGAGCGGGGCGGTCTGGAGCATCCCCAGATCATCGGACCTTATGCGATCCAGTATTCTATGAACTGGCGTCTTGACGATATGAGCTACCGTATGAGCCGTTTTCTTGAAGAACAGGGCTTTCAGGCAGTTCCCATTGCTTCATCCAACATCTGGCGTTACCGTGGATACAAGGAGCTCACCGCCCAGTTTGCCCCGGATGTTTCCCACATGCACTGCGCCGTGGCGGCGGGATTGGCTGAGTTCGGATTCAACGGACTTGCCCTTACGCCGGAGTTCGGCGCCCACCAGCGCTATGTGACCATCATCACCGATGCGGAACTGACTCCCTCCCCCCTTCTGGAACCGGGGAGCGTTTGCGACAACTGCATGATCTGCCGCCGTGAGTGCCGTTCCGGAGCCTTGAGCAAAGAGATCAACGGCTGGAACGAGGTGAAGATCGAAGATAAAGTTTACCGTTACGCCAACAAAAACCTCTGGCGCTGCGCCTGGGGGGAGCACTTTGATCTGGATCTGGATCTGCCCATCCCGGAACATGTGGACGAAAAGGTCATTATGGAAGCCACCGTCAAATACGGACGCCGTGCCGGTGAAATGGGCTCCTGCCAGCGGTACTGCGTTCCCCGTCATCTGCGCTACTTTGACAAAGAATACACCAACGCCCCCCGCCGTCACCGCCACTTTGTTGCCAATCCCGCTTTGAAAGATGCCCCCTTCCACAGAGGCGTTTTTGAACAGATCCGTGCCATGGCAGCCAACTGGGGGGCGGACAATGTTCTTGCAGCAAGCGCAGAAACGGTGAAAGAAAAACTGGGCGTTGACATCAATGCCCTGCTCCCCGGAGCCGTTTCCATCGTTTCCATGATCGCCTGCCGCAACCCCTTTGAAGCGGATCTGACCAACCCCAGAGCCCATGAAAACCGCTTTGACAATGCGGTAAGCCCCATATTGATCCAAGCGGGGTACGATGCCGTGCGTTTCCTGGAAAACCACGGATTTACAGCAGGGCAGATGTTTCAGTTCCCTGAAGAAAAACTGCAGGCACTTCTGGCGGTCCCCGGCAAAAAGATCCACACTGTGACCTTGCTCACCGATGCTCCGTTGCCGGAAACTGCGTGGCAGCTCAACAGCAATCCGGCTCCCGTTTCTGACGCAAAAGCCCTCACCCGCCGTCTCCGCCGGGAAATGACCTTGAAAGAGTGTGACCTTGTGGGCATTGCCCCGGCGGAGCGTATCAACGCCCTGGTCCCGGAACTGCAAAAGGTCTACGACGGTGAAATCGAACTGGCAGCCGTCAACACAGCTGATACCATCTACAAGCCCTACGAACCGGAGATCACGGAAATCAAACGGCAGGTCACAGGCACAGACGCCTATCTTCCCGGCGCCAAAAGCGTGGTCATGCTGGGATTGCGTATGCCCAAAGGCTCCGTGGACATCACCGCCCGGACGCCTGCCGAAGCGGCAGGGCCTTATGTGTTCGCTCAATACGAAACCATCATGCGTCTGAGAGTCCTTGCCTGGAACCTCATCGGCAGACTGGAAGATGCTGGATTCCGTGCCGCCATGGCGGTGGATCTTCACGGCACCGGTTCCGTCTGCTGGAATCCCCGCGGCAACTATCCTGACGCCTTCAGCAATGTCTTTGCCGCCGCAGCGGCAGGATTGGGTACCATCAGCGAGTGCGGTACCATCGTGACTCCTGAATTCGGCTCAAATGTCCGTTTCGTGGCGGTTATCACCGATGCGCCTTTGGAGTACGACAAGCTCTTGAAAGAGTTCAAAGTACAGTGTGCCAGCTGTTCCCGCAGCTGTCTGAGTGCCTGCAAGACCTCCGCTTTCGGGGAGCTCTGCGAAGTGCACCTTGAGGATGTCAGCTGGCAGTTCCGCAAGATCGACATCAACCGCTGCAACTGGGCAAAGCGCTACAGTCTGGTGGCAAGCGAAGGCAATCAGTACACCGGATGGGATCTTGATGAAGCCTACCCGGAAAACGCCGACTTGGAAACGCTCAAAACCAAATTGGACGAAAGTCTGCGGAAAGTTCCCCAGATCGAAAAGATCCGCCCCTGCAACTTTGAGCAGTGTCTCCTGAACTGCCCCTACAGCCGCAAACAGGAGTGACTGCTCCCCCTCAAAAGCAGCGTTTCCATCACAGGGAGAAACTCCCCTGACGGAAACGCTTTTTTTTGCTGCAATTCCGCTCTTATGATTTGCAAAACAAGCTCCGGTATGGTATACTATAATAATACAACTCCGGAGGAACTTTATGGCTGGGATAAATGATCTTGATGAATTGCAGAAGCACAGTGATGAAAAAGGATTCAGAAGCTTTTCGGCAGAGCTTTCTTTTGTTCCCCTTTTCAATTTGGCTTTGCAGCAGAATGCCTTGCCTGTTGCCCATGAATTGAAACTGCTCAACCATACACCGCAGATGATCGAAAATCTGGAATGTCTGATTTCTTCGGAGCCGGCGTTCATCCTCGAAAAAAAGATTTTTGTGCAGCAAATCAAATCCGGAGAGGAGCTTCTTCTGGATGCACCGGAACTTGACCTCAACTGTAATCTGCTTTCAACTCTTTCAGAAAGAATGAAGTGCAAGCTGAAATTGCAGATCACAGCCGGGGAAGAGACGCTCTTTCAGAAAGATTTTGACTGTGAAGCCTTTGCGCCGGATCAATGGCTCGGCATGGCTGTTATGCCTGAACTCCTGACATCCTTTGTCACCCCTAATCTGGATGTGATCGCCCATCTGCAAAGTGCCGCAGCACATGAACTGGAACGGGCAACAGGCTCTGCCGCGATAGAAGGTTATCAGGCAGATAAAAAGCGGGTCTATGAAATTTGTGCAGCCATCTACCGGGCGATACACAACTGGGGGATCCAATACGCCAATCCGCCCTCCTCCTTCGGAACGCCGGGGCAAAGGATCCGTTTTGCCGATACGATCTATCAGCACAAACTCGGTACCTGTCTTGATACCACACTCCTTTTTGCTTCGGTAATGGAATCCTGCGGTCTGCACCCGGTACTCATGCTGCAGACAGGACATGCCTACATCGGGTGTCATCTGGTTGAACGCTATTTTCCCGATATTCCCATGGATGATCTGCAAACGATCCGCAAACTTGCCGACCTTGATGAATTTCTGGTCATTGAAACGACTATGGTCACGGGAAGATCCACCTTCGCTGAGGCTGAAAACGCCGCCCGCCTGAAACATTTGAATATCGACGGAGACTTTGAGTGTGCCATTGATGTTGTCCGTGCCAGACACAGCAAGATTTTACCTTTGCCGCTTAAACGCAGTGTCAATGGCGTGGAGTTCGCCCCCGTTGACCGCAAAGTTGCCCTTCAGGAGGCGGAAAAAGCACGGCGTCTGGAACAGGAGATCGATTTGGCAAAACTTGCCAATGACAGCAATCAGCCGCCCCGGGTGGTACGCTGGCAGCAGAAGCTGCTTGACACATCTCCGCGCAACCGCCTGCTCAATGTCAAAGACACGAAATTGACCATTCCCATCGCCTGTTCTGATATCACACTTCTGGAAGATAAAATCGCAGGTAATGAATCCCTGACTCTTAATCCACTGAATAATCTGCTGGGGGAAAAAGATCTCCACGATTTGACCATGCTCCGGAACAGTGATATCAAACATGAAACCAAAGAGCTTCTGGAACAGGAACTTTCTCAAAAGAGGCTTTGGACCACTCTTTCCCCAACTGAAATGCAGCGCCGTCTGACAGCTCTTTACCGTCAGGGGAAAAGTGACCTGGAAGAAGGCGGTGTCAATACCATTTTTCTTGCCATCGGTTTCGTTGAATGGAAAGTTGCTGAACGGGATGAACGTTCCCTTTTATCCCCCATATTGCTGCTCCCGATACATCTGCAGCGCAAATCCATCGTCGAGGGGATCAGGATTTCCCGGTTTGACGGTGAAACCATCATAAATGAAACATTGCTGGAACTTTTGCGCAGTCAATATCATTTGACCATTCCGGGGATATCCCCCCTGCCGACAGATGACTCCGGAGTAAATGTGGGAATGGTCATGCAGATCTTCCGTCAGGCGATCAAAAATATGAAAGGCTGGGAAGTTCGGGAAGATGCCTGTATAGGACACTTTTCCTTCGGCAAGTTTGTCATGTGGAACGATATGACCACCCGGTTGGAAACTTTGAAACAAACGCCTCTTATAGACCACCTTATTTCCGGGAGCGGACTTTATGATGACGGTATCGATGTTTTCCCGGCAGAAGAGATAAGCGCCCATTTGGATTTTTCAAAACTCTACTGTCCCGTAAGCGCCGACTCCTCACAGCTGGCGGCAGTGCTGTACTCTGAAATGGGGAAAAGTTTTGTCCTCCACGGACCGCCGGGAACGGGAAAGTCGCAGACCATTACAAATATCATTGCACACAATCTGGCTTTGGGAAAAAGAGTCCTCTTTGTCTCAGAAAAAAAGGCTGCTCTGGATGTTGTTCATAAACGCTTGAGCAGAATTGGATTAAAGCCATTTTGCCTTGAGCTGCACTCCAACAGATCCGGCAAATCGGAGGTATTGGCACAATTCAATGAAGCTCTGCAGACAGCAGCGGCAGGAACTCCGGCAGAGTGGGAAAACACCGTTGCCGTACTGAGCGGACTGCGCAATGAATTGGACGCTCATGCCAAAGAACTGCACCGCCAGTACCCCAACGGATTTTCTGCTTATGACTGCTTTGTGCAGCAGCTGAGCCGTAAAGATATACCCGTACCGCCTGAAGCTGTCATTGAAACAGATCTGCTTGCCCAATCATACGAAGAGTACACCAATTCCCGCAGAAAATTCATCGACCTGGTCAAAGTGCGGCAAAGTGTCGAAACTGATGTATTGCAGGAACTCAGAGACCTTGAGCAGCTGCAGTGGAGTCCCGTACTGGAAAGTAAATTGCTCGCTTCTGCCGGAGAGCTGCAAAGCTCCGCCGCTCAAGTGCTGCAGAAATTTGCCGTTGCGGCAAATCATTTTTCTCTGCCCGGCATGAGCACCATTTCAGGTATTTACCAAAGTGCACTTTTTATGTCGCACCTTAAAGAATGCGAAGATATCCCCGGTGCATTCTTCAGCGATGAATTCCCGGAAAAAGTTGACTTTATTTCAACTTTTGCCGGGACAGCCAAAGTTCTTGTGGAACTGCAAAACAAACTGCTGCCGTACCGTTTGGAAAAATTCCCGGAATTTGATTTCAATGGGATAGCGGCACGCATCATGCAGAATAAATCCTCCTTTTTTCTGATAAAATATCTCAAAGACAAAGCGCTGCTGAAAGAAACGGCAATTCTGAAAAAAAGCGGCGGCACTAAATTGTCGATACAGGAATTGGAAAAACTTCTCCCTGATGCACAACGGTATGTCGATTGCCTTAAAGTATACGATTCAGGAAAAGAGAAAGCGGCAGCGCTGCTGGGAAAACAATGGGATGGTGAACAAACCCAATGGGATGCGCTGCACCGGAAAATCCAACAGGCAAAAACGGTGATCGACCATCTGCTTGCCATCGTAAAAAAAGACAATAAGGCTAAACACTCTGCATTTGCACACCTGCAGGAGCTTATGCCGGATCTTTCCCGTCTGTGCGCCAATGGTTCAACTTTGCGCGATGACATCAACGATCTGCTGGGCTCCTGGAACAGCTTTCAGGATAAGCTGCAGCAGTTCACCCAATATGCCCACAAGGTTTCTGAAGTGGATGATATCACCTTTTTACAGAAATTTTCCGGAAGTGTCATTACACATTCTGCCGCCTTACGGAATGTTTTGCTTTACCGCAAACTCTACGAAGAGGTCAAATCTTTCGGATGGTCCCAAGCAGCAGACATCGTGGAACAGGAAGCTGTACAAGGTGATTTCGGGGAATATTATGACAGGATATTCTTCAAAAACATGCTCAATCAGATATTGGAACACTCTCCTTTGCTGTGCCAATTCAGCGGTGCGGTCCAAAATGAGAGGATCAAAAAATTTGGCGAATTCGATGCAAAGTATATGGCTTTGACTCAAAAGCTGATTTTTGCCAAACTGGCAGCCAATCTGCCCCGCCGCCGTTCGGGGCAATGCCCGGAAGGTACTCCTTTGGGATTACTCAAACGGGAGTGTGAAAAACGCACCCGCCAGAAACCGGTCCGGCAGCTGCTGGAGCAGATCTCAACTCTTGTTCCTGTCTTGAAGCCATGCTTTTTGATGAGTCCGCTTTCAGTTGCCCAATACCTTTCCCCGGAGAGTTCCCCCTTTGATCTGATCGTTTTTGACGAAGCCTCGCAGATCCCTGTATGGGATGCCATCGGCGTCATCGCCAGGGGGAAACAGCTGATCGTGGTGGGAGATCCCAAACAGATGCCTCCGACCAACTTCTTCCAGAAAAGTGAAGGTGAAAGCGATGAGATGGAAGAAGGAGATACCGGAGATCTGGAAAGTATCCTTGAGGAGTGTCTTGCTGCCGGAGTCCATTCAACTTTTCTCAACTGGCACTACCGCAGCCGCCATGAATCTTTGATCGCTTTCAGCAATCACTACTATTACGAAGACAAACTCTGCACATTCCCTGCGGCACGCAACACAGACAAACTGGGGATCCGCTTTGAATTTGTGCCTGACGGTGTTTATGACCGGAAAAGCACCCGTACCAATCGCAAAGAGGCTGAAGCTCTGGTCAAATACATCTTTGACCGTCTGGAACGCTCCGGCGGCAATTACCGCTCCATCGGAGTGGTGACATTCAGCCAGGCACAGAAAGATCTGATCGAAGACCTTCTGGAAAAAGAACGCTCCAATCATCCGGCGCTGGAGTCATATTTCAGCGACACAGCAGAGGAGCCGCTTTTTGTCAAAAACCTTGAAAATGTTCAAGGCGATGAGCGGGATGTCATTCTCTTTTCCATCGGTTATGCCCCTGATATCAACGGTAAGTTTTCCATGAATTTCGGTCCCCTGAACCGTCAGGGCGGTGAAAGACGGCTCAATGTGGCGATCACCCGTGCCAAAGAACAGGTGGTTGTATTTTCCAGCATCCGTGCCGGTCAGATCGAATTGAACCGTACCAACGCTGTGGGAGCGGCACATCTGAAGTATTTCCTGGATTACGCAGAGCGGAAAAACAGTATCTGCTCTGCCGTAGCAGCAGGGAGCGATACAGATGCACTCCAGGAAGAGATCGCAGGATTTCTGACTGCACAGGGGTATGAAGTGGAAAAAAATGTGGGCTGTTCCGGATTCCGCATCGATCTGGCGGTTAAAAATCCGGAAAAACCGGAGGAGTTCTTGCTGGGCATAGAGTGCGACAATGCCTCTTATGCCGCTCAACATACCACCCGGGACCGGGATAATTTGCGCCATCAGGTCTTGAAAGGTCTCGGTTGGCACACCTGCCGGGCGTGGTGTGTGGATTGGATATTTGACCGCAAAAGAGCCGAAGAGGAGCTGTTGAAGTTCATAGAAAAAATAAAAAAGGAAACGCCGGAACCGCTCTCCCCGCCCCCCGCAGCCGAAGTTGAAACGGTTCCTCTTCAAGAGGAGCCGTCCATACCGGTCACTGCCGGTTCCGCCAATCGCAAAGAATACCGGATCTGGAATACTGCCGCCCCTCTCTATCAGGAGGCATTTTACGAAAGCAGTTCCCGCAGACTTATCAGAAAACAAATTGCTGAAATCATTTCTCTGGAAAGTCCCATATACGAAAGTCTGCTGAAACGGCGGATCGCCAGAGCGTGGGGATTCAGCCGCACAGGGGGAAATATCCAGAAGATATTGGAGGATTGTCTCCCGGAAGATCCGGAGACGACCCGATATGGGGAAGAAAGAGTGTTCTGGTCTGCAGAGTGCCCTGCCGCCGGATATACCTTTTACCGGGTCGGCGACGGGGAGGAAAACAAACGCACCATTGATGAAATTCCTCCGGAAGAGCTGGCTAATGCCATGTATGAAGTACTGATCGATTTCAATTCATGTGAAAAAGATACCCTTTTCAGAGAAACAGTCAAACTCTTCGGTCTTTCTGCAGTCACAGCCAAAGCCAGAAGATTTCTTGAATTCGGCTTTGAAGCTCTGCAAAAAAGCGGCAGGATCTGAGGCAGCTCCCCTTATTTCTCCGATGCCCCTCCCGGCGGTGCTTTTTCAAGACGCCGGAAAAAATGAGGGGTATTTCTCTTCTTCCGCGGGGGGCTGTTTGGTGATGGCTCCTTTTCGGACAAGATCTTCCAAAAGCCGCAGACAGGTCGTGTCTCCCATGAACATGTATGTTTCGTATTGGTCAAAGGTTTTGAAAATTTCAGGAAAAGAAGAGACTCCGGAGCGGATGATCTCCAACAGCTGCCTATAACTGCGCCCCATGGCATTATTACAGGGATGGTCTTCTGCGTAGCGCTCCATAGCACACTTGAGAAAGGGTTCCCCGGCGGCAATACCCCGACGGTTGAACTCTGCCACAGCTTCCGGACCTGCCAGAACACAGCTCCAGGCGCGGGCGTAGAGTTCTTTATCTCCCGCCGTAAGTTCCCGCAAGGAAGAGTATTCTTTCAAAAACACTTCAGGAGCATTGCCCAAAACCACATCGTCACAAAAAAGCAAAACCCGTGCCCGGGAGCCCTTCAAAAGCGACATGATCCTTGAAAGCATGAGCATATCATACATGCAGCAGTCAAAGTACAAAACGATCTCACACTCAGGGGAATCAAATTTCTGCAGCTCAGAGTGAAGCTCCATAAGGAAACGGAAAAGCGTTTCTTCTGAATACTCAGGGACGCAGGTGTGAAGAAATGCCGCCCGGCAGCGTTCAAATGCGGCAATATCCCCTTCTGCGGGCAAAGGACCTTCAAGATAATTTTCCCGCCAGACCAGAACCGACTCATCGGTTTTGCCGACTGTCTTTTCCCAACAATGCCAGGCATGATCTCCATTGAAAATCAACAAGCGCTTTTCCATAATATCCCCCGTTTTCCTGTCTGCAATAATATATCCCTTATCCCTGTTATTTACAACTGCGTGTATGTTTTTTGGCAAAAAAAATGGTTCCGCAGTGGAAAACTTGCCCTTTAGGGAATATAGTATAGCTGAATCACTATCAGAAGGAAATTTTCAAGATCATGGACCATTCTGCCGGCAGAAAATACCGTCTGCTTTTTTTGACGGTCAACAGCTCTTACTCCCACTCTTCTCTGGCATTGCCTTTGTTGCACAGCGCCTGCCGGGAAGTGACAAACTGGGAGTGGCTCCGCTACGACATGACTCTTGACAGCGATATCATGTCAGCAGTCCGTGAAATATGCAGTTTCAAGTGTGATCTGCTGGTGACAACCCTTTATCTTTTCAACCGTACAAGGGCACTTGAAGTGCTTTCACGCTGCCGCACCATCCTCCCTGAGTGCACCATCGCCGTGGGCGGTCCTGAATGTCTGGGTGAAGGCGGCGCAGATCTGCTCAAATCTTATCCGTGGATCAACACTGTTTTCCGGGGCGAAGGGGAAAGAATCTTCCGGGAATATCTTGAAACATTCGACAAAAACTCACCCGCACCTCACTCCATGATCCCCCCGGAAGGCAATGCTGTTTTTCAGGAGTGGGAGTCCGCCCCCTCCCCCGCCACAGATCCTTTTTTTGTTGCGGACAAACCCTTTGTGCAGATAGAGACCACCCGGGGGTGCCCTATGAAGTGCACTTACTGCACCAGCGGCGGAACTCTTCCCCGGTACCGTACTATTGAGCAAGTCCGGAGTGAATTGCAGATCCTTGCGGCAAAAGGTGTCAGAGAGATCCGTGTCCTTGACCGGACCTTCAATCTGCCTCAGGAACGGGGAGCGGCACTCCTTGCCATGTTCAGAAAAGAGTTCCCTCAAATGCGTTTCCATCTGGAGCTGCACCCTCAGTTCCTCAACGACAGTTTGCGGCATGAGATGAGCAGCGCCCTGCCGGGGCAGCTCCATGTGGAAGTGGGGGTCCAGTGTCTTGACGCTGAAGTCCAGCGTTTGTGCGGACGAAACAGCAACTCTCAAAAGGTTCTGGAAGGGTTGGATTTCCTCTGTCAGCAGCCAGGTTTTGAAACCCACGCCGATCTGCTGGGAGGATTACCGGGACAGAAATGGGAACACATCATTGCCGATACCGCCACCCTTATGGAACACAATATTGCAGAGATCCAGCTGGAAATATTGAAAGTGCTCCCCGGAACTCCTTTGCGTGAAATCGCTCCTTTGCACAACATCCGCTTTTCCCCCGAAACGCCTTACGATGTGATGATGAGCGACACCATGACTCTTGAAGATATACAGCATGTCCGGGATCTTTCACGGCTGCTGGATATGACCTATAACCACCGGGCCCTTCATCAGGCGGTACTGGTCATGAGCCGGGAGTGCCCGGAGTTCGTCAGTCGTCTCCTTGAATTTTTCCACCGGGCAGGGGGCAATGCTTCAGTTGTATGGAACTTGCAGAAACGCTTTCTCTTTCTCCGGGATTTCTGCCGGTGTCACCATTTGGAACAGGGAGCCTTTGAACTGGCATATCACTGGCTCCTTGCCGGATTGCCCCCGGAACAGGGGGCAGATGCGTATTCGCAAAAAACTCAAGGTGTTCCTTTGGATGCAGTACTGCTCTCAGGGACCCTTGAGAGTGCCGCGGCACGGGAAACACGCTTTATCACCCTTGCCTTCAAAGAAAAAAGATATTATCTTGCGTACAACAGAAAATACGCTTTGAATCTCCCCGCCGCCGTGTGGCTCCTTGAAACGCCCTTTCCCTCTTGATTCACTTTACGGATACAAAAAAATGGAAAACAACACCTTCAACAGCGAAAATTTACAAAACCGTTTCCCCGGAACACGCTTTCTTGACAATGGGATCTGGTCTCTTGCCCTCTCAACATACGGGGGACAGCTTCTCAAAGCACGCCACAGCAGTTCTGTACAGGATGTGATCTTTCTGGGCAAAAAGGCTTCAGCAGCCAAGGGGCAGGCGATCCGCGGCGGAGTTCCTGTTTGCTGGCCCTGGTTCGGTGCTTCTCCTGTCCCCGGCAGCCCCATACAGGGATTTGCCCGTACAGCACACTGGGAGGTAAAAGAAATCGGAAAAGATTTCATCCGCATGGACCTGCCTTCTGCCGCCGTTCCGCCGGAATTGGTGGATTTCCCTTTTGAACTTTTTACAGAGATCCGTCTTACTGATGAGCTGGAACTCCGTCTCGGCATGAAAAACTGCGGCACTTCAGCTGCGGAGATCTCCTGTGCGCTGCACACCTATTTTGCCGTCAGCGACTGCGAAAAAATCCGGGTGATGGGGGTGGAAGATTCCCCCTTCACGGTCAAGGGCGGTCCGGAGCAGCCTCCGGAAAAGGAGGAGCTCCGGATACAGGGGGAGATCTGCCGTCTCTATTGCCCCCAGAGCTCTGCCGTCACCATCAGTGATCCCGGGTGGAAAAGAAAGATCGTTGTCTCAAAAGAAAACTCAAACTCCACTCTGGTCTGGAATCCCGGAGCCGCAAGGTGTGCGCAGATCTCCGATTTGGAAGATGAGGAGTTCCACGACTTCCTCTGCGTAGAGTGCAACCGGGCGGGGAAAGACCTTTTAACTCTTCCTCCCGGAGCGGTTTATGAGATCATCCAGAAGATCAAAGTCGTTCCCCTTTGATTTTTCAGTTGCAATTTAAGTAATATGGTGGTATATTAAGTATCCATTATAACTTTTCCGATGTAATAAGGAACAAAAAATGAAACTTTCACACCTCTTCGCCGTTCTCCTGTCAGGAGCAGTCGCCCTTTCTCCGGTTTTCGGAGCTGCTGAAAAGGTCGCTCCCGCAAAGAAAGCTGCGCCCGCAAAGAAAGCTGCAAAAAAGAAAAAAGCCGCTCCCAGATCTCTTGAAGAAGAGATCAAACTTGCCACGACTCCGGTCCAGAACAAAAGGCGTCATGCCAAACGCCATGAAGCCAAGAAGGCTTATGCCGCCGCCAACAAAGGCAAGATCAAGATCCTCATGCTGGGGGACTCCATCACCCACCAGTGGGAATACTCTCTTGCGGCAGAAGTCCAGAAAAAGTACATCACCCCTTACAATGTCCTGAACCTGGGATGCGGCGGTGACCGTACACAGCACACCATCTGGATCGTGGAAAAGAGCGGTATTCTTGAATTGATCAAGCCCAAACTCGTCACCCTGATGATCGGCACCAACAACCGCGGTCCCGCCAAAGCGACTGCCGCCGGTATCAAACGGATCCTCGAAGGTGTCCGCAAACATTATCCTGACGCCAAGATCCTGCTTTACGCCATCTTCCCCCGTGGCGCCGACAATAAAAACTCACACCGTATGAGAAACGAACAGGTCAATGCAGAGATCGTCAAATTCTGCAACGGCAAAGATATCGTCTGGGTGGATATCCGCAAAGATTTTCTCACTCCGGAAGGGATCCTTGAAAAAAGCATGATGCCCGATCTGCTCCACCCCCGCAAGGCAAAAGGTTACACCGTCTGGGGCAAATCTCTGGAACCCTACTTCAAGCAGTACGGGAAATGATGTTTCCGCCTTGTCCGGCACAAGGCGGCAGCGGATGAAATTGTTTACTCCAACAGGAATCATCAATGAGTAAAAAAGTTTTCGTTTCAGGTTGTTATGATATGCTCCACTCAGGGCATGTGGCTTTCTTTGAAGAAGCCGCCTCTTACGGAGATCTCTATGTGGGGCTGGGGTCAGATGAGACCATCTGGGGGTTGAAAGGCCGTAAAACCATTAACGGCAACGCAGAAAGACTTTATATGGTCAAAGCTCTGCGCTGCGTTAAAGATGCCTGGATCAACTCAGGCAGCGGCATTATGGACTTTGAAAAAGAGGTGACCGAACTGAAACCGGATATCTTTTTCGTCAACACCGATGGTTATACCCCTGCCAAAAAGGAGTTCTGCGAAAAGTTGGGCATACAGCTCATCGTCAGCAAACGGATCCCTTCCGCCGGACTCCCGGTCCGTTCCACAACGGCACTGCGGCAGGAATGCCGTATTCCCTACCGGGTGGAGCTGTGCGGCGGCTGGCATGATCAGCCCAGTGTCAACGATCTGTGCCCGGGCTCAGTGATCGTCATGTCCATTGAGCCTGATATAGAGTTCAACGACCGCAGCGGCATGGCGACCAGTTCCCGGAAAAAAGCCATTGAAATGTGGCAGACCAATATCCCCGCAGGGGATAAGATCCAGCTGGCGAAGATGCTCTTCTGTCTGGAAAATCCCCCGGGAACGCTCCGGGTCAGCGGTTCTCAGGATCAGCTGGGGATCGTTCTGCCGGGGCTGAACAAACTCAACTACGACAAAGGCTTCTGGCCTGTGGGAATCGAATCACGCAAAGAGCCTGAGCTCCTTGAGTTTGTCAAAGAAAATCTGCACCTGATCGCCCTGCCCCCCCGAAAGGATGACTACGACGTTTTCAGCAGAACCAACATCAATCCGGACAGCGCCGGAAAACTTGCCGATGCTTCAAAGCGCTGCTGGGAGGCTATCTGCAGTTACGATGTCAAAGGATGGGGCAAAGCGACAAAAGAGTGTTTTGAAGCACAGCTTGAAATGTTCCCGGCGATGTTCACAGATGAAATGGCGAAAGCCATCGAAGATTACAAAGACCTGGCTTACGGCTGGAAAGTTTCCGGTTGCGGCGGCGGCGGCTATCTCATACTCATTTCGGACAAAAATATTCCGGGAGCCATCAAAGTGACCCCCATCTGCTGATCAAGTGCCATTCTTTACAGAGGACTTTTGCTTTTCAAAGGCAAAGGTCCTTTTTTATCTTCCTGCCCCCCAAAGGTCCCTTTCCATTTTTTACAAAAAAAACTTTCCGACGGTGGAAAAAACAGCAGGGGCAATGTATATTAAGTTGAGACTTCAGCTGCCGGGGCGATTTCAAAACCGGAAATTTTGAAGTCGCTTCTGCCAATAAATAAAATTTCGGAGAAAAAAAATGGCTTTACAATTTGTTTCATCAGTTCCTCACGAGGAAATGCACAACGAACTCTGGCTCAAACGCATGGAGGAATCCGGAATTGACGGTTTTGAATACTCCTGCGGACCTTTCCCCCCCACAGCAGAGCTGCAAGGCAAACTTGAGATAGTGACACCCTATATCAAATCCGGCAGACTCAAATTCCCCAGTGTTCACATGCCCGCCTGGTTTACTTCAGAAGCCCCCGGACAGAAAAACGATTTTGAGCGTGACATGTGTATCCGCCGTTTCATCAACTTTATTGAAACCGCCCTGCCCCTGGGCGTGAAAAATCTGACCATGCACCCCGGCGCCCTCCCCGAAGGACACACCCGTGAAGAGGGTATCGACGCTCTGCGCAAAACCCTCAAAGGCATCGCCCCCACCGCAGAAAAATACGGACTCTCCCTCAATCTGGAGCTCTGCCCCCGCCGTTCCATCGGCAAAACCGTGGAAGATATGGAAATCATCATGCAGGATATGCCCGACAGTGTGGGTATCTGCTTTGATGTGAACCATGCCAATGAACGCTGGGCAGAGATCCCTGAATGGATCGCCCGGCTGGGCAAATATATCAGGACCTTCCACATCTCTGACTGCGATGAGTACGATGAGTGCCACTGGATGCCCGGCGTGGGGGTTCTCGACTGGGAGGCGATCATGAGAGAGATCCGCAAACTTGACCGGGATCTTCTGCTGATCTATGAGATCAACCGTGTTGCCTACGGTGCCGGAAAACGGGAAGTGGACCCCCGTTTCTTCTTCAAAGCCATCAAGCAGAATATGCTGTGGCTTGATACATTGGGCAAGTAAAAACTATTCATTCTTTCAGAAAAGTTCGCCATGAAGATCAATAGCATAAAGGTTTGGAATTTCGATCTCCCCCCCTTCCCCCGGGAAGGACTCTTCCATCTGGATATGTCTGAACACTGTCAGGTCACACGGTTGCTGAAGCACGAATCAAGCATCCTTGCTCATGTCAACCAGCTTGATGTGATAACCGACTCTGAAGATTTGAAAAAATTCCAGAAGGCTCTGCGCCGGAAACTCTGGAAAATCTTCGGCGTTTCCTACGATCCGGCATTGCCGCTGGATGTGAGAAGTTTCGGTAAAATACAAAAGGAGGGATACTCCATTGAAAAGCTGATCTTCCAAAGCCGTCCCGGACTCTATGTGACGGCATTGCTCTATGTGCCTGAGGGCAAAGGACCTTTCCCGGCTGTGCTGCAGATGCACGGACACAATCCTGAAGGCAAGTTCGGGATCAATGTGCAGCAGACCTCCATGGCGCTGGTCAAAGAGGGCTTCGTCTGTCTGGCTGTGGATGCCATCGGCACCTTTGAACGGGCATGGCACTGCTACGAAACTGAGTACCACGGCGGCGTCCTTGGGGGGCATCTGCTCAATGTGGGGGAAACCCTCATGGGCACACAGGTGGTGGATAATCTCAGGGCGGTGGATCTGCTGCGGCAGCTGGAGTGTGTCAAAAAAGATAAGATCGGTGCCACCGGCGCTTCCGGGGGCGGCAACCAGACCATGTGGCTGGCGGCAATGGATGAACGGATCGCCGCTGCAATGCCCGTGGTAAGCGTGGGGTCGTTCCAATCCTATGTTTACGGCATGAACTGCATGTGTGAACTGCTCCCCGACGGGCTGACCTTCACGGAAATTTCCGGGATCCTCGCCCTCATCGCTCCCCGTCACCTGCGGGTCGCCAACGCCCTTTACGACTGCAACCACGATTTCAGCGTGGCGGAAATGCTGAAAAGCTATCACCCCGTTGAAAGGGTCTACGGACATCTGGGGCTCTCTGAACGCATCTCCTTCTATGTTGCCGACCGGGTCCACGGATATACCGACCGTCAGCGGGAAAGCGCCATCGGATTTTTCAACTACGCCCTCAAAGATGAAGGCAACGGCAATGCGCGTCCCATTGTGGATGAAGAGCCTCTGCCCATTGATGATCTCAAACTTTTCCCCTCTCCCGGAAGCCGTCCTGCGGAGATCCTTGCCCTGCAGGATATCTGCAAAAAAAAGGGAGAAGAGCTCCGCAAAGCCATGTTGGAAAAAAAGAGTTTTTCCGCCGCAGCAGAACGCAAAGCCCTGCGGAAACTTTTCCGCCTCAGGCAGCTGCCTTCTCAGATGCAGTTGAACTCATACGCAGCCGTTTCAGGCGTAAAACGCTATGCCCTGCGGGTGGGGGACCATCTGATCCCCTTTTTGTACAAAGAAGGTTCTTCCCCTGAAAAGGTGCGGATCCTCCTGCATCCGGAAGGCAAAGGGCAGCTTTCCCCTGAGACCATCAGCGCAGCAGCTGCAGACGGCGCTTCGCTCCTCATGCCCGATTTGTTCGGCACCGGGGAAACCTGCCAGCAGGCGCCCTGCGGCGGGCTCCACCATCAATTTTTCCGCCAGCTCCTCTGGATCGGACGCTCTTTGATGGGGGAATGGATCTTTGACATCAACGCCCTTGTCAAAACAGCCGTCCGGAACTTTAAGGCAAAAGAGCTGTCACTGTGGGGCGTCAAAGAGTGCGGCGTGGCGGCGGCAGCTGTCAACGCCCTTGAAAAAGGTCTTTCCGGGATCACTTTGGAAGATGCTCCTGTTTCCATGCTCTTTGACAGCCGCACCGTAAGCAATTTCCGCTCCAATGCCTTTGCCAAGTTTCTGCCCAACGCCATTTACACCATAGCCATGTCACAGCCGGGATTCCTCTGCTGGGGCGACATCTCTCTTATGGAGTCGTTGAATTACAGCCAAGTCCATTGGATCAGCCCCCGCAGTTCAGACGGTACACCTCTTTCACAAGAGGAATTTGCCGCCCATGAAGGGGAAGTCAACACTCTGCGGAAGAAGATCTCATTTTGATCCAAAACGAAAGTTCCCACTATGAAAGATCCAGTATCAGCCGTCCCCCTGCCGCCCCCTGAAAGCTGGCAGTTTACAGAAGAGTTGAAAAAACATTCTTCCAGCTGCTTTGCGCCGGGAAGCGGGATGCCTTCTGAAAATATCCTCAATCTCAAAGGGGGCGTCAAGCTCATTTCACAAGTGTCTGATCCGCAGAAAAGATTGGCAACTGCTTTTGAAGATCTTGAACGCTTTTTCAACGATACGGGCATCGGCAAAGGGGAACTCCCTGTCATCGCCCGTCTTGCTGATTGCGGTCCCAATGACTCCTTTGAAGTGCAAGTCACCCGGGAGTCATGTATCCTCTGCGGCTCCGGGATCGAAGGGGTCCGGCGTGCCGTCTACTATCTGGAAGATCTTCTTTCAGGCAACGGCGGTCCCTGGCTGCAGCTGGGAACGCTCCGCAAAAAAGCGTGGGTCAGACAGCGCATTTCCCGCTGCTTTTTCGGTCCCATCAAGCGCCCCCCCTTCAACCGGGATGAGCTTCTGGACGATGTGGACTACTATCCCGATGCCTATTTGAACCAGCTGGCACATGAAGGTGTCAACGGCCTCTGGCTGACCATCACCTTCAAAGATCTCTGCCCCACCCCTTTGCTCCCGGAATACGGCAAAGACGCCCCCCGCCGTCTTGCCAAACTGGGGCGCACAGTTGAACAGTGTCTGCGTTACGGTATCAAGACTTACATCTTTGCCATTGAGCCCGCCGCATGGAATGCAGAAGCGCCCATACTTGAAAAGTACCCTGAACTGGGGGGCGCCAGACATATCAGCGGTCAGATCTGCTTCTGTCCTTCTTCAGAAATTTCTCAAAAGTATCTCTATGAGTGTACAAATCACATCTTCAGCGCCGTCCCGGATCTGGGCGGGTTGATCAATATTTCCTACGGAGAGCGCCCCACCACCTGTCTGAGTTCCGTTGATCCGGTAAAAAACTGGTCTCAGGATCCCGGACTCCATGTGAACTGCCCCCGCTGCGGCAAGCTCCCCAAAGAGGAGATCATTTACAACTCCCTCAACGCCATGGCAAAAGGAATGCACGATGCCGCCTCTCAAGCAGAACTTATCAGCTGGCTCTACATCCCCATGCCGGAGGAGACCGGTGACTGGATCTACACTCTTGACCGTCTGCCCGAAAAGTGCACAGCTCTCTGGAACTTTGAATCAGGGGGCGAAGAGATACAGCTTGGTAAAAAGCGTGTGGGTGGAGACTACTGGCTTTCCTACACAGGTCCTTCTGAAAGATTCCGCCGCTTTGCAGCAAAGTTTCCCGAAGGAAGGAAACCCGGGGCAAAACTTCAAGTGGGGTGTTCCCATGAACTTGCCACCGTGCCTTATGTTCCGGTGCCGGGACAGCTCTATAAAAAATACCGTGCCATGTATGAGCTCGGGGTGGATACAGTGATCCAATGCTGGTATTTCGGGAACTATCCGGGGCTGATGAACAAGGCGGCAGGTCTTCTTGCCTTTGAAGATTTTTCAAGTTCACAGCAGGATTTTCTGACCCGTTTGCTCAAACCGGAATGGGGCATTTACGCACCGCTTCTTGCTGAAACTTACGAAGAGTTCAGCGACGCCTACCACCTCTATCCCCTTTCCAATGCCATGCAGTATTTCGGTCCCTTCCACGACGGCGCCGTGTGGCCCTTGTACTGCCATGAACAGAACATCCCTCTGGCACGGACATGGCAGGGGATCCACCCGGTCAGCGGCGACTGTATCGGTGAAGCTCTGGAAAACCACACCCTCGATGAAGCAGCGACCCTTGCCCGCATGATCAAAGACAAGTGGAGTGCTGCTGCTGAAAAACTCAGTGTCCTCAGAGAAAAGTTTGCTTCTTCACCTGAGCGGATCAGGGACCTTGATCTGATCCGGACCCTTGAACTGCACTTTATTGCGGCGGCGGATATATTCCGCTTCTACCAGCTGCGGCGGGACAATGAAGAAGTCACCTCTGAGATGAAAGAGATCCTTCTGCGTGAAGCGGCTCTTTCACGGGAGCTTGCGGAACTTTGTAAAAAAGATCCCCGTCTGGGATTCCATTCAGAGGCAGAGACCTACAAATATTTCCCGGAAAGATTGGAAGTCCGTGCTCAGATGCTTGAAGAAGAACTCCGTTCTCCCCTGCCTTTCGTAAAGCTGCCCGTGCTGCAAGATCCCCTTGCACCGCACAAAGCCGAAAATTTCACCTGGCAAATGAAAGTCGAAGGGGAGGATCTCGTCTTCAATATCCATTTGGAAGGAATCTTCCAGCTGGATCAGTTTTTCGTCACCTTGCGGCAGGACACCACCGATTTCGGCGTATGCTGTGAACTCAACGGACAAAACCGTTTCCTTGCCAACCGTCCGGGACCGACCCATGAGTTCCGGAAAGGGGAAAAAAGTTGGGATGCGGTATTCAAGATCCCCATGAAGCTTTTCAGACACAAAGAGGGGCATTTCCGCCTCTCACTCACCCGTTTTGCCCGGCTGAACTCAACAAGCCTTATCACCTGCGATCCCCCCGCGAAGGAACGCCGTCCGGGATGGCGCCTGGTGATTTGGACCTGTGAACCCGGCAGTATGTATCTGGTGGATCCGGAGCAATTCAACTGAACTTTTCACCGGCAGAAAAAAACCGGTATCCGCCGCAAACAGCTGGATACCGGTTTTCTTTTTGTTCCGGAAAACAGACTTACTTTTTCTGCTCCAGACGGACTTTGAACTCGTGGACCTTGACCGTCCCTGCTCCACGGAGGATCACGGAAGGAATGAAATACTCAGCCCCTCTGAGATAATCGGCATCAGGACCGAAGGAAAATGTGTATTCTTTCGGCGTACCGGTCAGGGGGATAAGTCCGGGACGCCCCCGGTTGATGAGCCACTTTTTCTTATCGTAAAGTCCGGCGCCCATCTGGGCGTTGCCATTGCCTGAGAGCTTCACGGTAATGGTGGCACGGTCATTGGCAGAGACAAAATGGAACTCAGGATCACGCTTTTTGGCTGAAGAGTTGACATGTTTGTTGCTCTGACTGAAAACAAGGGTCTTGCCTTCAAATCCGTATTTGAGCTTGCCGGAAGGATAAGTGAGCCAGTATTTGGGAAGCCGTTTTGCCTTGCCGAAATCATGGTGCAGCAGAAATTCTTTGACCGTTGCTTTGGCAGCTTTGGCTTTCCCCAGAGTCACCGTTCCCAGACCAGACGCTGAGACGAAAGTACCGTCAAGAGGCTGATTCCAGGTGTAGTGTCCCTTCTGAGAGGTCAGAGAAAATCCGATCTGGGCGAGAAACTTTTTCTCTTTGCGGATATCGGCAGGAAAATCAGCGAAAGGAATGAAAAGCTCCGCTTCCCAGAGTCCATTGACACGGCGTGAAGTGTGTTGCCACTTGCCGTTCCATTTGGGATTTTCCAGATTTCTCTGATTTTTCCTGAAAGTCACCTCAGAGTCATACTTTGACTGGGGATGGAAGGCAAAAATCAGATGCCGACCGGGTTTCGCCGGATCGCTGAAAAGAGCAATGTCAAAGGAAGGATACTGCCACACGCCGCCATCCCGTTTGATCTTGACGCCGTCAGCCACAGTGGGAGCGGCAGCCTTGAGTTTGATGAGAACACCTTTGCCGTTGAACCCCATCTTGAAGGCTGCCGGAATATCGGCATCCCCCTTGCTCATGGGACGCAAGTTCCACTCCTGAGCCTCTTTCCATGCGGGGTCTTTGAAGTCTTTCACAGCAACAGCGTAGGTGCTGCGCCTGGCGCTGAGAGCAAGTTTTGCATCGATCTCGAAGATACCGCCGAAGCGTCCGCGCATATATCCCCCATCTTTAAGGGCAGAAAGGCGGGTCCAGAGGTAGCACTTTTTCCTGTCGATGTAGCCTTTTCTGTTTTTATCCTCAGGCAGAGAGGCGATAAACTTGTTTCTTGCGGCGACGGCATCCAGAAGTTTGGCAAATTTCACATCATCGGGGGCATCGTCATAAACCTTTTTGGCGTTGCAGATCGCCGCTGCACGGCGGAGATATTCGTACTCTGTCTTGAGAGCATGCAGATCATGATAACCGGGGTCGCAAAGAGCAACGGCTTTATTGAAAAGGCTGTCAAGTTTTTTCATGACATCTGCGGGATAACGCTTCTGCCAGAAGGGGATCGCATAGATGCTCCTGTTCTTGTTGCCCTCAAGATCGTTCCAGTCATCCAGTGTGGGGTCAGGCAGCGGAACAGCCTTCAAGCGCTCATCAATGGCTTTGAAAAAGGCTTTGAAGGCAGGTGCCG
This sequence comes from Victivallaceae bacterium, assembly GCA_045596885.1. Lineage (GTDB taxonomy): Bacteria > Verrucomicrobiota > Lentisphaeria > Victivallales > Victivallaceae > UBA1784. Next base: position 26,566 of record JAZODE010000117.1, read on the forward strand.
CCTTTTCACCGAAAGAGAAACGGCAGTAGTCATCAAGAAGTTTTTCAGCAGGGATATCCTTATCCTCCAGCCACTTGCCGTAGGCGTAGTACCAGGGACCTTCAAGGGAGGGCGCGGTAAACTGTCCGCAGTTGTAGATACCTTTGATCCTGTAGCCGTAAAGTGAAGCGGCACACCGCTGCAAAGCTGCGAAATCACGGGCGGGAGAGTGACTGCTTGCCATATAAGCCCCGAAGAAATAGGTCCATGAAACGATACCCTTGATGTTGAATTTCTGCAGACCTTTCAGGATATGGTATCTGGGGGGAGCCACATCAATAATTACATTGGGGGATTTGAATCTGGTAAAGGTCGTGGGGAGTTTCTGGGTGGGACCGTAGCACATGATACTGACCTGCGTTCCGGGGGAGTCCTTCCAGATCCGGGCGGCAAGGTCACGGTGGAAACACCAGAGTTTTTCGCTCCACTCTTTGACGCCGTACCATGCTTCGCAGTTTTTGCATTCGCAAGGCTTGAATCCGTCGCTCTGCCCCACCTCAACGATACGGGCACCGGTGCGGGCACGGGAAAGGAGCTCCTGATAGATGAGCTCCTGTACCTTTTTGTTGGAAAGACAGTAATGGGGCTGTCTGCCCCCCGGACAAAAGTAGCGTTTGCCGTTGATAAAGGCAAAGTATTCTGGATTGCTCTTGAAATATTTCGCCTGAGGGATTGCCACGGCGTGACTGTGGGCGTTGAAGGCGTTGCCGCCGTAGAACATCCAGCCATTGGCGATCATGTAGAAAAGTCCCAGAGAGTCCCCCGTGGTGCTCATGAACTGAGGGCACTTGCGGTAAAAGTATTTTTCAGGAATGGTTATCTTTTTCTGAGGCAACGTGCTGATACCGTCGTGGATGCCTGCTTTGTGGTTGCGGCAGAGGACAAAACGGGTGTTGACAAACTTTTCAGCAAAGGTACAGGCGCCCTTCAAAGTGCCGTTGATCATGTGAACATAGGCTTTGGCGCGTTTTTTGAAAGGACTGGGAAGATCTTTGCCGTAGACAAAAATGTTTTTCCCTTTGACCGCAATGGCGTGTTCCCAGAGATCAAATTTTTCGGAACTCAATCCGGCTTTTGTCAGGGCTTTGGTGTTGCCCACATAAATGGCAGGGGTATTGCCTTTGAACTCAGATTCCTTCACAAGTTTCAGCTGAGCACCTGAAGCCTTTTTAATGACATGCTGGAGCATTTCACCTGCCAGTGTCACATAAAAGTCAAGGTTCTTTTCCCCTGAGGTATCAGGTACGACGACGGTGTAAGCGCTTTTTTTGCCGTCGGCAATAATGATGTCTGCTCCGGCAAGGGGGAGCAGCAGCAGCGCCGCCATACCAAATAAAAACAGTTTTCTCATAAACAACTCCTTTTTACTTTCAGTTTTGCCATCTGTTATTGTATGAACCGTTGGCTTCACGGACAACGGTCCAGAATCCCTGTTTATAGTGTCCCACAACAGCGTTGATCTTGCTCATCAGAACAGGTGTTGCTCTGCCGTCATAGTAAGTTACCATAGAGGTGGATCCTCCCTGATGACGGTAGTTGAGTCTGGAACTTTCGCCGGTTTCAGAAGAATCAGGAGAAACCAGCTTGGTGTTGCCGCTGCTGATTTCCCCGTAATTGGCAGAACGGGAAGGGGCTACGACGCTGGAAGATTTGATATATTTGCTGACCCCTGTCTGATTGATTCCCACAAGATTGGTCAGGGAAGTGGCAGGAGAAAACATTTCAGTTGTCACATTCGGGCAGAGATATTTACTGCGTTTTTTAGTCGTTCCGTGCCCGCCGAAAAGCAGTACGCCCTCTTCCCTGCCCAGGTAGCCGGCAAGGTAACTTCTCTCTTCATAAGGATGGGACCAGCTGCGGTAATGGGGGTTGGAGGATTTGCCATTGGAATAGTTGTGGAAAAACTCATTATTGTCCTGCATATAGGATTGTCCGGCAAAGCCCAGAGTTTTCATATTGTTGAGGCAACTGGCGGTCCGTCCCCGCTCCCGTGCCTGCTGCAAAGCGGGCAGCAGCATGGCGGCAAGGATGGCAATGATCGCAATAACGACGAGCAGTTCGATCAGGGTAAAAAATCTTTTCATCTCTTCTTTCTCCTCTCAAAAGGTTATTCTTGCCATTAAAGTATTTCCACGGAACTTGTCATACCCCCGCTCTTCGCCGACGGTGATGACCGCTTCTTTTTCAGACAATGCGTAACACTGGAAATTCCCCATGCCGGGAGCATGTTTGCCTTCGTCGATCATGGGAAAGACGACCGTTTCACTCTCTTTCACAAGTTCAAGTTCGGGAGTGATTTCCGCCATAAAAAGGGGCGTTCTGAAGCGCATGACATGAGAGTTGTAACCGGTATCCCGGGTGTAGACCAGAAAAATTTTCCCGCCGCACTTGAGAAAATGCTGCTGGGTGGTGGACATTTTCAAAACCTCCCCCGTGTCAAACTGCCAGGGGTTCATTTCCCCCCAATGGAGCCCGTCGGTGCTCACCGCATTGTAGCCGCAACCATCCTCAGCCCGGATGGTCAAAAGCACCCTGTCGCCGCAATCAAGGAGTGAGGGCTCAAGCAATCCTCTCTTGACGGGCAGTTCAAGGATATTTCCCTTTTGGATGAATTCCAGATTTTCGCCGTCATAGCGGAACTTTGCCGAACAGACCATCCGGTCGGTCCGGTTCCAGAACCCGAATGTCAGGGGGATGTATACCTCATCCGCACCACGGAAAAACCACTGGGAGGAACCGCAGGAGTACATGGAACACTCCTCCATGCCGGGAACAAAAAGTTTCTTGCGGCTTTTGATCCATTTTCCCTCTCTGCTGCGGATGGACCAGACCGGGAAACGGCAGACCACAGGACCTTTCCGCTCCTCCCAGTCCCCCAGAGAATCAAAAAGTGCACCATCTCTGTAATAGACATTGTGTCCTATGGCAAGGACAGTCCCGGTGGGAGCGTGATCGTAAGGGACCACATCGCAGACCCCTTCTGAAATATCTTCAACACTTTTCTCCCAGCCGAGCCCGGGTATCTCAACCGGATCGCTCCACTTGACGCCGTCAAAAATGCTTTCGTGGACAGGTCCGTAAAAGTCGCCGCCCCCGATGCTCTGAAGCGACATAAAAAGCCTCCCTCCATCCAGACGGCAGCAGCGGGGATGGAACCATGAGGTATTTTCCCCTGAACGGTTGTTCCAAATCACAGAAGTTTCGATTTTCATAAACAACAAACTCTTGTTTTTAACTGTTCTCTCAACATACACAACATATACTATAATCATATTTACCCTTGAAAAAAAGTCTCTTTTGTGATATTTTATATACTATTGTGACAATATGGCTTTTTTCTGAAAAAATCCGCTTTAAAGTCTCAAAAATCAAAACTGCCGCAGTGCCGCAGAGGGCACTGTAACAGTTTATCAGGAGGAAATACAGTTGAACAATACGCTTCAGGAAGAAATTTCAGAACTGCTTGCCCAAATCGTTCTGCCGGAAAAAATGGGTATACTTTTTTCAGCGGATTCCCCTTTGGATAAACCCGTTCACGGAATGCCCCGCCTCAATGTACTGCTTGCTAAACAGATGCTCTTCCGTCTCTATGAAAAAGGGAGGCTTTTTGAACAGCGTCTGGAAGCTCCCGCCTTTTACTATTGCACAGCCTCAGGCTACCAGTGGGCGGTGGGAGACTCAAAACAGGAAAGGCGGGCAATAAGTTTCTGTTACTTTAAAGAGTATATCAGGGTGGTCATCTTCAACTCCCGCAACGATATCATCTACTATCACACTCCGGAGCCCCTTTCCCCGGCAGGATTCAAACTGATCGAGGCTTTGGAGTCTTTGCAGCAGGAAGGCACATCCCTTGAACTTCTGGGACAGCTCATGCGTACTCTTTTTTCCGTCACGGTCAACCAGATCAGAAATATGAAAGGGCAAAACTCTTTGCGGCTCAACCGCAACTGGGGCAGGATCAATGCCTACTTGCGCGCCCACCGGAAAGAGTCGCTCTCAAGAGAAAAAATCGCCTTGATGTTTCATCTTTCCCCCGGCTCCCTTTCCCGCCTTGCCAAAAAATACACGGGCATGGAGTTTTCCAAACTCCGGAATCTCTACAAACTGGAACTGGCAGACGAATTGCTGCGTTCCACAGATATGACCATTGAAGAGATCGCTGAAGAGTGCGGATTCAACTACACCAGCTATTTTCACCGCTGTTTTCTGGAACACTTCGGCATGACGCCGAAAAAAAGGCGGGAGTCTCAAATCTGATTTGTCTGTTTTTCTTCCATTGAGGATTTGTTTTTTTGCATCCCGGATATTATATTATCTGCATGGCAGAAGAAGGTGATAAAAAGTGACATTTGCAGAGTACCATCCGGGGGAGATCCCCGCAAAGCCCGGCGTTTATGTTTTCCGTGACCGTTTCGGTAATGTGATCTATGTGGGCAAGGCAAGCAACCTGCGGCGCAGGCTGGGCAACTATTTCCAGCCCGCCCGGAGCCGCACTGCCGACCCGAAACTGCGGTCACTCATCAACAGTATCGCCGAGTGGAACTTTGAAGTCGTCCGCAGCGACGATGAAGCACTGATCCTTGAATCCCGGCTCATCAAGGCTTATGCCCCCCGGTACAATATCCTTATGCGGGATGACAAGCGCTATCTGCTTTTGAAGCTGGATATGTCTGAAAAATTCCCCACCTTGCGCTGTGCCCGCTTCAAAGCCGGTGACAATGCCCGCTATTTCGGTCCCTTCCCCCACGGATCGGCACTGAAAAGCACCCTTGAATACCTTTTGCAGCGTTTCAAGCTCCGGGCATGTAAAGACGAAAATCCCGATGAAGAAAGCTGCAAACGCTGTCTCAAACGGATCATGAAAGATTGCTCCGCCCCCTGCCGGGGCAACATCACAGAAGAAGAGTACGCAAAACTCCTCAATTCAGCCCTTGAGGTCCTTGACGGCAACATCGCTCCTCTGGAAGAGGAACTGGAAACAAAAATGCGCGCCTTTGCCGCTGAACAGAAGTTTGAACAGGCGGCACGCTACCGGGAAATACTCCAGAATCTGCGGGCGGTCTTTACCCGTAAAAACCGCGCCTTTGAGAATCCCGAACTCCCCGGCGTCCCGACAGGTCTTTCCGCAGTGCGGGCATTGCAGGAGGCTCTGAAACTCCCCAAGGCTCCCAAACTGATTTGGGGCTTTGACATTTCCAACACCTTCGGCACTCTGGCAGTTTCAGGTATGGTGGTCTTCCGTGACGGCAAGCCTGACCGTTCAAGCTACCGTACCTTCAACATCAAAACTGTTGAGGGGATCGACGACTTCAGTATGATCGCCGAAGCGGTCAGAAGGCAATTTTCCCGGGCACTGGAGGAAAATAGCGTACTGTGCGACCTGCTTCTCATCGACGGCGGCAAAGGACAGCTGGGAGCCGCTGTAAAAACCCTTTATGAACTCAACTGCCCGGTGCTCCCTGTCTTGGGACTTGCGGAAAGAAATGAGGAGATCTTTCTTCCCGGAAAAAGTGATCCCATCATCCTTTCCCGCCATGATCCTGCGTTGAGACTTTTGCAAAGTGTCCGGGATGAGACCCACCGCTACTCCATCACCCGCCACCGCAGGCGCCGTGAAAAACTCCTTGCGGCGTCGGTCCTTGATGAGATCCCGGGTATCGGCGAAAAGCGCAGAGCCCTCATTCTCCGGACCTTCGGATCTGTGGCAGCGCTGAAAAAACTTACCCCGGGAGAGATCCACGAAAAGTGTCCTTCTCTCGGGGAAAAACTTGCAGAAGATATCTCCAGCTTCTTTGCCAGAAGAAGAAGCTGAAAGGGAACATCAGATCCCCAGATCTATCATGGCGTCTGCCACTTTTCTGAATCCGGCGATATTGGCGCCCATCACATAGTTGTCCGGATCATTGAACTCCGCCGCAGCACTGCGGGCGGCATTGTGGATATTTATCATGATATCGTGGAGTCTGTTGTCCACAGATTCCCGTGTCCAGCCGAGACGCATGGCGTTCTGACTCATTTCAAGCCCGCTGGTGGCGACACCGCCTGCGTTGGAGGCCTTGCCGGGAGCGAAAAGAAGTTTGTTCGCCTGCAAATAAGCTGTTGCTTCAAGGGTCGTAGGCATATTGGCACCTTCGCAGACAGCGTGGCATCCGTTGGCGACCAGAGCTTTTGCGTCGGCAAGATCCAGCTCATTCTGGGTAGCACAGGGCAGAGCGATATCACACTTGGCAAGCTGCCAGGGGCGGCGGTCTTCATAATAGCGTGCAGTGGGGAATTTGGCGACGTACTCTCTGATCCTGCCCCGGCGGACATTCTTCAGTTCCATGATGAAGGCAAGTTTTTCCTCATCAATACCATCCGGGTCGATAATAACGCCGTTGGAATCAGAAAGAGAAATGACCTTGCCGCCCAGCTGCTGCACCTTTTGGGCGGCGTACTGCGCCACGTTGCCTGAACCGGAGATCAAAACAGAGCGCTTCTGAAAATCCATGCCTCTGGTCTTGAGCATTTCAGAGGCGAAATAGACACATCCGTAGCCGGTCGCCTGAGGACGGATCAAACTGCCCCCCCAGTTGACCCCTTTTCCCGTCAGAACGCTGTCGTAGGCATTGGCAAGTTTCTTGTACTGCCCGAAAAGGAATCCGATCTCTCTGCTGCCCACGCCGATATCCCCTGCAGGGACATCGGTAGACGGTCCGATGTGGCGGTAAAGCTCACGCATAAAGTTCTGACAGAAGGTCATGACCTCCCTTTCAGACTTTCCTTTGGGATCAAAGTCAGCTCCGCCCTTTCCGCCCCCCATGGGGAGCGTGGTCAAACTGTTTTTGAAAATCTGTTCAAACCCCAGAAATTTCAATATGCTCAAATTGACAGAAGGGTGAAAGCGCAATCCCCCCTTGAAAGGACCGATGGCGCTGTTGAACTGCACACGGTAGCCGATATTCACCTGGATCTCCCCCCGGTCATCCAGCCAGGGGATCTGAAACATGATCACCCGTTCCGGAACTACCATCCGCTCAAGGATCTTGTTTTTTTCATATTTCCCCTGCCGGTCAAGCAGCATGGAAAGAGAACCGAGAACTTCGGTCACGCTCTGAATAAATTCAGGTTCATGGGGATTGTTTCTTTTGAGATCTTCCAGAACCCGGGCGGCATACATGTTCATCTTTTCAGCAATTCCTTTCAGTTAAAGACATCTTCATAATATAATCCGGGAATGTATTATTTTCAAGCATTATTATGTAACATGATACATTTTTTCCAAAAAAAATTCTCCTGTCCCCATAAAAATTTGCATTAACCCGTCATTGGCGGTATATTAACTGTGAGACAAAATAAAAATCACCAAATGCAAGAAGATCACCACCACCCTATGAGACGTGTTGTTTTTTATTTCAAAAGAAGCCTTTTTCTGTTGAAAAACCGCCCTCTTCCCGGCGCGGCAGCTCTTTTGCTTTTCACTGCCGCCATACACTTGTGGGCATTCTCATGGTCTCCTTACATTTCCCGTGATGCGGTCCAATATATCAATGTCGCCGCAAGGTGGGCGAAAAAGGGGAGCTATGATCTTTTAGCCTTCCCCCCTCTTCCCTGTTTTTGTATGAAACTGCTGATCCAGCTGGGACTTTCCCCGGAGTGCGCCGGAAAGGTCTACTGTTTTACAACAGGCATTTTCATTCCTCTTGCGGCATATATGCTGATTCTCCGGGCGACCTCAAACCGCCGCCTTGCCCGCTACAGTGCCATTATGCTGACGGTACACCCGCTGCTGCTCCAATTTTCGGTGGAGCCCTTGCGTGACGGCGCCTTTCTGCTTCTGGCGCTCCTCGCCATGAATTGCGGACTTGCCGGGTTGAAAAGGCAAAAACTGCTCCCCTGGCTGAGTGCATCCATTTTCACGGCAGCGGCATGGTGCTGCCGTTTTGAAGCATTGGAACTCACAGCTCTTGCCTTCATTGCTCTGACGGTCGGCACCGTAAAAAAACAGTACCCTTTCCTCAAAGCGGCGGGGCATTTTCTGCTTTATTTTCTCTGCGGTCTGCTATTCTGGATCCTGTTGACTGCCGCAACAGGAGGAAAAGAGAGCTTCAAAGCGCAGTACGATAACTATATCCTGAACAAATGGGATCTGCTGGTCAAAAAATGGAAAGTATGATTTTTGAACTGAAAAGGACTCTGCTGCAGCAGATCCCCAATGGCTTGACTCTGATTTTTGCCATTGGTTCTCTGACGGCGTTGGTTTTCCTGTTCCTGAAACGCCGCCACGGGAAACTTTACCTCTGTTTCTGGCTGCTGATACTTTTCATGCTGCTGTGGCGCATGGTGACAGGGGTGATTTCCACGCGCTATGTGGCAATGCTGGTGGTACCGGCAGGGATCCTGACCGCACTGGTGGGACTCAGATCAGCAAGCTGCCTGAGAGTTCTGCACCGGAAAATCCCCGCCATTCCCCAGTGGAGTTTCCAGTGGCTCCCCCGTCTGTTTCTGCTGTGCATCACAGGGGGGCTCTTGCTCATGGCACGCCATGATCTTTCTTCACAGCAGGATATTTACCGGAAAGTTTATGCTTACGCCAGAGAGTACAGCGCACGCCACCCCGATGCGACAGTGCTCGTCCGTCTGGAAGAGGAGAGCAATCTCAGATACTACACAGGAGTGCGGACCGGTGCCTACTACGAAGAAACGCCCCAAAGCATACTGGCGACACTGCACCATCCTTTTTACAGGGGGAAACATTTGCTTATTGCCATGCGATATTCCCGGAAAGAAGCGCCGGTATTTGAAAGCCGTTTGCTGCCTGCCGGAGCAGAGTTGAAACTTCTCCACGCCGTACAGGGGCGTAAAAAGCGTAAATCTGTCTTCTTTTACCGCTGCACCTGGCGCGCCGGAACGACTCCCTCCCATCCACATCAAGCCGATCAATCCCAAGGAGTGTCACGATGAATAAGATCACCCATTTGCAAGTTGAATACAAAAGTGCCCCTCTGGGCATGGATGAACCCTGTCCCCGTTTTTTCTACCGTCTGGAAGGGGACAGGATCATGCAGAAAAGCTGCCGTATCAAAGTCAGAACTGCCGCCGGAGAAACCGTGTGGGACTCCGGCATGACAGAAAATTCAGACACGGTACAGCTGCCCTATGCAGGGAAGCCCCTTGCCCCCTTTACCCGCTATTTCTGGCAGGTGGAGTCCCTGCTTGACACAGGGGAAAAGCTCTTGAGTGACGAATCTTTTTTTGAAACGGGGTTCATGGGAACACCGTGGCAGGCAAAGTGGATCGGGACCTATGGCGGTGAAGCCTTTATGCGCCCCGTTCAGCTGCTCAAGCAGACTTTCACAGTCAAATCAACAGCCAACGTCCGCCTTGCCATTACGGCACTGGGACTTTATCAGGCTGAAATCAACGGTCAAAAGGTAAGTCCCGACCTTTTCACACCGGGGTGGACCGATTACTATCAGCGTGTCCAGTATCAGGTCTGCGATGTTTCCCCCCTGCTCCGGGAAGGAGAAAACGAGATCGCCGTTTTTCTGGGGGAAGGCTGGTACTGCGGCAGGATCGCCCGCCATTGGGGAGAGGATAAACCCACCTGGGGGAGACACCCCATGCTCCTTGCCGAAGTGCGTCAGGGAAGTGAAACGCTTCTTATCACCGATGAAAACTGGAAATCTTACAACACCTGTTACCGGTATTCCGATATCTACGACGGGGAAAAATACGACGGCACCCGCCTTTCCCCCACTGGTAAAATCATTGAGGAGTGTGAACAGCGTCCGGCGCCCCGGGTCTTCCCTGCCCCTGATATCCGGATCGAATGGCACTCCGGCGCCCCGGTCCGCCAGATCGCCGTACTGAAACCTGCCGCCGTCACCCGCACCCCCAACGGCGTGATCCGGGTGGATTTCGGACAGAATTTCACCGGCAGAGAGCGGATCAGACTCCATAATCCCGGACGGGGTGCGGTCATCACCATCCGCCACGGAGAAATGGTCAACGCCGACGGTTCACTTTACACAGCCAATCTGCGCACCGCCGAAGCCACCACCACCTATATCTCCTGCGGGAAAGAGGAGGAGATCTACGAACCTCTTTTTACATTTTACGGATTCCGTTACGTTGAGATCACCGGCTGGCCCGGAGAGTTCAGCGCCGACAACATTGAAGGATGTGTCATCTCTTCACATCTCCCTGAGACGGGGCGTTTCAGCTGTTCAAATCATCTTATCAACAAGCTCTTTGAAAATATCCTCTGGGGACAGCGCAGCAATTTCCTCGATGTTCCCACCGACTGTCCCCAGCGGGATGAAAAACTGGGGTGGACGGGTGATACTCAGGTCTTTGCCAATACAGCCAGCTACAACGCATACAGCGCTGAATTCTACACCAAGTGGATCCGTGACCTCAACTGTTCCCGGGTCGATGGATTCTATCCCCAGCTGGCGCCGCTGCCCTACCGCCCCAAAGAAACCGGAGTGGGCTGGGGGCTCTTTTCCACCGGCTGGGGCGATGCGGGGATCGTCGTTCCCTGGCAGATGTTCCGCAAATACGGCGACAGCCGCATTGTGAAGCAGTATCTGCCCAACATGGTGGAGTGTCTTGACAACATCATTAAGGCGTGCGACAACTCCCCCATCGTCCACCTGGTCAAATACGGCGATTGGCTCAACATCAACGATCCGACGCCCAAAGAACTCCTTGCCACAGCTTACCTTGCCGGAATGAACCGGCTCTGCGGTCAAATGGCTGCCCTTGTGGGAGAAACAGAGATCGCAAAGGAACGGCAGCAGAAATATGAATGGATCAAAGAAGCCTTCATCAAGGAATTTTACACCGATGATCTGCGTTTCAAAGGGGAATCCCAGACCTCAAAGCTGCTGGCGCTCCACTTTGATCTGACCCCGGACACCCGGGATCTCTGGGCGCTGGTGGTGGAGTCACTCCTCAACGACATCGAAAAGAAACAGAAAATGTACCTGTCTACAGGATTTCTGGGCACGCCTTTGCTGCTGCCGGTTCTGACCAAGGTGGAGGCTCTGGACACCGCTTACCAACTGCTGCTCCAAAGCTCCTATCCCTCCTGGCTCTACCCGGTGATCCAGGGGGCAACCACCATGTGGGAGCGCTGGAACTCATGGAACCATGAAACAGGTTTTGCCAGTATTTCCATGAACTCCTTCAACCACTACGCTTACGGCGCCGTTGCCGAATGGTTTTACGAAGAGATCTGCGGCATCAAGCCCGATCCCACCTTCAAGCGCTTCAAACTGGAACCCCGTTTCGGCAGATTCCTTGACCACGCGGAAGCGGAATACGACTCCATTTACGGTCCCATAAGTGCCGGGTGGCGCCGTGAAGGTGAAGATTACATCTACGACTTTACGATCCCCGCCAATACAGAGGCTCTGGTCCGGGGAAAAGTTTACGGTCCGGGGAAATATTCCATAGAGATCAAACACTATTGCTGACGGTAAATGCGAAAAACAGCTGTGGGGGCTTTCCGGAGTTTACCTGACTCAAAAAAATATGGTCATAAAACAATGGGGAAACTGACACATAAAACCATCCTCCATGTGGATATGGATGCCTTTTTTGCCTCCATTGAACAACGCGACCGCCCGGAACTGCAGGATCGTCCCGTCATTGTGGGGGGCTCTCCTGAGCGGCGCGGCGTGGTCTCGACCTGTTCTTACGAAGCAAGAAAGTTCGGCATACACTCTGCCATGCCCACAAGAACGGCACTGCGGCTCTGTCCTCAAGCTGTGCTCATCCGCCCGAACCACCGGAAATACAGTGCCGTTTCCCGCAAAATCAGAGAGATATTCCACGAAGTCACCGACCTGGTGGAGCCCGTTTCCATAGATGAAGCCTACCTGGACATCACCCAGTTCAAAGTGGAGCTTTCAAGTGCAAAAGAGATCGCAGAGTATATCCGCCGCAGGATCAGAGAGTGCACCTGTCTCACCTGTTCCGTGGGGGTCGCCTCCAACAAATTTCTGGCGAAAACGGCATCCGATTTTCAAAAACCCGACGGACTGACCGTCATAGCTCCTGAGGAGGCGGAGTACTTTCTTGACCGTCTGCCCATCCGCAAATTCCACGGCATCGGCAGCGTCACTGCCGACCGTCTGGAAAGCATCAATGTCCGCACGGGAGCAGATTTGAAAAAACTTGATTTGGAGATCCTGCAGCTGCTTTTCGGCAAAGTGGGCTCCTTTTATTATCACATCGTGAGAGGCATTGACGACCGCAAGGTGGAAACAGCAGGGGACCCCAAATCCATCAGCCGGGAAATCACATTGCTTCAGGATTGCACCGATGTGCGGCAGCTGCGCATACTGGTGCGGACTCTGGCACGGAAAACCGCCAGACGCGCCGCCGCAGAAGGATGGTGCGGATTCAACATAACCTTGAAGATCAAGTACGCTGACTTTCAAACCGTCACCCGCACGGTGACACTTGAAACGCCCACCGCCGACGGCGAAGTCATCGGCGCCCATGCCGTTGAACTCCTGAAAAAGACCTCTGCCGGGATCCGCCCGGTCAGGCTGGCGGGCGTTGGGCTGGGAGCGCTTCACCCGCTGGGGGAACCGCTCCCGGAACAGCCCAAACTGCCTTTCAAAGATTCTTGAGCCGCTCTTTCAACAGGCGTTTGATATACTCTTCCCCGTAGAGAGAACGCATAAGTTCAATATTGAATTCGTAGAAAAGTTCCGGGTCCGGACGGGTGATCATGGGGCCCATGGCAAGTTCCACGATATTGCGGCGTTTGACGGGATTTTTCTGATAGATGCTGAGATAGCGCATAAGGGTGCGGGGGGAAAGTTCAGTAAACTTGTGCTGTCCGAACTCCTCAGTGTAGTCTGCGGCGATCAGAGGGACCAGATTGCCGGGGATGGAACGCAGTCCGAAATCCCGGAGAAAATCTTCCACCATCTCCATGCAGCGGATCTCATCAAAGACAGGAAAACTCACCCGGCGTCCCCGGGAAAGGATACTGGGGGGAAACTCATAGTTGGCAGAAAGCACCACATTCACATTGTCCGGGAGCGAAAAGGCGCCCCCTACATGGGTTCGGAACTTGTACCAGTTGACGCTCCGTGGGTCGATATCGTCAAAAAAGACCACGAATTTCAGATCCTGTCTGAGTTTCAAGGGCTCCATGAGGGCGTTCCACTCCGACTCCAGCGCCTCAGGCTCGGGAAGGATCAGCACGATATTTTCCTCAGCCAGAGCGTATGACACAGTCATACTGGTCTTGCCGTACCCCGGCAGACTGTGGATCAGCAAAGGCACATTTGAAATACCGGCACTGTACTTTTTAAAGTGATCCTGAAAACTGTTCCGCACACTGGGGAATCCGAAAAATTTGGAGACATCCTTGGCTGAATCAGGTTCAACAGACTCAAAATGGCTGCCGATAAAGCGGAAAACTCTCCCCTCAAGAAAGCGGTCAGCTCCGGCAATGGCTTCAGCAAGACACTCCCCGTCGGTCAACTCCTCCAAATCGTCAAAAAGCCGCCGGGCACCGGGAAGGACCCCACACCGGGGCAGCATTTCACTGATTTGAAGCAATCTCTTGATAAAAGAACGGCACTCGCCCAAAAGAAAACGCTCCGTTTCACCTTCCCATGTCCAATTTCCGGGAACGACTCCGGCGCTGACAAAGGCATCAAAGAAGGCAGCCAGAAGTTCTCTTCTGACATTTTCTCCCCAGCGCCGGTATATGCCGTTGAAGTAATCGGCAAAGTACGCCTCTCCGTCATTGGCGGCAAAGGCATCTATCATCCCCTTGAGTTGGCGCAGAAAAGGGTCGTCGGCAGTTTGTATGCTCCCGTCATCTCCGGGGAACGCAAAAAGCAGTCTGAAAAGCCGTACTGCGCTCTCTGCTGTTTCCTTTTGCAGTTCCATCACATCCCCATCAGGCGTTTGAAGTTCCCGGCGAAAATAGCAGCGTTCTCATCATCGGTCAATCTTTCATAGAGGACTCCTGCCACATACATGCCGGGGTTGCGGATGGGGAAGTCGGTTCCGAAGAGCAGTTTTTCCTTACCCGCCCAGTTGATGCCCCGGCGGAGCATACCCCAGGTATTGGGTCCTGACCCAGAAATATCCAATGCCGCATTGGGATACTTTGCCACCAGGCGCATACGATCCTCATACTCCTGTCTGCTCGCAGTAGGATGGGCGATAACCAGTTTCAAATCGGGGAATTTTTTCAGTATGATCCGCACTTCATCCAGATTGTTGAGATGGAGATTGACCACCATTCCCAGCTGGTTGGCAAGATCCCAGACAGGATCCATTTCAGGAACAGCGTAGTTGTTGTAGTGGCACATATAAGCCACCAGTTCACCGATGAAACGGACATTTTCCTTGTGGTACATGTGATCGATCTCTTCCAGAGACTCCTTCACGAACCAGGGATGAACGCAGATACCGGGAATGAGAAAATTATCGAACCGGTCGCGTCCTTCCAGAACTTTGAGGTTGAAACCATGAACGACATCCCAGGTAAATTCTTCTGCGGGGTAGCGCTTGATGACCGAACCCGCCGCACGGGAAATACCTGCGCCTTTGAGTGCAAGGATAAAGTCATCATCAATGGTCGCTCCCCCCAGATGGGTGGTATCAAGGTCGCTGTAACAGGAAAAAGGGTGAACATGAGCATCTATGATCTCATACCCCGGATTGGCAAAATCAAACATCTTCATATCCTTTCTGTAAATACTCATTATAAGATACAGCACTCCTTTTTATTTTGCAAGATGGTATCTGATGTTTTCTCAACTTTTCAGAGGTAATTTCAAAAGTCATTCAAAAAATGGCAAAGATGTCATTCGCAAAGAGCTGTAAAGGGTAGTTTGAGGCTGCTACCTGCAAGGTAACAGCCGAAAACGCTCCCTTTATCAGATCGAAGCGAGGACGCTTTGACAA